>JBFIDG010000001.1:0-62910 GCA_041581335.1 Thermoplasmatota archaeon
CGTACCGGGGGCTCCCGGCATTTGGGGCTATCGCCGTCAGACCAGCGGCGTGATCACCAGGTCCGCGCCGGCGTGGTACACGTGCCCCTGCCAGTAGCGGCTGTCCCAGTGGCTGCCGTCGGCGGGTTCGATGTCCAGCACGTCCGGGTTGCCGGGGTCGCTGAAGTCCACGAGGATCGTGCCGCCTTGGTACCAGCCCATCACGAACGCTTCCTGGCCGGCGACCAGGTCACCGAAGTGGCTGCCGCAGTTGCCCTCGGCGGGGCTTGGCGGGACGCCGTCGCCGTTCCAGCCGCTGTCGTTCTGGATGTAGGCCAGTTGCACGGGGTTGCGTTCGTCACTGATGTCGTAGATCCACGCCGCAGCGGTGGGGATCTGGTCTTCGCTGCCGACCAACGGAAGGCCTGCGTCGAAGCAGTTGTTGGCACCGACGGGGACGCCGGGCAGGAAGGGGCCCACGTATTCGTCGTTGATGATGAGGATGTCTCCGCCATCGTTGACGAAGGCCTGGTGGTGGTACTTGATGCGGGGGTCGTCGATGGCCGCGAGCCACACCGGTTCGAGGGGGTCGGTGAGGTCCCAGATGAACGATTCACCGCCGGCGCCGTAGTAGCGCCCGCCGCCACCGGCACAGTAGCCGCGTTGCAGGTCCGCGCGCACGGTGATGTCATGACAGCCGTCGGATTCGACGATGGTGTTGCCGACCATGGCCGGGATGACGAAGCTGTGCGTGACGGGGGCTGCGGGGTTGGTGATGTCGAGGATGTCGATCTTGCCGCTGCCTTGGCCGACGGCCCCTTGGGCACCCGGGACGCCGCTGGCGCCGCTGCTGTAGATGTAGGGGGTGCCCTGCAACGCGGCAAGGTTGTGGACGCCGGCCGAAGGCATGTCGGTGGTGCCGACGAGCTGGGGGTCGCGGGGGTCGGTGACGTCGATGAGGTGCAGGCCGCGGCCGCTGCCGGCGAGGGCTGCGTAGGTGCGGTTCTGCCATTCGAGGACATCCACGTCACGGGCACCGATGCCGGTGATGTTGCCCAGCAGGACGATGTTCTGCGGGTCGGCGACGTCGGCCAGCACGAGGTCTTGGCCGTTGGTCCAGTACAGGATGTCGTTGTGGATCCAGATGCCCTGGCCGCCGCCAGCCATCTCGAAGCCGAAGGTCTCGCCGAAGCCGGTGAGCGTGCCGTTGAAGGGCGTGTTGCCCACGGGGCCGGTCGGTGCCGGGTCTTGCCCTGCCGCGGGAGGCGTCTGTTCGTCGGTGCATCCAGCAAGCACGGTCAGGGACAACAGCCCGATGACCATCATGGCACGCATGGCCGCCAGTCCGGGACACGCGTCTTAGGCCTTGGGGTGGACGTGCCTGGCCCCCTTGGCACGCCCGTAGGCCTAGCGCGTCCGCCCCGCCACCCTCAACCATGTCCCTATGCGGCTTTTGGTCTCGGGCCCCTTTTTTTCATCATGCCGAGACTGGACGCCCTGCACGGGGCCCAGACCGAGAGCGAAGACCTGGCCGCCGCCGACCGGGTCTTGACCGTGGAGGCCTTGGCCGTGTTGGAGGAGGTCCACCGACGCTTCGAAGCACGGCGCCAGGAAGTGCTGGCGCTGCGGCCCGCCCGGCGTCGACGGTTGGCGGCCGGAGGTGGCTGGCCAGCAGAGACCCAGGCCATCCGGGACGGCGACTGGAAGGTCGCACCGATCCCGGCCGCCCTCCAGGACCGTCGCGTCGAGATCACAGGACCCGTCGACCGCAAGATGATGATCAACGCCCTCAACTCCGGCGCCAAGGTCTTCATGGCCGACTTCGAAGACAGCCACAGCCCCGTCTGGGCCAACACCTTGGCGGGCCAGGTCAACATCATGGACGCCGTGCGCGGCACGCTTTCGCTGACCACGCCGGACAAGGAATACCGCGTCGGCCCCGACCCGGCGTTGCTACTGGTGCGCGTCCGCGGCTGGCACCTGGACGAGGCGGGCCTGGCCATCGATGGCAAGCCGATCTCCGCAAGCCTGTTCGATGCGACGCTCACCGTGTTCCACAACGCCAAGGAGCAGCTGGCCCGCGGGGTCGGGCCCTACCTGTACCTGCCGAAGCTGGAAGGCCGCGAGGAGGCCAGGCTGTGGGCGGACGTCCTAGGCCACATCGAGAAGGCCGTCGGGATCCCGGCCGGATCCATCAAGGTCACCGTGCTCATCGAGACCCTCCCCGCGGCGTTCGAGATGGAAGAGATCCTGCACGAGCTGCGGGACCACATCGTGGCCCTCAACGCCGGGCGCTGGGACTACATCTTCAGCGCCATCAAGGTCTTCGCCGAGGACCCGACGCGGGTCCTGCCCGACCGCTCCCAGGTCACGATGCACGCCCCCTTCATGCGAGCGTATGCCCAACGCCTTGTCGAGGTCTGTCACCGCCGTGGCGCCTTGGCGATGGGGGGCATGAGCGCGTTCATCCCGAACCGCCGCCGATCTGACGTCACGGAGGCCGCACTGGCCGCGGTGCGCGCCGATAAGGAGCGGGAAGTGGCAGACGGCTGCGACGGCACATGGGTGGCGCACCCGGACCTTGTCCCGGTCGCCATGGAGATCTTCGATGCCGCCTTGGGTGAGGCCCGCAATCAGGTCGGACGCCAGACCACGCCCCAGGTGACGCCTGAACAGTTCGTCGACCTGCACATCCCGGATGGCCACGTGACCCGGGCCGGTATCGACACCAACATCGAGGTGACGCTGCGCTACCTGGCGGCATGGTTGTCCGGCGTCGGTGCCGTGGCGATCCACGACCTGATGGAGGACGCGGCGACCGCAGAGATCAGCCGTTGCCAATTGTGGCAATGGCGCTACCACGGGGTCACGACGACGGAGGGCGAACGCGTCGATGCATCGATGCTGAAAGCAGGCATCCGGCGACACGCACGCGCCCTGCGCGCCGAGTCTCCGCAGGCCCCGGTGACGGCCGCAGCCAGGCTCCTCGAACGGGCGGTCCTGGCCTGGCCGATCCCGGACTTCCTCATCCTTTCCGCTTACAAGACGCTACAGGAGTCTACGACATGAACATCGAAGCCAAGATCCAAGCCGAAGCCGACGCCCTGCAACGTGAATGGTCCCGGGACCTTCGGTGGCAAGGGGTGCGACGAGACTACTCCGCCGAGGAGGTAGTGCGGCTGCGCGGGAGCATCCAGTTCGATCACCCCTTGGCCCGCCACGGCGCAGAACGCCTGTGGAATCTCCTCAACGGCGGCGGTGGAGACAACTACATCAACGCCCTGGGGGCGGTGTCCGGCAACCAGGCGATGCAGATGGTCCGTGCTGGATTGAAGGCGATCTACCTATCCGGCTGGCAGGTCGCGGCGGACGGCAATCTCTCGGAGACGATGTATCCAGACCAGAGCCTGTACCCTGTGAATTCGGTGCCCGCCATGGTGCGGCGTATCAACAACTGCTTGCGCCGCGCGGACCAGATCGAGTGGGCTGAGGGGGACGTGAGCCGGGATTGGTTCGTCCCGATTGTAGCCGACGCGGAGGCCGGTTTCGGCGGCCCGCTCAACGCCTTCGAACTGATGAAGGACATGATCGAGGCAGGGGCCGCCGCGGTGCATTTCGAGGACCAGCTGGCCTCGGAGAAGAAGTGCGGCCACCTGGGGGGCAAGGTCCTGGTCCCCACGAGCCATGCCATCCGGCAACTCAAAGCGGCCCGCCTGGCGGCAGACGTCAAAGGTGTTCCGACGGTCCTTGTCGCCCGCACGGATGCCCGCGCGGCGACGCTGCTCACGAGCGATGTCGACCCCATCGACCACGCACACATCACCGGCGAACGCACGCCGGAAGGCTACCTGCGGATCAAGGCGGGCCTGGACCATGCCATCGCACGGGCCCTGGCGTACGCGCCATACGCCGATGTGCTGTGGTGCGAGACAGGGACGCCTGATCTGGCCGAGGCGAAGCAGTTCGCCGCCGCGATCCACGCCAAGTTCCCCGGCAAGCTCCTGGCATACAATTGCAGTCCGAGCTTCAACTGGAAGCAACATCACAGCGACGCCAGCATCGCCGCGTTCCAGGACGAGCTGGGTAAGATGGGGTACCGTTTCCAGTTCATCACCCTGGCCGGGTTCCACGCGATCAACCACGCCATGTTCCAATTGGCCCAGGGCTACAAGCGCGAACAGATGACCGCGTACGTGCGCTTGCAGGAGGCGGAGTTCGCGGCCGAGAGCCAGGGCTATACGGCGACCAAGCACCAGCGGGAGGTCGGCACCGGCTACTTCGATGAGGTGTATCGGGCGATCAGTGGCGGCACGAGCAGCACGCTGGCGATGGAGGGAAGCACGGAGGCCGAGCAGTTCGCCGCTCCCGCGCTGAAGACCAACGGCCATGTCGCGACAGAGGTATCGAACGGGGCCCGGCCTGCGCGACCAGGCGCCACGAACGGCAAGAAGGTGGGCAATGGCCATGCCAAGAACGGCCGCAACGGCCACGGGACGGACGGTCATCCTCGCGCCCCGGGCGAAGACGCGCAGAACGGGGTCCAGCCCGTCGGGTCCGCCGGCGCCGCACAGAAGCGCGACGGCCATTGACGCGGCCAGGACGGGCATATCCGTTTGTGCCAAGGAAGCGGCGCCAGGCCCGGCCCTGTCCAGGGGTCCGCCTCCTGTTGGCCACCCCTGCACTTCCGATGCAGCTCGAAAAGGTGAACATGTTCGTGTGCCATTCGTAAATGTCCGATAGTTTCAAGATATGGTCTCCTGCTGTCGTCCTGAATGGAGACCCTCGTGCCCCCCGGCCTCACGCTGGCCACCCCCATCTTGGACGGCACCGACGTGCTGAGTCCCGAAGCCCTGGCCTTCGTCGCGGAGCTGTCACGCCGATTCGACGGACGCCGCCGTGGACTGCTCGACGCCAGGCAGGCACGGCAGATCGCCTACGATGCCGGCGAGACGCCTGATTTCCTCGCGGACACCTCACACATCCGTGCCGACGACTGGACGGTCGCACCGATCCCGGCCGCCCTCCAGGACCGTCGCGTCGAGATCACAGGACCCGTCGACCGCAAGATGATGATCAACGCCCTCAACTCCGGCGCCAAGGTCTTCATGGCCGACTTCGAAGACAGCCTCAGCCCGACCTGGGCCAACCTCGTGGCCGGCCACCAGAACGTCTACGACGCCACGCGTGGCCGCCTCACCTACGCCCATCCGACCAAGGGCACCTACCGGGTCGAGGACGACCCCGCCCAGATGATCTTACGGCCACGCGGCTGGCACCTCGACGAAGCCCACGTGCACGTCGATGGCCACCCAGTCAGTGCGAGTCTCTTCGACTTCGGCATCTCGTTCTTCCACAACGCCGCCGCCTTGCACGACCAAGGACGCGGCCCCTTCTACTACCTCCCCAAGCTCGAACACCACGACGAAGCAAGACTCTGGGACGACGTCTTCCGCCACGCCCAGGACGCCATCGGCCTACCCCCGGGGACCATCAAGGCCACCGTCCTCATCGAGACCCTCCCCGCCGCCTTCCAGATGGACGAGATCCTGTTCGCGCTCAAAGACCACATCGTCGGCCTGAACGCCGGCCGCTGGGACTACATCTTCAGTTGCATCAAGACCCTGCGCCGCCACCCCGACAAGACATTGCCCGACCGCGGCCAGGTCACCATGGGCGTGCCCCACATGCGCGCCTACACGCAGCTGCTGATCCAGACGTGCCACCGTCGCGGCGCCTTCGCCATGGGTGGCATGAGCGCCTTCATCCCGGACCGGGCCGACCCCGTGCGCACCGAGAACGCCCTGGCCCAAGTCCGCGCGGACAAGCAGCGGGAAGCCGCCGACGGCTGTGACGGCACATGGGTCGCCCACCCAGGCCTCGTGCAGGTGGCGATGGAGATCTTCGACGCCGCATTGGCCGGCGCACCCAACCAACTGCATCGCCCACCCACCACCATCAAGGTGACGGCGGCAGACCTCCTCGACTTCGCGGTCCCCGACGGCCGCACCACCCACGCAGGCGTCGCCCAGAACGTCGACGTCGGCCTGCGCTACCTCGTCGCGTGGCTCTCCGGCGACGGCGCCGCAGCCATCCACGGACTGATGGAGGATGCCGCCACCGCAGAGATCAGCCGCAGCCAGCTGTGGCAGTGGACCCAGCACAAGGTGCAGCTCGAAGACGGGCGGCCCGTCACCAAAGCCCTCGTCGCCGACCTGATCACCGCCACCGCTGCACGGCTGTCCCACGAGGCCCCCGAAGCGCCCGTCGAGACGGCAGCCCAGTTGCTCGCCGACGTCGCATTGGGCGACGCCTTCCCCCCGTTCCTGACCATCCCCGCCTACGCCACCCTCCAGGAGACCCCCGCATGAACATCGAAGCCGATATCCAAGCCCAAGCCGACCGACTGCAGCAGGAATGGGAGACCCACCCCCGGTGGGCGCACGTGCAACGCGACCACTCCGCCGAAGAGGTCGTGCGCCTGCGCGGCAGTCTGCAGTTCGACTACCCGGTGGCCCGCCACGGGGCCCAGCGACTCTGGTCGCTCCTGAACGAGGACGAATACATCAACGCCCTCGGCGCCCTCACGGGGAACCAGGCGATGCAGATGGTCCGCGCCGGATTGAAGGCGATCTACCTATCCGGCTGGCAGGTCGCCGCCGATGCCAACCTGGCCGAACAGATGTACCCCGACCAGAGCCTGTACCCCGTCAACTCCGTGCCGGCCGTCATCCGACGCATCAACAACACGTTGCGTCGTGCGGACCAGATCGAATGGTCCGAGGGCAACGTGACCCGCGATTGGTTCGTCCCGATCGTCGCCGACGCCGAAGCCGGTTTCGGCGGCCCCCTCAACGCGTTCGAGCTGATGAAGAGCATGATCGAAGCGGGCGCGGCCGGCGTGCACTGGGAAGACCAACTCGCGTCGGAGAAGAAATGTGGTCACCTGGGCGGCAAGGTACTGGTGCCGACCAGCCACCATATCCGCACACTCAAGGCGGCCCGCCTGGCGGCCGATGTCATGGGTGTCCCGTCATTGATCGTCGCCCGCACCGATGCCCGCGCCGCGACGCTGCTGACCAGCGACGTCGACCCCATCGACCACGCCCACATCACGGGGGAGCGCACGGCTGAAGGCTACCTGCGCGTGACGCCGGGACTCGAACACGCCATCGCCCGCGGACTCGCTTACGCACCCTATGCCGACCTGATCTGGTGTGAGACCAGCACGCCCGACATGGAGGAGGCCCGCGCCTTCGCGGCAGCCATCCACGCCAAGTTCCCGGGCAAGATGCTGGCCTACAACTGCAGCCCCAGCTTCAACTGGCGCCAGCACCTGGACGACGACCAGATCGCCCGCTTCCAGACGGAGCTCGGCAAGATGGGCTACAAGTTCCAGTTCATCACGCTCGCCGGGTTCCATGCCCTGAACGAGTCCATGTTCACGTTGGCCAAGGCGTACGCGAAGGAAGGCATGACCGCCTACGTGCGCTTGCAGGAATCGGAGTTCGCGGCGGAGGCCGATGGCTACACCGCCACCAAACACCAACGCGAGGTCGGCACGGGGTACTTCGACGAGGTCTACCGGGCCATCAGTGGTGGCACCAGCAGCACGCTTGCGATGGAAGGCAGCACCGAGGCCGAACAGTTCAGTACCCCGATCGCGAAGGTCCCGGACCCGAAGAAGACCGGTTGAGCGCTACGCGCCCCGGACCACGTCACGGACGCCTGCCTGACACGTCGGGTAGAGCACCATCTCCTGGATGTTGACGTGGGCCGGGCGCGCACAGGACCATGTGATGGCGTCGGCCACGTCCTCAGGGCGCAGCACGTCGGCGTCGGCGTAGACCTTGGCCGCACGGGCGGTGTCGCCGCGGAAACGCACCTGGCTGAACTCGGTCTCCACGAGTCCCGGCTCGATGTTGGTGACGCGCACCCCGGTGCCCTGCAGATCGTAGCGGAGGCCTTCGGTGATGGCCGACACGGCGGCCTTGGTGGCGCAATAGACGCCGCCGCCGGGGTAGGTCCAACGGCCGGCGACGCTGCCAAGGTTCACGATGTGACCTCGGCGCTCGATGAGGGCCGGCAAGGCGACGCGGGTGACCGCCAAGAGGCCCGTCACATTGGTGTCGATCATCTCCTGCCAGTCCTCCACGCGAGCGTCCTGCATGGGGTCCGTGCCGCGGGCGAGCCCGGCGTTGTTGACCAGGACATCGACATCGAAGAGCCGCTTGTGCTGCTTGGCCATGGCCCTGATCTGGGCGACGTCACGGACATCCATGACGACGGGATGTACTGTGGTGCCATGGCTGTCGGCGAGGCGGTGGGCCAGGTCGTCAAGGCGTGCCTCGCGACGGCCGACGATCGTGACGTGGCTGGCTCCTTGAGCGCAGAACGCTTCGGCCGTGGCGGCGCCGATGCCAGCGGTGGCTCCCGTGATCAGTACGCGGCGACCCTTGAACGGCAGGACGTCCATGCGCGGCCAGCACAGCCTGCGTTCATCACGGTGCCGGCTGGCGCGCGTCGCCCCCCACGCTGGCGACGGGAGGCGGCGTGGCCGGCAGCTCCACCCAGAAGCAGGCCCCTTTGCCGGCGCCTTCGCTCATCGCGCCGATGGTGCCGCCCAAGGCCTGCGTCAAGGTCTTGCAGATGTACAACCCCAGCCCCGTGCCGGGGATGCGTGGGTCGTCGTGGACCTGTCCGAACGGCAGGAACAGATGTTTGAGTCCATCCGGCCCTAACCCGACGCCGGTGTCACGGACTTCGATCCGCACCTTGGCCTCGGCTGGCGCCACGGCCACGGTCACAGCGCCTCCACGCGGCGTGAACTTGAGAGCGTTGCTGACCAGGTTGGTCATGACCTGGGCAAGCCTGTCAGGATCCGCCCAGGCGACGGCAGGCCCCTCCATGTCGAGCGCCAACGAGACCTCGGCGGCCTGCGCGGACGCGGCGAAGGTCTCGACGAGGTCCGTGAGCTCTGGCACAAGGTCGACCTCCCGGGCCGAGACGCGGACGTCCCCCCGCTGTAGTCGAGCCACGTCCAACATGTCCTGCACCAAGCCCCCTAGGCGGTCAAGGTTGCGCTCAAGGAGCCCGAGGGCCCGAGGACGCCCCTGCCATTCGTCTCGCAGCACGGCGAACTGCAACTTGATCGGGGTCAGGGGGGTGTTCAGCTCGTGGGCGGCAGAATTGATGAAGCGCGTGCGGAACTCGTCGAGCTCCTTCAGGCGGTCGATCTCCATCTGCTGCTCGTGGGCCAGTGTGCGGGCCCGCTCGGCTTCGAACTGGACCGTGATGTCACGGGCGGCCACGACGCGGGCCGGCATGCCCCGATACTCGATGGGGCGTGCCTGCACCATGACGCGCCGCTTCTCATCCCCCTGCCCGAGCCATAGTTCGTAGCTCTCATCCCGGGGGTTCGCCAGGCGGTCTTCCACAAGCTCGGCCGACGACGGGTCAACGAGGGTCCGCAGGTCGCTGCCCAGGAGCTCTTCGCGGCCCTTGCCTAAGAGCGCCGCGAAGGCCTCGTTGAATTCGAGGATGACGCCGTCCCGGTGGATGCAGATGCCTTCGAACGCGGCCTCCGTGAGGGCCCTGATGCGTTCCGCCTCTGCCACCATCATCTCCTGGTGCCGGACCTCCTGGGCGAGGTCCATGCGTTCCCGCACGGCCGCCTGCCATCGGTAGCCAAGGAGCATGCCAAGGACCCCGGTGACGGAGATGTAGGTGGCGCGTGCGGCGATGGTGGGCAGGTTCTCGGGCAGCACGTCGCCGGCCGCGACCAGCATGCTCGTGTCGGCGGCCATGTAGATCCCGGCCGCCAGAGCCACCATGCTGGGGCCGAAGCGGAAGACCACCGCGACGAGAGACAGTGCCCACAACCCGTAGAACGGGGAGAGGATGCCTCCAGTGGCGTAGAGCCAGAGCGCGATGAGCACGGAATCCGTCGCCAGCGTGTAGGCGCTGGTGCGCAGGATGTGGAACCGCTCATAGGGCCGGACCGTGACCACGAAGACCGCGTAGAACGACGCGGCGGCGCAGATGATGAGCGCCAGCCGATGCTGTGGGTGGTCGTGCGGCATGACGCCCAGGTACAGCGCGACGTTGAACGCGATGATGGCGAAGCGGACCCAGGCGATGTCACGCTCGGCGGTGTACGCCTGCACGGACGTCGCGTCCCCAAGTCGTTCGTCATCCTCGGCCACCATGACCAGACCCGTAGAGAGCCTCCGGTTCCTTAAGCAGATGCCTGCGGCCTGGGGCCGGCGACCCTGCGCATTCAACCCTCTGCGTCCGACGACCCATTTTCCGCCGGCCCGTCAACCGCCGCGACCCAAACCCCCATGTGGCTGCCCGTTCTAGGAGGACCTGGATGGGTGTCAATCTCCGCGACCTCTTCGAGCAATACCCGGTCCCGGACGGCTGGTACGAGGGCAAGCGCATCGCCATCGACGGCCACAACACGGCGTTCCGCTACCTGACCACCATCCGCGGCAAGGATGGCGACGTGCTGCGGAGCAAGGACACGGGCCGGGCGACGAGCCATATTCTGGGGTTCTTGGGGCTCATCCGACAGATGCGCGTGGCCGGCGCGGAGCCCATCGTCATCTGGGACGGCCCGGTGCACCCCCGCAAGTTGGCGACGGTGCAGGAACGCATCCGCAAGCGCGAGGAGAACCTGGCACGTGCCGAGGCCGCGAAGGAAGAGGGCGACATGCGCGAGTTCGCCCGCCTCATGCGGGGCAGCGTCTACTTCGAGCCCCAGATGATCGAGGATTGTACGCGCCTGCTGGAATCATTGGGCGTGGCGGTGGTCACGGCCGATCATGACGGCGAACGCTACGCCAGCGCCTTGTGCCTGGAAGGCCACGCGGATGCCGTCGCCACGGAGGACTTCGATGCCCTCGTCGCTGGCGCGCCCCGCGTCCTGCGAAAGGCCGGCGGCCAGAATACGTTCCTCCACCGCCTGACGGACCTGGAGACCCATGGTCTCGAGACCTGGCAGCTGCGCCAGGTGGCCATTGTCTGCGGCACCGACTGGCACCCGGGCATCAAGGGCTTCGGCGCCAAGACGGCGGTCAAGGCACTGCAGGCCCATGACGACCTGCGCACGCTCTGGGACAGTGGGGCGACCCGCGCCCACAAGTTGGTGGCGCAGGGCGGCATGTCGTTGGAGACCTTCGACGACCTGGACGCTTTCATCGGCGACCTGCCCAAGCCGGACGCTCCCAAGCGGACCAAGCCCTGCCCGGACATGGCCACCGCTACCGCCGACGAGATCGGCATCAACCACGACCGCGTCCTGGCCTGCTTCACGTAGTGCCGCGACGGCACGTCGGACGCCGCCCCGGCCGTTGGGGCATGGCCCGCGACCGTCGCCCCACCACTGCCGATGCGGACCCGGGCGTCCCGGCGCTCGCTCCAGGTGCATGCGCAACAAAGGGGTAGACCGACCTCTTACGACACCCCTTCATTTCCTGTGGAATACCGGACCTGTCCGGGGGGATCGATCATTCGCCGTCCAATGGAAATGCTGCCAAGGCGGGTCGCAGAAGGTCTCCGGGAGGTGGATCATCCCAAACTGCTTCCCTAGTTGCATCCCATCCAGTCGTAAGGCCGACCGAATCGGTGGCCAAAGCCACCAGACGAAGCATGCACGGACCCCTTTACAGCGCAATTGGTAACAAACCCTCTTTTCGACCCCTTTACTTCCGATGGAACTGTGATCAGATGGTCCCGGCACGGCCCGGTTTCCTGGCACAACAGCCATGACGCCACCGATCTTGCCGCAGTCGTGCGTGCCATCGTCAATGCCCGCGTCCACACGATGGAGACCCCCAGCGCCGTGACAGACGGCATCGCCTGGGACCACGACACCATCGTCGCCCTGGGTCGCGGCGACGTCGAAGCCTGGGCGAAGCTCCACGACGCCCCCCTGGAGGACCTGGGCGGCCGGGTGGTGATCCCCGGGTTCGTCGACGCCCACATGCACTTCCTGCACGTCGGCGTGAAGCGCACCCGACCAGACCTGCGGGGCGCCAAGAGCCGCGCCGAGGCGCTGGCCCGGGTCAAGACCTGGTTAGAGGCCCACCCCGGCGACGGCCCGGTCACCGCGGAAGGCTGGGACGAAGCCGATTGGGGCGACGACGAGCCCCCGACCCGCGCCGAACTGGACGCGATCACGGACCGCCCCATGGTGCTACGGCGGATCTGCGGCCACATCGCGGTGGCCAACAGCGCCGCGTTGCCCGGCATCAAGGCCCGCTGGCCAGACGACCGAGTGGATGAGACCACCGGGATCCTGCTGGAAGAGCCCAGCCTCTACCTCAACGAGGCCATGCCGGCCGACGACGAGACACTGGACCGCGCCGTCGAGGCCGCCTGCCGCGTGGCCCACCAGGTCGGCGTCACGGCCCTTGGCGATTACGAACAACTCCCGTTCCGCGCCGCCTTGCTCCGCGCCGCCCGTGACGGCCGGCTCACCGTCCGGGTCCAATGCAGCACCTACGCCCAGGCCCTGGACGCCATCCGACTGGAAGGCTTCCGCACCGGCCGCCCCCTGCGGGCTGCAGGGCCAGATGAGGTCGGTATCCCCATGGCAGGCAACCCCGACGAGGCGCCCGATGCCCACGTCATCGAGGACCCGGTCTCCATGTTCCGCGACGGTGGCCTCAAAGTGTTCCTGGACGGCAGCCTGGGCGGCCACACCGCCCTGATGCTGGAGCCATACTGCGACAAACATACGCACGGGCGCGCCAATTGGACCGACGCGGAGCTGGATGCCGCGTTCTCCAAGGCGGCCGCCGCAGATATCCAGATCCACGCCCACGTCATCGGGGATGGCGCTGTCGAGCAGGGTCTGCAGGCGTTCGAACGCCTGGTGGCCGACCACCCTGAGCACAGCCACATCCACCCGTGGGCCCCGCACCTACCGGGCGCTCCCCAGGCAAAGCGCCGACCCTTGGCCCATCGCTTCGAGCACTACGAGATCGTCCACGACGAACAGGTCGCCCGCACCGCGAAGCTCGGCATCTGGGCCAGCAGCCAACCCAACTTCGTCGGTGCCTGGAGCGCCAAGGGCGGCATGTACGAGGGACGCATCGGCGACCGCTTCGTCTTGAACAACCGCTTCCAGACCTTCACGAAGGCCGGACTGCGCATCGCCTTCGGGAGCGACGGTATGCCGTTCGGGCCCCTGTACGGGATCCGTTCGGCGACCCAGCACCCGGTGGAAGCCGAACGCATGAGCGCCGCCGAGGCGGTCTGGCACTACACCCATGAAGCGGCGGTCTCGATGGGCTTGCCCGTCGGACGTCTGACGCCGGGGCGCCCAGCCGATCTGCTGATCCTGAACGTCACGGAACTGATCGATCCAGAGACCTGGATCTTCGACGAGGTCGTCGGCGCCGGTGAGACCCACCACCGCGGCGACCGACCCATCATCAGCGATGATGACGTCGTCCTGTGACGGATCGCTGGACACGCCCGCGCGGCCAGGCGCCGGCCATCGGCGGCCGTGGATACGACCCGTGCCAGAGCCATCGATCCAGCGGAGGCCCTGGACGGCCAACGCTGGCTCGGCCCAGACCGACACCCGATGACAAGGGCGGGGCTACCCAGACATTGGCCCGAGCCACCCAAGGAAGCGTCAGGACCTTGGTGACCACTGCATCCTGTGGAAAGTGGGCAGCCATTGGAACCGGACCAAAACAGGCCCTAAACACCCCTTGAAGACCTCCCCGCAGACCCCCTCCGAGGAGAGACCCCCTCATTTCGCGTGGAAGCCCCGCAACACCTAGGGCCCTCCAAAAAAGCGCTTCATCTGTGAGCAAAATCACCGGTAAACCCTTTTCTTACCAACCCCATCAACACGCAGAGGCTATTCTTCTTCCTCCTCTATCTCTCCTTCTTCCTCCTCTACACTTTTTTCGACGTTCTACACGCAGCCATGGGGTTGGGGGTATGGCGCTTCTGCCAACCACAATCAGGTGGCACCGGGGCCAGACACGATCTGGAGCCGTGCGGGATGGCGGTGCTCCATAGGCATCGAGGGGCCGCGGATCGGGGATTCATCGGCAAGGCGCGAAGAAATCAATGGAGGGGTCAAGGATCGTCAGCACGTCAGCCATCAGCGGGCCGGGCTTGCGGCGCCGTGCCGGTCCCAGGTCTCCCAGAGGAGCGGGTAATCCGATTCGGCACGGTTTTGCTTGGGTCGGGACCTTGCCGGCTAGCCATGGCTATCCAGCGCGCCGCGCCGCTGCCGATCCCGACCGAAGAAGCCGCCCGTCTGCGGGGCAGCCTCGCTAAGGAGTACGGTGCGGAAGTCTGGGAAGGGCCAGAGCGCCGCGTGCTCTTGATCCGCGTCCCGCGGGCGGAGCCTGATCCGGTCAACGACGTGGAAGCGGCGGTCGAGCATCTTCAGCCGGCGGACGTGGAGGATCTGACGCATTGCCTGCTGATGGGAGACCAACGGGTCGCCCAGGTCTACGTCCGGCCCCTGCAGGACCTGATGCGGGAACGTCTCGCCTTCGATGCCCGGCAGGCCGACCACTGGCGCCAGGAGCTCCCTGGGCAGCTCAGCCACAGCCTCTTCCAGGCAGCCGATGATCCCCGTCGCCGCTGGCGCCTTGCCATCCGTCTGCCCGTGGCGTCTGTGGCCGAGGTGGAGGAAGAGCACTTCGACGACCTGGTGGAAGGCATCGGGCCGTTGCTGGACACACCGCGCTTCAAGCAACTGGTCGCCGTCTATTTCATCGCAGCCAATGACCACCTCAGGCTCCAGGCCAATGTGTTCCTCAAAGAGATGAAGGACAAGTGGGTCAGCGAGGAGCGCCTCCGGCGCAAGGCCGAAGAAGAACGCAAGGCGGAGGAGACCACTCGTTCCCGGGCAGCGGCCGAACGCCGCCGCCAGGAAGAGGAGCGCATCGCGCTGCTGCGCGAAGTGGACCGCAAGATGGCGCGCTACCAGGCCGAGAAGGCCGTCGGAGGTCCGTTGCCCGCGACCGACCCTACGACGCCTGGCCGGGCCGGTGCTGGACCGATCCGCGACCTCCTGGCCGAGAGCGAGACCACGCTGACCGCGCGAGACTCCGACCGGGCGCGCCATCCCCGTGGACCCTGGACCGTCACGGAGGTCGAGCAGCCAGAGATCCCGCACAACAGCGCGGAGGCCCTGCTGGCCCGCGCGGCCGCAGAGAGCGCGGACGTCGCCAAGGCGCTGTTCCGCGATGCACCGCCCAGGGACGCCACCAAGTACGACACCGACGCGGTCGTGGCCGAGTTGGTGGACAAGCCCAAGGGCCTGGCCGACCGCCTTGATGCGTTGCGCGCCCGTGTGGACAATGCCCTGGAGCAGGCGCCGACGCGCAGCACGAGCCGCGATGTGCCCACACGCACCTCGGCACCTCGGCGTGCCCACGTGCCCACGCGCCGGACCGAGCGTGTCCGCGAGCCCTTGGGCGGCCGCGAGAACGACGTCGGCCGCGGCGACCCCAAGACCCGTCTACGCCGGCGCCTGGAGGCGTCCGGATACGATGTGTTGGATGCGCCGACGATCCCTGGTCACCATGTCGATCTGGCCGCCGAGCGGCCGGATGGGGATCCGCAGCGCGTCGTCGCGCGCGTCGTGGCGAAGCTCGATGTGTCGACGGCCAAGCAGCTACTCAAGACGGCCCGCGAGTTGGACGTGGACCTGGTGCTCTGCGTGGCCGAGCATCAGGATGCCGAGGCACGCCGGATCCTCGTTGCGACGAAGGTCAAGTTGGCAAGCCCTGGAGACATCGCCGCGTACCGTTTCTGAAGGTGCGGTGTCCGCCAGGCACGGTGACGGACCGGGGCCACCTGCAGGCCGACCCGCCAAGGAGGCATGCATGGAAAGTGACCCCGGCCCGCCGCGGGCTCGGGGAAGAAGAAAGGGCTGAGGGGGAGGAACGGTCTTATTTCCAGGCGACG
The DNA here is from genome assembly GCA_041581335.1 of Thermoplasmatota archaeon. Classification (GTDB taxonomy): domain Archaea; phylum Thermoplasmatota; class E2; order JACPAO01; family JAHFTW01; genus JBFGSX01. The sequence continues at coordinate 15,928 of JBFIDG010000001.1, forward strand.
GCCTTCGAGACGACGGTCTGGCCGGCGTCGTCGGTGGCACGGAAGGTCACCATGGCGCCCGGAGCGACGTAGAAGCTCTTGGCGTACGTGTCCCAGTTCGTGGCGGGGAGCGTCGTGTAGCTACCGGAGCCGACGCGGGCCTCGACCTTGGCGATCTTGCTCTTGGAGTCCACGGCGGTCTCGACCCAGTAGGCGTTGCCGACGGCCTTCGGGGTGAAGGTCGCGGTGAAGCTGGGGGCCGGAGCCGGGGCGGTGCCCCAGGCGATGGTCTTGGAGACGACGGTCTGGCCGCTGCCGTCGGTGGCGCGGAAGGTGACCGTGGAGCCCGAGGGGACCGGGATGCTCTTGGCGTAGGTGCCCCAGCTCGTGGCAGGGAGCGTCGTGTAGGCACCGTCGTTGACGCGCACTTCGACCTTGCTGACCTTGCTGCTGGATTCGACCGCAGTCTCGACCCACCATTGGTTGCCGACGGCCTTCGGCGTGAAGGTCGCGGTGAAGCTGGGCTTGGGGGCAGGTTGCGGGGCGGGCTGCGGGGCAGGGGCACTGCCGCCGAGCCAGCTCATCGAGTCGCTGGTGACCGTGGCGCCGGTGCTGCTGGTGGCCTTGAAGACCATCGAACCAGGGGTGGCGTGGAAGCTCTTGGCGTGGGTGCCCCAGCTCGTGGCCGGGAGCGTGACCATCGGGCCACCATTGTGGCTGGCCTCGACCTTCGTGATCTTTTCGCTGCCCTGGACCTTGACTTCGACCCACCATTCGTTGACGTTGCTGGGAACGCTGAACGAGGCGGTGAAGGCAGCCGGGGCCGGCTTGGGCTCAGGCGCAGGGGCGGGGGCGGGGGTCGGAGCAGCGTTGCTGCGCTCAGCCTTCACACCAGCCACCCACACATGACCAGCAGCCTTCAAATCACTCGTACCAGACCAAGACAGACCCCAATGACGCTCAGCCTCACCGTAGTAATTGGCCAGATTCATGTTCGGACTGTCATTCCAGCTACGGTACACGATCGCCATCACACCAGCCGACTTCAACTCACCAAGATTGTCAAAGAACTGCTGCAGTTCGTTGCTCTGCTTGCTAAGGTAAGCGGGTTCGGGGTAGCTGCTGAGAGCCAGATCTTGGATGAAGATCGGCTTACCAAACAAAGACTGAAGGTACTGCGCGTTGCTGAGGGTGGTCTCGTACAGGTCATCGTAGTGAGCACTCGAGTCCTTGGTGGAGCCGCGCATGCCTTGGATACCGATGTAATCACTGGCAGCCGCAGTGCGGTCGAAGTTACCCCAGTAGTTCTTGCCCCACGAGCCGAGGCTCATGACGATCTTGGCGTTGGGGTAGCCTTCGTGGATCTTGTCGGCCATGTCGGCCATGTAGCCATCAAAGGGCTCGTACGATTGGATGCCGCCTTTGTTGAATTCGGATTCCATGAAGATGACGACTTCTTCGCCGCCCATCTTGGCGTTGAGGTGTTGGATGAGTTGGTCGGCGAGGGTGTTCCAGCCGGCTTTGTTCTTGTGGCTGTTGTGGAGGCTGCTCCAGCAGCCGTTTTCGACGCAGTCGGGGGTGATGTCGTCGCCCCAGTAGTAGAAGTGGATGGCGGGGGTGACGCCGGCGTTTTTCATGGTGGTGAGGCTGTTGTCGGGTCCGCCCCAGCCGCTGTTGAGGGTCCAGGGGCCGATCCAGAAGGTGCCGTAGTCGGGGGCGACGCCGTTTTGGGTCTGGACGTTGATGGCGCCGGCTTCCATACCGAAGCCGATGGGGGTGTCGGTGGTGGCTGCTCCTGCGCCGGGGGCGATGAGGACGGCGAGTCCGGCGGTCAGGATGGCAAGGGTCGTGAGGATGGTTTTCAGGCGGGTCATTGGCGTACCAATCACGCACCGAGTCCAGGCGGGCCGAGGCCCCGTTCCATGCCCAGTGCGTAAGTGGCCATCTTCTCCTGAATCACTTAAGGCGAGCCGATTTTCTTATTATGGAGAACCGGTTTTCGGAAGGTTATACTTGAATATGACTGAAAGCCAAGTGGGCCCTGAAGGGCCAGGGACCTGCTGTTTCCGGGGTCTATGGACAAAGGGCCAGTGCCCCGTAGGGCCCCCAAGGTGAAGGCGGACCCGACGGGCCGGACACCCATGACCGTCCCGGCGTGCTGAAATGCCCGACCGCCCGTGCAAAACCATCCATGCCTTTGTCGACCGCGTGCTCATCCCTGGACGCCCTGCTTGACGGGGGCCTGGAAGAGGACGCCATCACCCTCGTCTTCGGTGAGGGTGGAAGCGGCAAGACGAACCTGGCGCTGCAATGCTCGCGGCAGGTCGTCCTGGCGGGCAAGAAGGTCGCGTACGTGGACACGGAAGGGGTCAGCCCCCGTCGCATGGAACAGGTGTTCAGTGCCGCCGGCGACCCCGCCGAGATGATGGACTCGATGCTGTTCTTCTCGCCCTTCGACATCATCCAACAGGAACGGATGGTCGAGAAGACCGCCCTGTTGAAGGGGCTTGGGCTGATCGTGGTCGACTCGATCAACATGCACTATCGTCTGCACATCGACGACCAGGACAAGGAGAAGGAGGCCGGTCGCAGCCTGTACAAGCAACTGCACCACCTCACCAACTTCGCCCGCCAGGCCGATGTCCCCGTCCTCGTCACGGGGCAGGTCTACGGCGGTGAGGACACCACACAACCGTTCGCACGGCGCGTCATGGAGCACCTGGTCAAAGCGCTCGTCAGGTTCGAGAAACGCCCCGACGGCACCCGCCGTGCCACGGTCCTCAAACACCGCAGCATCGAAGATGGTCGGCAGGCGCGCTTCCGCATCGGAGCGCACGGCCTCGAAGCCGTGTCGTAGCATGGTCTTCTGGCACGACAGAGCGCCGGCCGCACTCGGTCGGCTGAAAGGTCCTGTCGCCAAGCCCTCTCGGGGGTTCCCCCCGGGGTCGCGTAGGGGCGATGCCCGAAACCTTAAGGTGTGGGAGGCCCCCACCCTCTTTTGCTATGCACAACGGGACGCTGGCCCTTGCAGCCCTTGGACTCCTCTTGGTCGCCCTACCGGCGTCGGCGCAGCCGGACCCCGGTCTCCCCGGTCTCGACGAGATCCCCCTGATCGGTGACGAGCTCATCGACGTGGAAGGTGCCCAGCAGCAGCTGTCCGACCTGGTCGGCGGCGAAGAGCCCGCGCAGCCCGACGAGCCCGCGCCGCCTGCCAAGAGCAAGGAGCCAGGCTTCGCCGACCGTGTGGCCCAGGCCATCGGCGACGACGCCGTCTCGTTCTCCCTGGCCGGTGTCGCCACGGCGGTCCTCACCGCTGGCGGCTTCGCCCTTGTCACCCGCTACATCTCCCCCAAAGAGGCACTCAAGAACCCGCAGCGTGCCATGCTGTATGGTTTCGTCCGCGCCACCCCGGGGGTCCACCTCAAGCAGCTCTCCGAGGAGTTCGGTATGAAGACCTCCAGCATCCTCTGGCACATCCGCAAGCTGGAGTCCGCCGAGCTCGTCAAGTCGGAACGCGTCAACGGCTTCCGCGTGTTCTACCCCGTCGAAGGCGGCGTAGAGATCCGCAAGGTCAGCCGCGCGCTGGCCACGCTGCAGAACGACAACGCCCTGCACATCTACCAATACATCGAACGCCACCCGGGCACCCCCGCCGCCGCCATGGCGGAGCGCCTGAGCCTCCACGGTGGCACCGCGCGCTGGCACCTGCGCAAGCTGCGCGACCATGGACTGCTCGACGAACTCGTCCAGTCTGATGGCTCGCGCTTCTACCCCACACCACTGGGGAACCGTGCTCTGGAGGCCCGTGAGGGCCGTCCCGTGGACGCTCCGGCACGCCCTGTCGGAACGCCCGCACTCTCCGAATGAAACACATCCTACTCGTCGTCGCCGTGCTGTGCGTCCCGGTCGCCGTAGCGCAGCTCGAACTGCCCGAGAACCCCTTGGACCCCGTCCGACCGGACCCCGTCGGGCCAGGGCTGGAGCCAGGCCAAGAGGACCCTGCCCCTGAGGCGGGCCTCCCCGGCGTCGAAGAGGGCGGCAGCGGCATCGACTGGGGCAGCGGCCTCGTCTGGGGCATCGGCGGTGCCGGCGTCGGTATCGTGGCCCTCGCGGGCCTCGCGTACTACCTAGGCGTCGGCGGCCTACGGCACATCGACAAGCACAACGTCTTGGAACACCCGATGCGCCAGTCCCTGCTCGACGTCGTCGAGACCAGCCCTGGCGTCCACCTGCGAGACCTGGCACAACGCCACGAGACCGCCGTGACAAACACCCAGTGGCACCTGCGGAAGCTCGAGATGGCCGGTCTGGTCAAGACGCAGAAGGTGCAGGGCCGCAGGCTCTACTACCCGACCCGCGGCGGCGCGCAGGCCAAGGAACAGGCGATCCAGAACGCTGCCATGCAGAACCCCAACGCGCAGCGCATCCTGACGTACCTGGAATCCCATCCCGGCACCAACCAACGCAGCCTGGCCGAGGCGCTCGACATGAACCCCGGCACGGTGCGCTGGCACCTGCGCAAGATGGAGTCTGCCAACATGGTGCGCTGCGTCCAGGACGGGACCCAGAGCTGCTACTTCCCCGTCGTCCAAGACGCCATCGGCTCCTGGAACAACTCAAGCAGCGAAGGCGTCGCCGTCGAAGAACGGACCTGAGCAGCACTGTTCGATGTTCGTCCCATAAGGGTGGTCGTCCACGCCGACACAAGCATACCCATGGAGGCGTACCACATCGTCCAGGAAGGCGAGGCCTGGGTCTGGCGGCTCTACAATGGCGACACCCCGGTCGCCCAGGGCATCCTGTATGCGGCACTCGACAACGTCGAGCGTGACCTGAAGGTCGTCTGCGAAGGCGACGCGCCCCCGTCGGTGTTCGCCGTGGCCCCTGACAAGTGGGCGTGGGCTTTCCAGCGCGAAGGCCAACGCCTTGGCACGACTCTGCGGGCGTTCCCGACCCGCGATGAGGCGTTCGATGCCTGCATCCGGGCCCTGGCCATAGGGCGCCGCGCCGCGCGGGCCCCGTGGCGCTGGCCGGACGTGCCGGCGGGTGGGGTGGCGGAGCCAGGCTCCCTGGTCCCTAGAGGCCCTTCATCATCTCGCGCAAGCCGTTGAGGATGATCTGCGTGTGCACGATGTCCTCCCGGTTGTACTCGATGAGGTCCTTCTTGATCGTCGCACTGCGGTTGGTGCGGAACGACCTGTACAAGCGGAGGGCGTGGTAGCCGTCCTTGACCTTCAATTGCGGCTTCTTGTAGCCGAAGAACTGCGCGACCTTCTCGGACTTGAACTTGGAGACCGGCAAGTAGACCCGCTGGGACTCCGGGTTGCCGGTGTAGACGACCTCTTGCTGAAGGTCGAACCAGTTGACCTTGTTGACCCACTTGGGGTCGATGCCGTATTTCTCACTGGCGCGGCGTAGCTGCACGGTGTCGCTGCTGGCGCCACCCCAGGTCACCATGGTGGCGCCGGTCTCGCATAGGGCCTTGAAGTCCCGCAGGAGCTTCTCTTGCCCGGCGCGGGTGTGGTCGAACCAGCTCGTGGTCTTGTTGGTCTCGTGGTCCAACATGCCGTACAGGAAGATCTCCGACTTGGGCCCGTCGAACTCCAGGTCCATGTGGATGATGGGCTCTTGCAGGTCGTAGATGCGTGGGTCGGCGGCGTAGACGATGGCCTCGCCTTTGGCGTGCGCTTCAGCAAAACCTTGCAGAAGTGGCAGCTGCCCCAGGAACCCCTCGTCGCCTTCGAACTTGCCGCTGGCACGAAGCGCCTCGATATCGGCCTTCCACAACTTCTCCACGGTGTCGACGCCGGCGGCCCGCAGCCGTTCGGCTCGCCCTTCCTTGACCATGGGTAAGTCGGTGAGTTCGGTTCCCAACGGTCGGCCAACGATGCTTGACGATAAACCCCCTGCCTTTGTCGGAGGGGGCATTGCTGCGGCGAGGGGCCGCTGCGCAGGCACCCGCATCCTTGTGTGTGGCGACCAACATCGCCAAGTGGCGTGACGTCGATGCCCCGGTATGCGTTGGCTTGCCGTGGGCCTGATCGTCACTCTGGTCGGCTGCGCCGGGCCGCCGAGTGCGGCGGGGCCATGCGCAGCGTACCACACGCCGGGGGATGCGTTGGTGGTCCAGTTCCAGGGGCCCTCCGAGGAGAGCTACGAAGAGTGGGCCATCCCACCATGGTCAGCGTACGACGTCGAGGTGGTCCGTCACGCCCGCAACGGCGATGCCGTCTGGACGGTGGACCCCGCCATTGTCGATGGCTGCATGAGTGCCCCGTTGGATGGGCCGGGGGAATACCGGCTGACCGCGAGGGCACCCGTCGCGGAGGACGACTATTGCTGGTTCTCCGCTTGGAAGGAGTTCTCGTACGATGGCGGCCTCGTGGAGATCGACGTCTCCGTGGGCGCCGTGTGTGCGTAGGCGGCCGCTCCGCTGAAGGTCCGCTTCGTGGTCGGACCAGTGCGTGTCGCTTCAGTCCATGACGCCAGCGTATTCGAGGGCGAACAAGCCGCCCTGGAACGCGCTGGTGGCGCCGTTGAAGCCGAAGCCCATGGCGTCGTTGGTGAGGCCTGCGGCGGTCTTGCCCATCTCGCTTGCCAGGGCTTCCCAGTCGTCGCCGTCGTGCTCGGCCCACTTCATGATGATCTTCATCGCGATGTTGAATCCCTCGCGCTCTGCGCCCTCGAAGTCCTCCTGCATGGAGTCCTTGAGTTTGCGGACGAAGTCCAGCATCGACATCTCTTCGGTCATGTCTTCGCGAGCGGCGTGCTCCGATTAGACCATTTTGTAGGCGGGGCGCCGGCACGTGGTGCCTGACGCGGTGCGGGAGGACTACGCCAGGGCTCGCTTGGCCGCGAACACGTTGTCGATGAATTCATCCATCCTTGCACTCGAGATGCGTTTCTTGAACACCACCTTCAGCCCGCCAAGTGGGCTGTCGATGACGACCGCACGGCGACGAGCGAAGAAGAGAAGAACGAACGCGCCCACGAGAATGGGAAGGGTCAGGATGCCAAGGATGACCATGCCCATGTCCCAGACCTTTCCATGCATGATCCCAGGCACCTTCGCCAGGTCTGCATGGTAGGTTCCGGAACTGCCCGTCAGCCAATTCGAGTAATGGACAACGAGGCGTTCGCGCGTCAAGGCAATCGAGTTCTTGTCAAAGACGCCGGAGCTTAGGCTGTCGATGATGCCTCCCTGCCCCGTGTGCTTCTCTGCCTTCGCGACCGCCTGGACCTGCACGGCAAGCGGGGTGGAGGAGACCTTGACGTTGCCCTGAGACGAGCCGTACCCGCATGCTGGGCACGATGGGGGCGTTCCCGGCGTCACGGATACTTCAGTAGAACATTTGGGGCAAGATTTGACAGCCACGGCACGCAATTGCGCTGACGTGCTTTCAATGTTGGCACTGCCTTGTCCACGTATTCGGGGTGCCTGCCGGGCGGGGTGGCCTGCAGTTCAAGCGGTGACGTAGCCCACTGCGTCGGGCACGGGGGGCGCTTCGGCGAAGTCGCCTTCGCGGCGCTCGATCTTCTGGCCGCCGAGCTCGACGAGCTCGTTGTCTTCCCACTTCGGGTTGAGGCGGGGGCGGGGCTTGCAGGTCGCCAGCAGGTAGTTGGCGACGATGGGCCAGGCCATGATGACGTCGCTGTACAGCGTCGCCTTGGTGGCCTTGGCGTGGACCTTGCCCCAGGCCTGGGCTTCCTCGAGGGTGCTGCCGGACAGGCCGTTCCACTCGGGGCGGTCCATGGTGATGTTGACGGCGTATTCGTGGCCTTCGCGGTCCGTGTACTCGGTGGTCTCGCAGACCACTTCGCAGTCGTTGACGAAGTTCTTGGGGACGCCGCCACCGAGGTAGATGACGCAGCTCTTCTTGCTGTTGCCTTTGAGCTGGGTGATCTCCCAGTTGTCCGCGACGGGGTCGTGGATGAAGGTCTTCTTGGTGCCGGCGCGGGTGTGGCGCCAGTGGTTGATGCACAGGCCGATGCCCATGGAGCAGTCGGTCAGGGCGGGGATCCACAGGGGGACCTGGAATTCGTTGACCTTCGCGAGCACGCCTTTGTTGACGGCCTTCAGGTCGTTGTAGGCGCGGCCCTCGTTGATGGTCTGGCCGACGAAATCGGTGAACTGGCGGCTGGTCTTGACGCCGGCGATGTCCTTGTCGTCGGCGAGGTAACTGATGTAGCCGTCGCAGGCGCGCAGGAAGTCCTCGTCGATGTAGGAGTCGTAGAGGCGGTCGATCATGTGGTCGCGGAGCAACAGGTTGTCGACGCTGGGGCGGCCTTGGCCGACGGGGCCGCCGAGGCTCAGGTACAGGTCGTCGTCGATGCAGCCGCCGGTGCTGACCCAGGCGTCGATGAAGCCGGCTTCCATCATCTTGACGAAGAGGTCGCGCATGCCGGTTGAGATGAGGGTGCCTGCGGTGGCGAGGATGACCGTCGGGCGGTCGGGGTCCTCAAGGGCGCGGCGCAGGATGTCGCAGACTTGGCCGAGTTGGCGGCCCTGCGCGGAGGTCTGGGCCATCATCTCGATGAGCTTCACGACGTCGCCGGTGGGTTGCACCTGGTTGACGGGGGTCGCAAAGAAGTCGCTCTTCTTCCATTCGTATTCGGGGTCGATGCGGGATTCCATGGTAGGTCACCTCCTAATATGCCTCAGCAGAGCAGAGCGCTCCGCTGTGGGGGTCGCGCCAGGAGGGACGCCCACGACCGCAATGACCCGCATCGGCCGGTAGGGTGAATCGAGGGCGTCTTGTAGATGAAACCGGCGCAGCTACGCAGAATCGGGTATGGGCGTGCTGCAGGTCCTCAGGGGTGCGGGCGCCGGGCATCTCCAGGGGGCGGCGTGGTGGCGGCACGGCTCCGGCTGGCCGGGGGGCGTGTCGATGGCGCCGGGCGGCCGCGTTCAGATTCGACGGCGGCGATGAAAAGCACAATAGGGGGGCCATCATCTCTACGGACTTGGTGCCAAACCCCCCACCGCCGTCCCGGTTGCCAAGGCAAGACCACCGACGACCCCCACCGCCATTCATCAACCTCTCAGGCGACTACCGTTTCCTGCGCGGAGGCTACTGGGCCCTCGTCGACGCTGAGCTGAACGGCTACGAAAGCCGCCCCAGCCCCATGCAGGCCGCCACTGCGCAGAATTGCGCCGCGGCGATCCTCGTCGCGGAACGGGCCGGCATCCCGTGCGCCAAGTGGAAGGTCGCCCGCAAGCCCGAGGACGTCAGGCCTCCGGCCCTGCTCGTCCCCAACGCCGGCCACACGGACACCTACTATCACTGCGAGTCGCCGCGCTCCGCCGCCAGCCAATGGCGCAGCGCCACCCAGAACGGCACCCGCGTCGCCCTGGTCGTCGACAAGGTCGGCCCGCTGAAGTCCATGAACCAGGTCGTCGGCACCACGACGAGCGAGCACTACAACCTCGCCTGGCGGGTCTGGCAGGCCTTCGGCGTGCCGCTTGCCACAATCTGGTACCTTGACTCCGACGATGGCCCACTGTTCGTGAGCCTCGACCCCTTGCTTCTCCATGATCTTACGGAACGGGAACTGCGCATGTTCGAGGAGGTGAGCACACGGCCGATGTCGCCATTGTGACGGACGCGATGAGTCGCGGCCGTGGCGTCGAGCACAAGGCCATGCAGGCCTACATGCGGCAAGCGCCAGATCACGGCCACACGGCCAAGATCCTTGATGTCTCAGAATTCCACGAACTGCAGAACTTCGACGCGTCGTTCCTGCGGCTCGACACCAATGTGCTCGGGCTCAGCTTCGCTGCCAGTCGCTACGCCTGGGAGCTCGGGCACCGCGTCGTCGATGATCCTCGCAGCATCCTCACGTGCATGAACAAGGCCCACGTGCAGGGCATCCTGGAACGCCACGGCGTCCCGACCCCCGACACCGTGCTGCTCACCCGCGCCGGCTACGATTCCCTGGACGCCGCCGCGCTGTTCGAAGAACTCGGCAGCCCCATCGTCGTCAAAGCCCCCAGCGGCGCCTTCAGCAGCGCCGTCGAGAAGGCCCGCGACGAGAAGGAACTGCGCGCCGTGCTGCGCAAGTTCGCCGCCCGCAGTGACGTCGTCCTGCTGCAACGCTACACGCCGAGCCTGTTCGACTGGCGCGTCGGCCTGCTGTGCGGCGAACCGCTCTACGCGGCCCGCTACCACATCCCGAAGGGCGCCTGGCGCATCCACGACAAGCCAGAAGGCAGTCAGAAGAAGGAATGGGCCAAGGTCGAACGCGTCGAGCTCGAAGACGTCCCTGCCGAGATCATGGATGCCGCCACCCGCGCCGCAGGCGCCATCGGCCGCAGCCTGTACGGCGTGGACCTGAAGCAGCTCACCAACGGCGCCGTCGTCATCGAGGTCAACGACAACCCCAACATGGACTTCGGGCAAGAGATCCCGGTCGACTCCCCCATGTATGGCGAGATCATCAACAAGATCGCCACAGAGGGCCCGCGTGCCTAAGCTGCGCCGTGCGACCCTCGAAGATCTACCTGGCATCCTAGCGCTTGAAGAGGCAGCTTTCCAGCCGTGGCGCCGGAGCAGTGCGGGCAGCCTGCGCCGCGCCATCACCAGCCCCCACCAGACCACCTGGGTGTTGGACGACGGAGGCATCGTCGGCAGCCTCATCCTGTGGCACCGTCGCCTGTCCTTGCGGGTCTATGGCGTCGCGATCGACCCGAGCATGCAAGGCAAGGGCCTGGGCACGGTCTTGATGGACCACGCCATCGGACTGGCCCGGAAGAAGCACCAGACTGTGCTTCTGGAAGCGGACGTCAGCGACACACGCCTCGTCGCCTGGTACGAACAGCAAGGCTTCGTGAAACAGGTCCGGCGCAAGGACTTCTACGCCGAAGGCAAGGACGCCTGGCGCATGGTGCTCAAGACGTAAGGATCCGCACCAACAGCCCGCCGGCCATCAGCACGAACAGCGGCTTGATCCACTTGTCCCCGTGCTTGATGCTGGTCCGGCTGCCGACGAAGGCGCCGACCATGGTGCCGAGCATCATGCCGGCCCCGATGCGCCAGTCGATGACGTCCTCGAACGCGAACAACGCAAGGGCCCCCAGGTTCGACCCGAAGTTGAAGAGCCGACCATGGGCGGCGGCATCGACGAAGCGCATCCCCAGCAGGCTCACAAGCGCAAAGAGCAGCAGACTGCCGGTGCCGGGCCCGAGCAGGCCGTCGTAGAACGCGATGATGCCCACCGCGCCCGCTGCGGCCAGGGCGGTCCACAGGTCGGGCAGGCTGTACTTGTCGTCCATCCCGAAGCGGGGGCGCAGCAAGACGTAGGCGACCATCGAGATGATGACGATGGCGATGAGACGGAGGATCAAGTCCTCGGGCAGTCGCAACACGGTCCAGGCGCCGGCCATGCTCGTGACGACCGCGATAGGGAACAACCACAGCAGCTCGCGTCGGACGAGCCCATGCTTGGCGTACTGCCAGGTCGCCATGCCGCTGGCTCCCGTCCCGGCGACCTTGTTGGTGGCGATGGCTGCATGCGGGGGTAGGCCTGCGGCGATGATGGCGGGCAACGTGATGACTCCGCCGCCGCCGACCATGCTGTCGATGAAGCCTGCGACCACGGCCGCGGGGATGAGCCACCAGAGGGGGTCCACAAGCATGCCAGGGGTTGGGGCTTCAAGGCTTCAATCGGTCGGGACCGCTTCGGGGATGCCTTGGGTCATGAGCCGTGCCCGTTGCAGCTGCAGGGGGGTGCCAAGCAGGATGAGGCGGTCTCCCGGTCGTAGGGGGAGCTCGTGCCGATAGGGGACGGGGTGGGATTGGTTGCCGCTCCACAGGCCGACGACGAGGGTGCCGGTCTCTTCACGGATGCGCAGCTCCCCGAGCTTCTTCCCCACCCACGAAGACTCCGCGTGCAGCTCTTGCTCCTCCACGACCGCCGATTGGGTCTGGGCCGTCATGCGGATCGCGTCGCCATGTGCGACGACGAGGGCTTCGCCCCGGGCAAGTTGGTGCATGTCCCCCAGCATGACGAGGGTGTCTCCGGGACGGATGACGGTGTCTGGGCCGGGGTTGACGGTCTCCTTGCGCCCGCGCTGCAGCACGGCCACCGTCGCACCAGACATGGCCGAGATGCGGCATTCCCGCAGGCTACGGTTGGCGACAGGCGACCCGGGTGGCACGATGACCGCGGCGAACTTGACGCCCCACGGATACCGGTCCATGAGGCTGTCCAGGAGCTGGGCATGCGCGGGGTCGTGGCCCAGCACGCGGCCCAGGGTGGCCTCCAGGGCCTGATGGAAGCGGTTGAGCTGTCGCCAAGCGACGGCGGCGATGATGATAGCGATCGCGGCACCGGCTGCCAGGAACGGCGTGGTCTGCGGGAAGCGCAGGCTCAGCAGCAACAGCACCAGCACGAAACCGATGGTCACGACGGCATCGACGAGGCGCTCGCGCACCTTGCCAGCGCCTTCACGCTCGCCTTCCTGCAAGCCGACGAGGCCCCAGACCAAGCGTCGATACGACATGAACGCCGCGCGGACCATGGGAAGCGATAGGCCGGCGGCCAGGCCGAACCATATGGCGGTCGGAGGTACGGGCAGGCCCGTGAAGGTCGGGGTGACCATGGGCGCCAGCCAGGCGGCAAACAGGAACCATCCCGTGATGAGAAGAAGATTGACGGCAAGGAACCTGGCGTGTCCTTGCCACTCGCGTACGGCGCCACGGGCCTTGTTGCGCCCCCGCATGCCTTGGCCAAGCCAGACGGCGGGGCGGCGGATGGCCTTCGGGAGCTGCCAGAACTTGCGCTCCATGGCCGGGATGCCCCGGGTCAGCAGCGCAGATGTGGGCAGCAAGACGACCATGGTACCGACCGCGACGGCACGCATCGCCGGGTGGGCGACGCCGTTGCTCTCGGCGACAGCCACCAGGATCAGGCTGAACTCACCGATCGTCGCCAGCGCCACGGCGCTGCGCATGCCTCCGGTGAGGTTGAGCCCCCCGGCGATGCCGGCAGGCAGGTGGACGAGGGTCTTGCCGAATGCGAAGAGCGCCGCGACGGCCAGAACAAGAGGCCAGACGTGTAGGATGCCCAGGGCGTCGACGGCCAAGCCGCTGGCAAGGAAGAACACCGCTGCGGCAAGATCCCGCACGCCGGCCAATGTGTTGCGCACCACGTAACGGCTGCCGGCTTCTGCGGCCGCGACACCGGCGAGCAGGGCGCCCAGTTCAGGCGACCCGGCGAGGTACCCGAGGTAGCCTGCCAAGACGACCAGCCCGGTCGCCCACAGGGCAAGCACCTCGGGGACGTGGCGGCGTGCCACTTCGTCGAGGATGCGGGGGATGACGAACAACGCCCCCGCAGCGAGAAGGACGAGGAAGAACAGCAGCTTGCCGATGGCCGCCAAGGGGCCGAGCCAGCCACCGCCATCGCCGCCCAGGACAATGATCAACGCGATCAGCCCCGCGGCCGCCACGTCTTCGGAGACCAGCACTCCAAGCACCCTTTCGCGGGTCTTGCGGTCCACGCCGGGCAGGGACGTGAGGCGTTCGCCGAACAAGGTGCTGGAGATGGACATCGCCATCCCCATGGCCAGGGACTGGCTGAAACTCCAGCCCGCCAGGCGGACGGCGGCCGCGACGGCCAGACCCGGGAGCGCGATGTCGAACGGGATGCTCCACGCCGTCGCTCGGAGTGCCCGGCGCAGACGCTTCAGATCCAGCTCTAAGCCGATGAAGAAAAGCAGCGCCAAGACGCCCAGTTCGGCCAGGTTCTCGATCTCGTGGAGGGACAAGATCTCCGGGAAGGCGAACCCTGCGATGAGGCCGGCCGCTAGGTAGCCCAGGGCGGGGGGGAGGCCCAATCGGACGGCCGCCATGCCTGCGGCTGCCATCAAAAGCAGCGCGAGCGCGACGGTCGCGAGGGGGGCCATCAACGGGCATAGTGTTGCCTGGGCTATCAGGGTGACCATTGATGCGAGGGTTCAGGTTGTCCAACACATGGCGGCGGTGTGGCCCCGCTGCCGAAGTGGCATCGTGCATACACGCTGTTCCGCGTCGCCGATGGGGCCACCGCTGCGCTCATCCCGTTGATGGCCGTGACGGCGTACGGGCTCCCCGCATGGGGCGCCGCCATGGTGGTCGTCGCCATGAACCTTGCAGGCGTCCCGGCCAGCTACATGTGGGGGACGCTCATGGAAAGCGGGCGTGGTCGGCGGCGGCTTGCCACGACAGGTTTCGCCGTCGCGGGCACCGCCCTCGTGGGGCTGGCATTCCTGCCGCCCTGGCCGTTGTACTTGCTCGGCGCGGCGGCCTTCACCGCCTTCGGAGGGGCCACGGCCTCGGCGGCAGGCCGCTTGATCTTGGAAGGTCAGGGCCGGTCCGATTGGGGCGCCATGACCTCCAGACTCAACCTCGTCATGTCCAGCGCCTACATGGTCGGGCTGATGGCCGTCATCATCTGGTCGTTCGCCGGCACCTTGGCCCCCCTCGGGGTCTTCCTCGGCGCGGCCGTGCTGTGCGTGGCCGCGGCCCTCGTGGCCTGGAAGACGATCCGACCCTTCGTGCCGGTCCACGTGTCCGATTGGGACCCCAAACCGCAGGAACAGATGCGTCTCGAACGCCCGGTGTGGTTGCCGCAACGGCTGCGCGTCCGCCTACGCTGGCCCAGGACGGCCGGGCCGCACCGCAAACTGGCGCTCGGGGTCGCCATCACGTTCCTCGGCACGACCGCCTTCAACAGCTCCTTCTCCGGCGTCCTTGCCGCCGACCTGCACCTGTCCGTCGCGCTCGTATTGCTCGCACAGGTCCCCTCGCATCTGACCATCCCCATCGGTTTCCGGATGACGCTGCCGATGCTGCGCAGCCACGGCGAACAACGGGTCGCCCGCATCGGCCTCGTCACTCGCCTGCTCACAGTCCCCGCGATGGCCGTGACGATCTTGTGGTGGCACCCGAACCTCTACTGGTTCCTGCTATCGCTGGGCGCCGTCATGGGCTTGACCTTCGCCATGGTGCAGGCCACCGTGCCTTGCATCCTCGCCGCGGCGCACCCTCGGTCGACGGGCCGCGGCCTCGGGGCATATCATGGCGCCGTGGCGCTCGGGGTGCTGACCGGCTCGGGCGTCGTGGCCATCGTCCTGCGCGTCGCGCCATTGGCCTGGTCGTACGCTTTGTCGGTCGCAGGGATGGCCATCGGCACCGGTATCATCCTGTCGGCGCTGGGCACCGCGGACCGGCTCGCGCTACCTTCGGGGACCAGTTCGTAGCCGTCGCAGCATCACGATTCGGGTTGTTCGACGATCACGACGACCATGCCTTCGTGGCAGCGCACACGGGCGCCATCCTGCATGATCTGATTGCTCAGGCCGCGGCCGGTCAGGTGGCCCAGCTTCGTCTCCACGGCCTCCCACTTCGTGCCGGCGATGCTGACGATCGCGTCGCCGTCCACGGGCAGGATGTTGAGCATAGAATGGGTGCGGCCGGCGAGGTTCAGTTCTCCGCCGGGGCTGAGGAAGCGGATGGACTCACCCTTGCCGATCATGACCGCGTCGATGCCGCGCTCATGGCACGAGCGCAGCAGTTTCAGGTTGCCAAGGAACATCGACATGCGTCCACCGTGGCCGCCGAGGATCATGATGCGCGTGGCGCCCATCTGCAAAGCGCGCTCCAAAGCGAGTTCGCCATCGGTCTCGTCCTTCTGGATCGGGTGGCGTTCGATCGGGATGTCCAACGCGTCGGCCCACTTGAAGTCGTCCGGCGAGAGTGAATCGAGGTCGCCGACGATGACATCCGGCGGGCGTTCCGCTTTGAGCAGCCCGTGGGCGCCGCCATCGGACGCGACCACCTTGGCGCAAGCATCGAGGAGCTTCAGATCATGGGGGGTCGGAGGGTCGCCCCCCAGCACAAGGCCGATGCGCACAATCCCAGATGCCGGACACGGACGCTTAAGGCAAGCTGGGCAACGCTGATGAAGGAGATGCTTTCGCGGCGGCGTCCGCAGCGGCGCTCATACCCCCGTCGAGGACATGGTCTGGGGGGTGCCTCCATGGGCAGCGCTCGCGCGCGGCACCCGCCGCCTCGGCCCAGGTGTCGCGAGGTCCAGGGTGCGTGGCGCCAAGGGGGTGGGGCCGACGATGCGGGCGGCACTGCTTATCAGGGTCTCGGGGGTCGCCGGCTTGTTATGAAGCTCCTGCTTCTCCACTCCGACTTCATCGAATACGAGGCCACCAAGAAGGCACTCAAGACGGCGCCGGAGCTGAGCGACGACGAAAAGACCGGCCGTCTCGAAGACGCATTGGCCGTCTTCATCACGGTCGAATCGATCGACGAAGAAGACCTCCCGGCCGCGGTCCGCAAGGCCGCCAAGGAGATCCGCGACGTCGCCAAGCAGATCAACGTCGACAAGGTGATGCTGTACCCGTACGCACACCTGAGCCACGACCTGGCCAAGCCGAGCGTCGGCGCCAAGGCGTTGCCGTTGCTGCAGGAGGAGATCGCCGGCGACTTCGCCGAGGTCAAGCGCAGCCCCTTCGGCTGGTACAAGGGCTTCAACATCAAGGTCAAGGGCCACCCGTTGGCCGAGCTGAGTCGCCACGTGACGCCGGGAGGTGAGGAAGAAGCCGCCGAGGGTGATGCCAAGGACGGCGACGCCAACGAGTCAGAGGCACTGAAGGCCGAGAAGGGCCTGAAGTCCGCCTGGTACATCCTCAGCCCGGACGGCGAGTTGACGGCGGCCGACGAGTTCAATTTCAAGGGCCACGCGGAGCTGAAGCAGTTCTACGAGTACGAGGCCAAGGGCAGCCGCAGCGGCGGCAAGGAGCCGGCCCACATCCAGCTCATGCAGAACATGGAGTTGGTGGACTACGAGCCCGGCTCGGACACCGGCAACATGCGCTGGTTCCCCAAGGGCCAACTCATCAAGCGCCTGCTGGAGGCCAAGATCAACCGCGTCTCCCAGGAGTCCGGCGCCATGCAGATCGAGACGCCGATCATGTACGACGTCAACCACCCGGCGCTCAACAAGTACCTGCAGAAGTTCCCTGCCCGGCAGTACCGGGTCAAGTCCGACGACAAGGAACTGTTCCTGCGCTTCGCCGCCTGCTTCGGCATGTATCTGACCATGGGCCGCAGTGTCCTGAGCTACCGCCACCTGCCGGCACGCATCTACGAACTCACGCACTACTCGTTCAGGCGTGAACAGAGCGGCGAGACGTCCGGCATCAAGCGCCTGCGCTGCTTCACCATGCCCGACATGCACACGCTCGTCGCGGACATCCACCAGGCCCGTGAGGAGTTCGGTCGCCAGTTCATGACCAGCAAGCGCTGGATGGACGGCCTCGAAGTGCCCTTCCAGACCGCCATCCGTTTCGTACGCGGCTTCTACGAGGAGAACAAGGAGTTCGCGGCAGGACTCGCGCAGATGGTCGGCGGCCCCGTCTTGATCGAGATGTGGGAAGACCAGAGCTTCTACTTCGTCACCAAGTTCGAGTTCAACGTGAACGACACCAGCGGCAAGGCGTTCGCCTTGTCCACTGTGCAGATCGACACGCAGAACCCGCAGCACTTCGGCATCACCTACGCCGGTGAAGACGGCAAGGAGCACACCCCGCTCCTGCTGCACACCAGCGTCAGTGGCGCCATCGACCGCAACGTCGCCGCCATCCTCGAATCCGAGGCCATGAAGCGCGACCGCGGCGAGAAGCCCGCCCTGCCGTTCTGGCTCAGTCCGACGCAGGTGCGTTTCCTGCCCGTCAGTGACGAGTTCACCGACGCCGCGCTGGAACTCGCCGCTGCCGTGAATGAGATGGGCGGCCGCGCCGACGTCGATGACGCTTCCGCAGGCATCGGCAAGAAGATCCGCAATGCCGAGAAGGAGTGGGTCCCGATCATCGCCGTCGTCGGCGAACAAGAGGTCGCGAGCAACGTCTACAACCTGCGCCTGCGCAAGGGGGACTACCTGGAACGCGCCGGCATCACGCTGGACACCGACGATGGTCAGAGCCTCGGCAGTTACAGCTGCCCGTGGTCGACCATCATCCAGCTCGTCGAAGCCAACATCGGCGACGAACCCCGCGCCCCGTTGCCGCTTCCTGTGCGCCTGACCGAACGCCCGATCTTCCGCGGGTGAACGAGTTTGGCGTGGGCCACCAGGTTATGGTTGCCCGTCGTCGTGCTTGCAGCATTGCTGGTATTCCCGACGTGGTTCACGGTCGCGTGGTCCGACGCCAGTCCTGCGGGTGAGCCGGACCTCATCGTACACGGGCAGGTCGTAGCCGAAAGGGCGGAAGGGGATCCTGGCCGCAACCCTGCCGCCCGCATCGTCTCGTTCCGCGTCGATGCAGTGATGCTGGGTGAAGCCGAGCTGAAGCGCATCATCGAGATCCGCACCGAGCCGGCGCTGCCCGGGGACAGCCGTCTACAGCCAGGCAACACGCTCGACATCGCGGTGCGCACGTACCAAGGTGCCGAGGCGGATGGTGGGGGGCCTGCGCAGCAGTACCAGGTCGAGGACGTCCGCCAGGGCTGCTGCTGGGCGTCCGGTGCCGACCACATGACGGCCTTATGGCCGGCGTGGGTCGTCGCGGTGGCCTGGAGCATCATCTCCTCCATGTGGCTCTGGACGCGGTCATGGTACGCTTGGGCCTCCGTTGCCTTCGTGCTGGGGGCCGTGGTCGGCGCCATCGCCCTCGGTGCCGGCGGTGACCGGCTGGCGTCCATGGCGTCTGATGGTGAAGGGAACTTCACGTTCACGCCGATGGCGTGGGCCCTGATCGGGGCAGCCGTGGCCAGCGCACTGACGGTGGCGATCGCGTCGTGGTGGCGCCCCTTGGGGACGCCTGCCGCGCTCGGCGTGACCGTGGGATCCTGGCTGGTCGGCTGGCAGCACCAAGGGGCCGTGATGGAGGATCCGTGGTTCGCCTTCGCCCCCGTCGTCGCGGCCGCTTTGTGGTTCCCCTGGCGGGGTGTCTTGTGGCGGCGCGCGTTGTCGCTTGTCTGGGTCGCGGCGCTGGTTTCTGCAGGCATCGCCTCCTACGGTTGGGGGAGCTTCGACCCCAAGGGCGTCTGGGTCGCATCGATGTTCCTGGTCGTCCCGTTGCTGCTGTTCGCCGGCGACGTGATTGTGGCCTGGCGCCCCGAGCGACCCAAGGGGATGCCTCAGGACGCCCCCGTGCAAGCCCCCGCAGGCGAGCCATAAGGTTGGACCCGTAGTTCAACCCCGGAACGGAAGGGGTATCCTCGTCGGCGCGTCGTACCGTGCATGGCTGAAGCCTTCTCTGCGCGTGTCCAATCGACCTTCGAACCGTTCGTCCCCAAATTCCACTGGGTGCTGCGCCTTGCCCTCGCCTCGATCTTCATCTACCACGGGATGGAGAAGCTGCGCGGCGGCACGCCCCCTGCCGAGATGCTCGACATGATGTTCTTCGGCAGCGCCGGCCTGTTCTGGCTCGTCGCCGTCGGTGAGGTCGTCGCAGGTGTCGCGATCCTCGCTGGCGGCTTCAAGTTCAACAACGCTGACCTGGTGACGCGCTTTGCGGGCGCCACCATCTTCGTCATCATGGCCGGCGCCGCACTGACCGTCCACCTGCCCACCTGGCACTTCATGCAAGGTGGCGCCGAGTTCCAGGTGCTGACCGCGGCCCTCGGTCTGTGGTTCGTCGTCCGCGGCAACGCGTAGGCCGAGGCCATACCACCGCCTCGGCCCCACCTGTTTTTGGCCGAGGCGGGGTTCTGGCGTCGTGGAAGCCGTCGACCTGACCCCGGGGCCCGCCCCGCAACTGCCCATGGAGGCCTTCGCCAAGCGGCGCGAGCGCGTCGCCGCTGCCATGGAAGACGGCGATGTCCTCGTGGTGGCGACGAACCCCGAGACGGTCTACTCCAACGACGTCCACCACCCCTTCCGGCCACACAGCGACTTCTGGTACCTGACAGGGTTCAACGAACCCGGCGCGATCTTGACCCTGGGCAGCGACGGCCGTACCGATCTATGGATGCGGCCCCGCGAACCGGCTGCAGAGGTCTGGAACGGTCGCCGGCTTGGCCTAGAACGGGCCGAGCTGTTGGGCATCGAGAACGCCCACGACGTCAAGGACACCGATGGCCTACACCATCGCCTGAACGGAGCCCACGTCCTGTCGCGCACCGAACACCACCCCGAGGCCCGCGAGGCGCTGCTCAAGTACACCAAAGAAGACGCCACGCAGCTCTTGGCTGGCTTCCGCATGATCAAGGACTCCGACGAGGTCGCGTTGTTGCAGAAGGCCGCCGACATCGGCATGGACGCCATGCGCGCGGCGCTCCCGCTTGCCAAGCCGGGCCGCCGTGAATATGAGGTGGAGGCCGAACTGGTGCGGCACTACCGCATGGCCGGGAGCACCGGACCCGGGTACCCGCCCATCGTCGGAACCGGGGCCAACGCCGCCATCCTGCATTACGTCGAGAACCGGGCCACCATCGGTGCCGATCACCTAGTGCTCGTGGACGCCGGCTGCGAATGGGGCTACTACAATTCCGACATCACCCGCACCGTGCCGGCGGCGGGCACCTTCGACAGACTGCAAGGAGAGTTGTATGAGATCGTATGGAACGCGCAGCAGGCAGCCATCGCCAAGGTCGTCCCGGGCGGCCTGTTCAAGGACCCCCATGACGCCGCCGTGGAGACCCTGGTCGACGGCCTGGTCGACCTCGGGTTCCTGCAGGGCGACAAGGACGCCCTCATCCAGGACCAGAAGCACCGCCCGTTCTACATGCACGGGACCAGCCATTTCCTCGGCCTCGACGTGCACGACGCCGGGGCCTACCGGGATAGCGAAGGCAACAGCCTGAAGCTGCAAGAAGGCATGTGCTTGACCGTCGAACCGGGGCTCTACTTCAACCCGGATTTCGCCAAGTGCCCGCCGCAGGCCGTCGGCATCGGCATCCGTATCGAGAACGACGTCGTCGTCACCCGCGACGGGCACCGCGACCTGAACGCCGGCCTCGCCACATCGCCCGATGACGTGCTTTCGTTGTTGTCGGCTTAAGGCGGCAAGGCTTTTTGTCCCGCAGCGCCACCTCATCCTGATGATGCGTTGGATGACGTTGGTCGCCGTTGTGCTCCTGATCCCGGCCGCAGCAGGCCAGATCAATGGGCCGCACGAGTTCGAAGCCGACTACGGCTTCGCCGACCCCAGCACCGCCAAGTTCACGACGATCCTGTCTGGGCAGCTCGAGGCCAAGACCTCCGGATCCACCGGGCCGTACGGGTTCTTCGACGCGGTCGGCCTGCGCATCGACGGCCTTGAGCGCGTCTGCCGCGGTATCACGAGCAATGACTGCTGGACCGGCGACCTGAGCCTGGTCGTCGAGGACGGCGGCAGTGCCGGCATCCAGTTCCTGACCCGCCCCTCCGCGACGTACACCGCCGATCACGCGCTCGGCCTCTTCCTGGATGCCCGCGGCGATGACCTGAACTCCCTTCCGCTCAACCAGAGCCTACTTGCGCCGGCGGTCAACGGCCGCATGGAGTTCAACGATATCCCCTTCATCCCGTCCACCGGCGCGTTCGGGATCAACGCCCCGTCGGCGACGATCTCCCCGACCGCCTCGGAGACCGCCTTCGTACTGCTCGACGGCACGACCCCCGTCACGCGCTGGGAGGGCAAGAGCGACATCTTCCGCCTATACGGCCCGCCAGAGATCCCTGCGTTCACGTCAGACTTCGTCATCCTGCCGTTCAAGGAAGGCAGTGTCGCCCGGGTCACCCCTGCAGATGCGGAGGCCGCGAAGGAAGGCCTGGACTTCCAACGCATCCAGACGGTCTTCCAGAAACTCAACGACGCCTCGGCCAGCGGAGGTCAGGGTGACGCGGACGACGTCGGGGACAGCGCGCTTGAAGACGCGCTCGCGGAGGTCCTCGACGGGGCCCTGATCCGCTTCCCTTCGTCCGAGGATGCGGAGGCCGCGGCCGACGAGTTCGCGCTCGTCCTGTTCAAATCCATGGAAGTGACCAACCTGCGCGGCAACCTCGCATGGACGGGCCAGGCCTCGTTCGAGATGGCCGGCACCGAGGTCGTCGGGGCCCAGCCACTGTACGGGGTCTGGCTGTTCAAACTCCCCTGGTGGGGCTGGGGCCTATGGCTCGTGGCCATCGGCCTGGTCGTCGCACGCGTCGTGGTCAAGCCAGAGAAGCACCACCCCCGCTGGGACCAGTACCGGTGGATCGGTTGGGTCGCAGGCGTCGCCATGTTCCTGCTCGTCTTCGTCCTCTGGGACATCGAGATGCGGGCTGTCTGGGGCACCAGCGTCCTGACGACGAAGACCGCCGGCACGGCGTTCTGGATCACCCTCGGCATCCAACTCGGCACGATGGCCCTCGTCATGGGTGCCGTGTCGTGGCCGCTATCGATCATCATCAAGAACACGCTCCTGCTGAGCAAGCAAGGCAACTTCATGGGCCT
Organism: Thermoplasmatota archaeon; assembly: GCA_041581335.1. Classification (GTDB taxonomy): domain Archaea; phylum Thermoplasmatota; class E2; order JACPAO01; family JAHFTW01; genus JBFGSX01. The sequence continues at coordinate 38,318 of JBFIDG010000001.1, forward strand.
CGGTAAGCCCCTGAGCCTGTTGTTCGCCTACCTGCTGGGTGCGTTGCTGATGCTGGCGTACATCCAGTTGCTCATCACGTCGGTGATCAACAATCTCCCAGCTTGACCCGCGACTCCACCCGGCCCTCGATGCCGTCCTGGTCGCCGATGGTTGGACCGGGCTGAGTCCAGCCCAAGAGGCCAGCATGGACGTGCTTCTGGCCCGGCGACATGCGCTGCTCTTGGCCCCTACGGGCTATGGCAAGACGGAGGCGGCATTGCTGCCGGTCTTGCATCACCTGCTCACTGAACGCGACCGTCTCGATGCCGCGGGCAGGCCGTGGCCGCCGGGGTTCAAGGCTCTGTACGTCACGCCTTTGCGGGCGCTCAACCGCGACCTGATGCGCCGGCTAGAGCACTGGGCCGAAGCGCTCGGTATCACGGTGGGCGTGCGCCACGGCGACACCAGCCAGGCCGAGCGGTCCAGGCAATCACGCAAGCCGCCTGACATCCTCATCACGACGCCTGAGACGGTGCAATTGTTGCTGTACGGCGACACCCTGCGTCGGCACCTGGGCATGGTCCGCTTCGTCATCATCGACGAAGTCCATGACCTGGCCGTCTCGGAGCGCGGCGCCCAGCTCATGGTGGCCTTGGAGCGCCTGGAAGAGGTCGTTGCGCAGCCAGCTTCCCTGCGCGAGGTCAAGGCCAAGGAGCGCCGTTGTCCGACCAAGCCCGCGGGGGCATCGTCGTTCCAACGCATCGGGCTCAGTGCGACCGTCGCCGACCCGGAGGCCGTGTCCGCCTTCATGGGGGGTCGCCGCGAGGTCGACGTCCTCGTCGCGGTCGGCGACAAGCAGAGCCGCCTGAGCGTGCTGTCCCCCGCCGACGCCCCGGACCTGTGCGCCGAACTCTCCCTACCCCCCGCGCCCGCCGCACAGCTCGCGGCCGTGCGACGACTGGTGCAAGAGCACGAGAGGGTCCTGGTGTTCCTCAACACCCGCGACAGCGCCGAGCTGCTCACGAGCCGCAGCGCCCTGCTCGACGACGAACCCTTGCTCGGGCTGCACCACGGCAGCCTATCTGCCGACCATCGCATCGACGTGGAGAGCCGTTTCCGCGATGGTCGCCTCAAAGGACTGGTCGCCACCAGCAGCCTGGAACTCGGCATCGATGTAGGCGCCATCGACCACGTGGTGCAGGTGCAATCGCCCCGCAGCGTCGCGCGCCTGGTGCAGCGCCTGGGCCGCGCCGGCCACCGCATCGGCGCCATCAGCGAAGGCACCTTGGTCTCATCTGGGCCCGAGGACCACTTGGAATGCGTCGCTGTCGCCCGCATGGCCGAGAAGGGCCAGCTGGAGCCACTGCGGGTCCGCGACAGCCCCTTGGTCGTCCTGGCGAACCAACTGGTGGCGATGAGCAACGAATACGCAGACCTGGACCCGGAATGGTGCCGCCAGGTCGTCGGTCGCGCCGGGCCGTTCTTGGAGCTCGACGAAGGCATGTTCCAAGCATGCTGGGACACGCTCATCGACGTCAAGACCGTCTTCGAATCGGACGACGCGCCGGGCAGATACGGGCGCAGTGGCCGCGCCCGCAAGCACTTCTTGGAACACGTCTCCTTGATCCCCGACGAGAAGACGTACCGCATCATCGACGAAGCCACGAAGCGCAGCATCGGCACCGTCGACGACGCCTTCGTCGCCGCCGCCCTGCGCCCAGGCGACCCCCTTGTCATGGCCGGTCGCAGCTGGCGCGTGCTGGAGGTGGAGGCAGACTCCCGTCGCGTCCGCGTCGCCCCCAGCAAGGACCTCGGGGCCATCCCGCAATGGAGCGGACAACAACTGCCGGTCTCCGCCATGCTGGCGCAGGAGGTCGCCCGGCTGCGCGGCGTCATCGCCCAAGGCACCGAGACCGAGGAGATGGGGCCCGCCGCGGCGCCGGTGCGTGACCACCTCGCGCAGGGCCTGACGGTGCCCACACATGAGACCGTCACGCTGGACGTCGGGCGCGGCACCATCGTGGCCTGCGTCGCCCTCGGGACGCGAGGCAACGAGGCCCTCGGGCGCATCACCGCAGCACTGCTGTCGCAACGGGCGGGCAGCGCCGTCGGCATGGAATCCGATGCCTATCGGATCCATCTGCGTGTCCCGGCAAGCGTCCGGGTCGAGCACATCCAGGAGATCTGGGAGAGCCTCGACCCAGCCACCCTGGACCTCCTGCTTGCCATGGTCCTGCGTGACCAAGGGGTCGTCCGACACCACCTCGTCCACGTCGCCAAGCACTTCGGTGCCGTCCCCGCGGAGTTGGATCCGAACCGCTTCACCCGCGCCCGCATGGATGCACTCTGGGACCGCATCGCGTTGCAGGAAGAGACGTTGAGCCGGCTCGTGCACGAGCGCTTCGACCTGGAAGCGGTGCGTGCTTTCTTGGCCAAGTTGCAGGCCGATGAGGTGCAGGTCATCCCGCAAGGCATGGGCCCGCTCAGCCGCCTGGCAGGCGACGAGATGCGCATGCACCTGGCACCACGCCGGGACGACAAGCTGCTGGCCGAGGTCCGCAAGCGCATCGAGGAGAGCGACATCATGATGGTCTGCACGTCGTGCCGCAGCCGGCTCGACATGACGGTCGCCGACGTGCCCCCGAAGGTCCACTGCCGCCGCTGCGGCCTGCGCGGCGTCGCGTGCCTGCGCCCCTGGCATGAAGACCGGCTCTACATCCTCGGCGGGGATGGCACTGCGCTCAACGACGAGGACCGGAAGGAACGCAAGCGTTGGATCCGCAACGGTCAGCTCATGGCGGATTTCGGCCCCGTCGCAGCGCGCTGCCTCGTCGCCCGTGGTGTGGGGCCGGAGACCGCGACACGGATCCTCCAGAAGGTCTCCGACATCGGATCCCCCACGTACTGGCGTGAGATCCTCAACGCCGAACTGGAGTTCGCGCGCACCAATTCCTTCTGGAACCGTTGACCACAACCTTGATGCCGGTCCCAGGCTGGTCGCAGACGGTGGCGAACGCATTGTTCACCGCGCCCGGCGCGGCTCTGGCTAATTTCCTTCACACGGCGGGCGCGCTCGCTTACGTCGGCGGCATCATCGCCTGGGTCGCCTGGAGCCGCGGCTTGCGCCGCGGCCACAACAACGCCAACACCCTCGCCCTCGGCGCCAGCCTGACCTACGTCGGCGTCGTCGCCAACCTGTTCGGTGGCTTCGTCCGCACGTACATGCCCGGCCACGGTTCGCTCACCGAGGTCTTCACCGATCCCTGGGTCGCCATGATGGCGATCAAGCACGTCGCCCTGTTCGCTGGCATCGCGGCGGCCGTCTACTTGTTCGAGATCGTCTCGCCACGCATGCGGGATGCGTGGCGGGCGGGCACACTCGAAGAGGCGCCCCGCCCGGGCCGTATCGCAGCAGCGTTGGTCCTGAGCAGCATCCTCATCGCCGCCATCCTGGGCGGCGTCACCGCGGCGCTCCCAGGTGCCGCGACCACGCCGACCGACGAGATGGAAGGCTCGGGGGGCATGGGGGAGCTTCCCTCCGTGTTCGAGACCCAGACGTTCTTCGGCGCCGGCTCCGGTGCCACTGGCTCCCCTGCCACCACCGGCGACTTCGCCGTGGCGCCCGGCGCCAAGAAAGCCGAGGCGTACCTCTACACGTCCGCGATCCCGCTGCTTGGCAGCCCCTCGGTCTACGAGCTGCGCTTGATCAGTCCGTCGGGCCAGACGACCACGGCGGCCACCGATCCCACGGCCCATGACCCGACGAGCGCCGAGATCAACAGCGACGTCGCCATCACCATCAATGATCCCGAGGTCGGCCGCTGGACCTACGAAGTGCGCGTCACGGCAGGCGCGGCGGCCAACTGGGAACTCACCATCACGGTCACAGGCCCGAAGGGCATGGAACTCATGGACGTCATCAGCTTCACCGGCGGCTTCTACGAGATCAACACCGTCATGAAGACGGGGGCCGACATGAACTGGGATTGGAGCGTCGATGGTGGCCAGTCAGACTTCAATGTCCACCAGCACGTGGGCGGCCAGACAGTCTACCCCGTACAGGGGACGTACGGCGCCAACAACGGCACGTACATCGCGGAGGAAGACGGTGGCGTGAGCATCATGTGGGAGAACGCTGGCAGTTCGCCCATCACCTTGACGTTCCGCGTCTGGGGCAACTTCACGCTGCATTCGATCTTTGACGAAACGCGCTGAGCACCTGCTCCAAGGACTCAGGCCTACCTAGATCGACGTCCGCATGGGCGGCGACGTCTGGCTCGGCGTACACCGCGATGCCTTGGCCCACGGCCTTCCAGACCGGGACGTCATTGCTGCCGTTGCCGACGTGCACCACGTCTGCGAGGTCGATGCCCCACTCGGCGCAGTGCTGCTTGAGATTGTCCAGCTTGTCGAAGCGGGCCTCGATGCTGACCGGGTGGCCTTCCTTGATCTTCACGGGTGAACAGATGGCGTCGATCAGGCCCCAGCGGCCCAGGAAATCGGTCAGGATGCTCGGCTGGTCCGTCAGCAGACAGACCTTGGCGCCGGTCGCTTTCATGGCACGGACGCCTTCGGAGATGCCCGGCAGCCAGGCGGCTTTCCGGAGCGCCCGGTGACAGTCGGCGAGACTGAGGTCTTTGATCCAGTCCCACTGCTGCCAGAAACATTGCTCCAGCGAGATCTCGCCGGCGAAGTACGCGGCGTCGCTGGCTGCGACCTCGGCCGCCTTGCCGCTTTCCCGCAACACCGCCGCGAAGACCGTGTCGTCTGGGAGCAATGTACCGTCTAGGTCGAGTGTGATGAGTTTCATGCGACCTCGATGTCGAATGCGAAATGGGCTTCGTCCGTCGAATAGTCCCGGACGTGGCGGACGTTAAGGATATGGGCGCTGCGGCCCAGGCCGGCGATCTGGTCGACGAGTTCGGCTTGGCGCGCCGTGAGGGCATCCTTGCGCATGATCTCATGGTAGTGCACCATGCCGCCTGCGACCACGAGCGAGACCCCCACGTCGACGAAATGCTTGGCCCCGTGCGGGAGGTTCATGACGACGCGGTCTGCCGGCACGAGTCCCTTGGCGACCTCGCGGGCGTCACCCGTATGGACCTCGATGTCGACGTTGTTGAGGGCAGCGTTCTCGGCCGCCAGGCGGGTGGCGTCTGGGTTCAGGTCCACGGTGACGACCTTGTGGCCGGCCTTGGCGAGTTGGATACCGAGCGGCGCGACGCCCCCGAAGAGATCGATGACGGTCTCCCCTGGTCGGCAAACGGCCGTGATGCGGGCGCGTTCATCTGCGAGTCGTGGGGAGAAGTACGCCTTGGCCGGGTCGATGCGCAGACGGACGCCGTTCTCGGCGACGGTCGTGGAGGAGTCGGATGCGCCGGCGATGCATTCCAGGTCCCTGGTGCGGAATTCTCCGGTGACGCCTTGGTCGTGGAAGACGGCGCGGGCGCCGTGGAAGCTCAGCAGTGCGCCGCCCAAGGTGCGGCGGTCGGCCCACAGGACCGTGGGGATCTTGATGATCACGATGTCCCCGAGCACATCGTGGGCTCGCGGGGCCTCGGCGCGCAGACCGTCAGGAAGAAGGTCCGTGTAGTCGCGGGGCCGTACGACGCGAGGCTCGAACTCGGCCTCTTCGGCGACCAGGTCGTCGATGGCGGCCGTGACCGGGAACACGACGCGCCCCTCGCGGGTCAGGACCTTCAGGTCGTTGCGGAGCACGTCCGCGGCCAGCAGACGTCGGCGCGTCGCTTCGGCGTCCTGGCTGCGGACCGAGATGCCGAGTGCGCGGGCCATGGTGGGTGCGAACGGTGCCTGCGATAAGAGCCCCGTGGCCCCGAACCCTTCAAACCCACGCGGCCTCCCGGCATTGTGGCACTCCACCTGGTCGGCCTCGGCCTGCACGACGTGACAGACATCACCGTCAAGGGCCTGCGGCGCGTCCAAGCCGCCGACAAGGTCTACGCGGAGTTCTACACCGCCATCCTTGGCGGCAGCAGCCACGACGAGATGGTGGCGTTCCTGGAGACGCCCGTCCAGATCCTCGACCGCGAAGGCGTCGAACGCGGGGGCAAGACCCTGGTCGAAGAGGCCGCCACCCAAGAGATCGTCCTGCTCACCGCCGGCGACCCGCTCGCCGCCACGACCCACACCGATCTGATGGTCCGTGCCCGCGCTGCCGGAGTGGCGGTGCACGTCGTCCACGCCCCCAGCATCTACTCCGCCGCCCCGGGGTTGCTCGGACTGCAGCACTACAAGTTCGGCCGTACGACGACGCTGGTGCGCCCGGAAGCCAACTGGCTGCCTGAGAGCATGTTCGACGCTGTGCAGGAGAACCACGACGCCGGACTCCACACGCTCGTCCTGCTGGACATCAAGGCCCACGAACCCCGCCCCGAAGGTCGCGGTGACGACTGGCCCGCCCAGGGCTACTACATGACCGCCGACGAAGGTCTGCGTCTGCTCCTGCAGCTGGCCGAGAAACGGGGCGCCACGTGGTTCGGCGCCGATGCACAGGTCGGCATCGTCGCCCGCGCCGGCAGCGAACGGCCAGGCATCGTCACGGGCCCCGCCGGCACCCTGGTCCAGAAAGACTTCGGCGCGCCCCTGCACTGCATCATCATCCCAGGCAAGATGCAGGTCGTCGAAGAAGAGGCGTGGTCCATCCACAGCGTTGAAAGCCCCGCCTCCGACTGACCCCGCGTGCGTCCACGCATCTGGGTCATCCTCGCAGCCGTCGTCCTCGCCCTCGGCTTCGGCTTCACGGGTCGCGCGACCGAGACCAGCGCCCTCGACAGCTTGTCGGGCCTTGCCTGGCTCGTCGCCATCATCGCAGCCATCTCGCTGCTGCCGTTCTGGTCGAAGGTCCTGCCCAAGATCGAGCCCATGCCCGGTCTGTTCAAGCGCCCCGCCGAGGGCGAACGCTGGTGTGTGCAGTGCGGCTCGCCCACGGTCAAGCTCGCCGCATGCCACGTTTGCGGCGCAGAACCCAAGTTGCCCAAGCAAAAGGCCCCCAAGAAGCCCAAGGAAGCGAGCAAAGTGGGCAAGAAGGCGGCCAAAGGCGACACCTAGGCGCCCGCAACGGCCGCTATGGGGCGAACCAAACGCAGCGTCTATGTAGCCCGTGTCTGATTGCTGGGCAGGGATGCAAGGCGCTCATGGAGTTCCTCCAGCGTGATGACCGCAAGGTCCACCTTCTGACCCGAGGCAATGTGGATGGCATCGTCTCGGCGGCCCTTTTCCTCGCCCAGAACCCGGCCACCAAGGTCAGCTTCGTTCCTTCGGGAGACATGGCTGTCGATGTGCTGCGCAAGGACATCTCGTCCGAACGCTTCTACCTCGTCGACCTGGGGCTGACGCCCCGCTTCATCAAGACGCTCAACGACAAGGCGAAGACGCAACAACACGTCGTCTACCTTGACCACCACCAACAATCAGAGGTGCTCTGGGATGAGCTCGACCCACGCACGGAGGGCGTCATCCACCAAGGCATCAGTGCCGCCGGCATCGCCTACGAATACCTGGGCCTCAACGGGGCCCACAAACACTTGGTCGCACTGGCCGACCATGTCGAGTACTGCCCGAGCCGACTCCTGGAAGACACGGCGCGCGTCGTCGGCCTGCCCCGCATCGAAGAGGAGGCCCGCATGCTGGACCACGCGTGGCGCTTCAAGGTCGAAGACGACCGCTTCCGCCTCACCGCCGCCCGCCACCTCTCCAAAGGCATCTGGCCCAGCGAGGTCTCCGAGATCAAGGGCCGCTACTTGCAGATGCAGATCGAACAACGCTGGGAGCGCGCCCTGGATCGGGTCCGCGACCGCGTCGAGATCAAACACAACGTGGCGCTCTTGAAGTTCGGGCGTCACAAGCCCAGCCTGTTCGGCTTTGGGAGTCGGGCCCTCAGTCAGGTCGCCCGCGACGCCGGTGCCCACGTGGCCTTGATGGTCAACCGGCGCCCAGAGCAGACGGCGCTCAGCATGCGCCGCACAGGCGACGACGATTCACTGAACCTCGGCGAATTCGTCGCCGAGTTCACGGCGCACCACGGTATCGTGGGAGGGGGCCATCCCCATTCAGCCGGAGCGAAGATCCCGACCAACAAGGTCGGACAATTCATCAAGGAAGTGATGTGTCTTGCATGAACCCGAAGAAGACTGGCTGATCGTCGAACACCTGTACATCGGAGCCGCCGCGGCCTGATCAGATCGGCTGCGCCGCACGTTCGCGGGGCCATAGCGCGAGCACGATGACGATGCCCAGCGGCCCGCCGAACAGCAGGATCGCCGTCAACAGGCCCCATGGTTCATGTCGTCCCATCGCAGCGGCATGCCTGACGATGGTCGCGACCAATGCGGCGACGAGGATGATGTAGAGCGCACCCAGCAGAAGCAGCAAGGCTGCCGTGGTCATGCGGGGTCAGTCGGTGAGGGCTAGAACAGGCTTTGCTCAGGCCGGCACGGACGTGGCTTGGCGGGGCCGTCCGGCATACCACCAGGCCAAGAGGATGCCCAATGGGCCAGCGATGATGGCGAAGGCGACGATCAGCAGGCGTTCGCCGCCGGGGATGCCGTTTTGCCTGGCCCGGTCCAAGAGGCGGTCCAGGATCCAGAACGCGAAGCCCACGTATAGGGTGAGGACGACGAAGGTCGCGACGAGCTCTCCAGCCACGACGCCTGAGATGCTTCTGTGGGCAAGAACGTTGCTACGCGCCCGACGGGGCGGGCGTCTGCGCATGACGCCACTTGAGCAGCCAAAGCGCCGCCAGCACCATGTTCAGCACCGGCACCGGTGCCGTCACGAGCAGCATCCACCAGCGGCTGCGGCCAAGCCGCTTGGCATCGATGCTGACGATGAGGCTCGTCGCCACGACGGGCATGTACAGGTATCGGAACAGCATCTTCGGCAGCCACGCCCGGTCCTCCGGTCGTACGGACCACGCGAAGACGACGAACATCGCCGCCACGCAGATGGCGAGGATGACAAAAAGTCCCAGCACCAAGCGGTGGCCAGGGATGGATTGAGGGGGGGAAGCGTCCAGTGCAGCCGCAGCCGCGCTGGGAGAAGTCGCGGCTACCTCGTTGGAGGTAGACATGCGCTTAGAACTTGGAGTCCCAGTCGCCGGCGATGATCTTCTTGGAGACGACGCGGGCGTCCTCTCCTTCGATCGTGATGCCCATGCTGACGCAGGTGCCGACGATCTCGTTGGCCTTCGTCTTGATGGACGCGCCTTGCAGGTCGTCGAACTTCATCTGGACCAGTTCCTTGACCTGCTCGATGGTCAGGTTGCCGACCATCGTGGTCTTGGCGTTGCCGCTGCCCGACTTGAGGCCGGCCTTGGTCTTGATGAGTTGGCTGGCCGGCGGGGTGCCGACCTTGATCTCGAACTTCTTCTTGTCGTCGATGATGACCTTGACGGGGACCTTCATGCCGGCGTAGGCGGCGGTCTTCTCGTTGATGGCCGCGATGACCTCACCGATGTTGACGCCGGCGGGGCCGAGCGCGGGTCCAAGGGGCGGGCCGGCCGAGGCCTTGCCGCCGTCGACGACTGCTTCAATAGTTTGTGCCATGTGGTTGTCTCCTACCCGTCTTGTTCCGGCCGAGGCCGGGACTCCCGTGTTAGACGCAGGGCGGAAGGTCGCGAAGCGAGCTTTCGGCCACACGCCAGGGATGGAGGGCAGGTCTGCCGACTCGGAGGTTGTATATCAAGCGTGGCCCAGCTTTGTTTCCCGTGGAACCCGTCGGCTGGATCAGCTCGGGACGACGCCGGCGCGGATCTTGCTGGCCAGCATGCGGCCGTGGGGGGTCAGGTCCAGCGCCTTGGTGCGGCCGTGCGGCGTGACCACGATGTAGTTGGCCAGGTACGCGTTGGCCGGCTCGCCGTCCCGCAGGAGGCGGCCAAGGGTCGGGGCGCTGAGCCCGATGGCGCCGACCAGGTCGGCGGCCAGCACGGAGCGGCCGGACATGCCGCGCTTGGCGACCTCTTGGATGACGCGGTGGGCGCTCTTGACGACGCGCAGGTCCAGCTCCTCGGGCTTCTCCCAACCGTTGGCCGTGGCGTCTTCGCGGCGCTCCTCTTCGGGTTGGGCCGCTGTCCGATGGATGGGCCGCGACAGGGTCTGCAGCTCCTCTTCCTCTGCGTTCTCGATGAGTTCGCGCAACGCGAGCAGCGCCATGCGGCGGGCAGCCTTCGGGGGCACGTCGACGTCACCGAAGTCAAGTTCCACATCCACGCGGGCGTGGAGGCCCTTGAGGGGCCAGGCGTTCTCGCCCAGGACTTGCTTACGGTTGAGTTCAAAGACCCGCATGAGCGAGCTTTCAAGATGGCGTTCTCAAATGAACGTTGTGGCGGTTGGTGTGGCTGTTCTTCCCCGGGATTGGGCAGATGTGGCGTCTGGGCCACTCCTATACGCTGCCTGAACCTTTATCCACGACCCCTCTGTCGCGCGAATCGGATGGCGGCCCAAAACGTCACACCCACCCGCAGCGAGCTGATCAACGTCAAGCGACGCATCCAGCTCAGCAAGAGTGGCTACAACCTCTTGAAGAAGAAGCGGGATGGCTTGATGTTCGAGATCTTCGAGATCATCGATCGTGTGAAGACCCTCCGCAACGAGCTCGTCGCGGAATACAAGAAGGCCCAGGAGGCCATCAATTTCGCGTCTGCTGTCGAGGGCGGTCTCACCGTCCGCAGCATCGCCAACACCGTCAGCCAATCGCCGACGGTGACCCTGCGCGAGCACAACATCATGGGCGTCCGCGTCCCGAAGATCGAGTCTGACCAGGTGCGTCGAGGTCTCACCGAGCGCGGCTACGGTCTGGTCGGCACGTCGCCTGCCATCGACGAGGCGGTCACCGCCTACGAGGCCTTGGTCGAGAAGATCATCGCCGCGGCCGAACTGGAGACCAGCATCAAGCGCCTGCTGGACGAGGTCGAGAAGACCAAGCGCCGTGTCAACGCCCTTGAGTTCAAGGTGCTGCCTGACCTGGAAGAGGTCAAGAAATTCATCGCCTTCCGCTTGGAAGAGATGGAGCGCGAGAGCCTCTTCACGATGAAGAGGATCAAGGCCAAGGATTAGCGTGGCCAAGACGGGCACCGTGACGGTCGCCGGGAAATCCCTGGCGTGTCACCATTGCGGCCATGCCACGTTCGAAGTGCGGCCGTATTACCTGACCTCCATGCTCTTCGTGGGTGGCGCCGTCGCCGCGATGTGCACGGCGTGCCACTTCGTCCACACGTTCCGCCAGCGTGCCGACGTCCAGGTCGGCTGAGCCCCAAGCATTTCTATTGCTGAAAGCAAAATGATGTTGGAGGGTCGGGCGTGGCTTCGCCCACCCCTGCGAGCGGGCTATCCGCCACGCCTCGTTCGTACCGTGGCATGCAGATGGAAGCCCTCCTCGACGATGCCGCCCGCACGGCGCAACGCGCCTTCCGCGAAGAGCTGTGCCGCGTCTGGCGCAAGCAGAATGCAGGCATCGGCGTCCCCGTGCCGGTCTCGTTGGTCGGCCCGCGCGGCGAGTCGGCGGCCATCGTCATCATGGGGGCGGCGCTGCACCAGGACTTCCGCGCCTCTCATAGCCACCTGGTCACGGATGATCTGGCCCGTGACGCGCTGCGGCTCAGCCTGGCGCTCGAACTGCACGGCATCGACGCGGACTTCCCCCTCGACCTGCCGCCTGAGATCGGGGCCGGCCTCACCGCTGGCAGTTGGTGGGCCCGGCACTGGCCCCTCGTGCCCATGCGCCACCCACCCTTCGTGGTCGGGGGCGTCCTGGTCCAGGTCCTGACCCTGGCCTGGCCCTAGGCCGCGGCCGCAGGCATGCCGCAGTGCCGTTTCTTCTTCGGCAAGGGCAGCACTTGTTGGATCGTCACCCAGTCGGCATAGGCATCCATGCTAGGAAAAACGGTGCGTGGCGGATAACCTTCGCGACCTGCATCGGACCATTCCCGGGCCACTTGGCCCCATGCCGGTCACACTGTTCCGCCCGTTCTAGCCGACCCCCATGCTGGGTGGGGGGCCAGTTGCTCCCATGGACCGGCGTCGTGCCATCATGGGCTACTGGAGCGGACTCCTCGCGCTCAGCCTGATGACCGCCTTCGGCCTCGTCCTTGTCGCGCTGCACGTCATGGCCGCGCAATGGGGGGACGTGCCGTACTACCTGAGCCACTTCAGGCTCTTGCCCTTCGCGTGGCTGTGGCTGGCGGGGCTCGGGATCTTCGCAGCCGGGGCCGTGGCGCTCAGCCTCGCCATGCAAGCGGCGTTGCCGCCGGGGGGCTGGAGCAAGGCCACATTGGCGTGCGTCTGGAGCGTCGGGCCCTTGGTGGCCATCGTCGCCATCTTCCCCGCAGCCGCCCCAGGAGCCGTCACGACCTGGGAGGGCCGCGTCCATGAGGTCGCCGCCATCGCCATGTTCTGTGCCGTCGGCTTCGCGATGTTGACCTTGTTCCCGGCGCTGCGCTGGGGCTGGCAGGGCCTCGCCTGGGGCAGCCTCCTCGTCGGGTTGACGTTCTTCGCCATCACCCCTTGGATGGTCAAGGGCTTCATCGAAGGCACTCCGGACGTCGCGATCAGCGAGCGCATCGTGGTCGGACTTCAGGGGGTCTGGTTGTTCACGCTGGCGGTGTGGAGCCGCTCGGAGACGGCGCCTTTTGTGCTCGCCAATGCGCCACGCACTCTCCCAGCACAGCCCACGCCGTCAACAGGTCAGGCCACAGACTGACACTCTCGGGGGCGGCCGCCTGCCACGCTTCGGTGAAGGTGCCGTGGGCGAACCCGCCGACGATCAGTGTCAGGTCCTGTTCCGCCTGCGCGGGGACGTCTTCCAGGGCGATGGCGGGGCCGGCCGGGTCAAGGCGCAGGACCTTGCCGGTGGCGAACTTCTTCAGGACCGCTTCCGGCGTCTGGACCCCTTCAGACCAAACGAGCGGGTCTTTGTCCTGGCTCTTGCCCTCGGCGAGCACGCGGGCGATGACGCCCTGGAAGCGTGCTTCGCCCCGAGGCAGGCGGGTCTCGGGCTTGATGCGGATCCACTGCCCATCGCGGGTGTGGATCCCGACCTCGAGGCCACCCAGCTTGTTCAGCGGGGACTCCAGGAGCGTGAGGAGGCAGTACTGTAGGATGTCGGCGCGGCCACGGCGCTCGCCTTCAGGGAGCTGGTGAAGGGCGGCACGGTGGGCATTGGCATCCAAGAGGAGGCGCGTGGGCTGCTTGCCGAGCAACTTGGCCTGGTTGCGGACGGAGGGGTGGCCGGCGATGTCGCTGGGCACCAGTTCGACCTCTGCATCGGCAAGAATGACGCGGAGCACAAGCCGGCGACACGTCGCTCCCATTTGAATCAGGACACCTGTGAGGGCGCATCCGGGGGCACACAAGGCTTATCGGCCGGTCCGGGCAGGCACGCTTGCGGATGGCGTTCAGCAAGTTCGACCCACACAAGCCCGAGGAAGATGAGGGCCACGGCATGTCGAGCGATGGCGCGCACCGCCGCGCGATGGTCCTGAAGTATGGCTGGTGGATCAGCATGGTATACACCGCCGTCGGCTTCGGCTTCATCGCCTATTGGCTCCTTACCGGCTGAGCAAGACCTTTTGGCCTGCCGGGGCCAAGAGCAGGGCATGGTCAAGCCCGACCCCGTGCGCCCTGGGCAGGAATCTGTGTGGGGCTACCCCCGGCCGCCGGCCTGCGAAGCCGTCACGCACCGCCTGCGCGTCATGGCGGGCGACCAGGTGCTCGCGGAGACGACCCGCGGCCATCGCGTGTTGGAGACCAGCCACCCGCCGGTCTACTACATCCCGCCCGAGGACGTCCGCATGGAGTGGCTGCGGCCCAACGGCCGCGAGACGCATTGTGAATGGAAAGGCCGGGCCGTGTCCTATGACCTGGTCGAGCCGGTCGCGGTGCCGGGTCTGGCCTGGGCATATCCCGTGCCCTCCTCCGGCTTCGAGGCCATCGCGGGGCATCTGGCCTTCTACGCCGGCCGCGCGGGGCCATGCTTCGTGGACGATGAGCAAGTGGCCCCGCAGCCGGGAGACTTCTATGGCGGCTGGATCACCGACAAGATCAAGGGGCCCTTCAAGGGCATCCCAGGCTCGTGGGGCTGGTGATCAGCGCGCGTACTTGCCCATGACGGCCCCGTGGCCGGTGACCTTGCCTTTCAATGCGGCCGCGAAGGCCGCCCGGTCGCTTCCGGCCGGCAGCCCGAGGGGGGCGCTCAAAGCGTAGACATGGATGTAGTACCGGTGGCCGCCGATAGGTGGACATGGGCCGCCGTAGCCGATTCGCCCCCAGGAGTTCTTGCCGCTGATGCCGGGCTCGCTGTCGGCGGCGATGTCGCCGGCCGGCTCATCCCACCACAGCCAATGGATCCAGGGGCCATCGGGCGCATCCGGGTCGTCCATGAGGAGTGCCAGATGGGTGGTCCGGGCGGGTAGGTCGGGAAACTCCAGTGGAGGGTTGACGTCATCGCCGTCACACGTGAAGCGGTGGGGGATGGGTCGCCCCTCTTGCCATGGCGCGATGACGGTGAACGGGGGGGCGTCGACGGGGATGCCCGTCTGGACCTCTTCTTTGCTCCCCCAGAGGGCGCTGGTCGTGGACAGCATGGCCAGGCTCGGGCCGAGGCGGGACATGGGACGTCATGGGTGGGGCCAAGACAAGAACCTGCCCTGCGTCAACGGCGGCCGGCGACGACGTAGGCCCGGTTGACCTGCTTGCCGCCGGGCGCGCCCACGCGGTGAGGGGCGTCGTGCATGGCGGACACGAACTCTTGGAAGGTGGTCTCGTCCCCGAAGTCGATGGTGAACTGGACCTCGGTGGTCGTGATGTCTTGCAGGCCGGCGGCGGCGAAGCGCGCCTCCCAGTCGGCGGCGGTGTCCTCTGTCGGCATCTCCATGCCGCCTTCGACGTCGAAGAGGGCCGTGTCCGGCGACCATTCGGCGATGGCGAGCGTGCCGCCCGGTGCAAGGGTCTTGGCCGCGGCGGCCAGCCAGGTGGGGGCGGCGTGGTGCGCGCCGAAACGGCTGACGATGGCGTCCCATGCCCCAGCAGGCGGATTCGACATGTCGCCTTCGACGTAGCGGGCGCCGGGCGCCACGATGGCCCGGTTCAGCATGTGCCGGTTCAGGTCGAGGCCTGTAGCGTCGGCGCCACGCCCGGCGGCGGCGGTCGTGGTGTGCCCCAGGCCGCAGGCCAGGTCGAGCACGCGCGTGCCGGGGCCCACGAGCGCCGCGTCCAGCAAAGCTTCCGAGACGGTGCTTGTGCCGGTCTCGAGGACGGGCGCCCACTGGGCCCAGAAGGTGGCGCCTTCTTCGGTCGCGAACGGGTCGTCGGATGCAGCGTCGCCGTGCGGCCCATGGTGGTGGCCACGAGGGTCGTGGCCGTCGGCGCTCATGTCAGGATCGTCGGGAGGCGGCCTTCGCGGGCCCCCTTCTGGATCTCTTGGCAGATGCGCACGCCGGTCGACAGGCCGGGGCCGATCATCTCGGAGTATGCGCTGCCGGCGATGAACGGGTTGGTGCCGGCGACGATGCGGGCACTGATCTCGAACACCTTGAACTCCAGGTCTGGGGTGACGATGGTCTCGAGGCAGAACGGGCCCCACAGGCCGCCGAAGCGCTTGTAGGATTCTTGGATGACGCCTTCGCCCATCTGGAACACCTTGGGGAGCAGGGATTCGCGGATGACCATCGGGATGTTGCCGGTGACGACGAACTGCGGGTCGATGCCGGCGTCCTGTAGCTCCTTGATGGAGCCGATGCGGTTCAGCTCGTCGATGTTGGACTCGTCGCGGCGGTCGATGCTCAGCATCTGCAGCGTGCCGTGGGGCGTGTGGGCCTCTGCGTGTCCCTCGCCTGGGGCGTCCTTGTTGATGATGAAGCCGTCGTCGTCGAGACGGCTGTGGAAGTAGTGCAGGTAGTAGCGCGTGCCCATGACGAACTCTTGGATCGTGTGGGGTTCGCCTTCCTGGATCTGGCGCTTGTATTCGTGGTAGTTCTTCGCGATGAAGAAGCCCTTGCCGCCCTTGGCGCCATGGTACTTCACGATGACCGGCTCGACGATGTCGCGGGGGTCTTCGATCTCGCGGGGCATGGTGATGCCGCCTGCCTCGAGCCAGGCGCGCTCCTTGTCGCGGTCGGACTCGAAGTCCAGCACCTCCCGGTTGCCGTACACGGGGACCTTGATGCTGGTGAAGTCCTTGGCACCCATGTATTCGATGAGGCTGCCGTGCGGGATGATGATGACGTTGTCCTTGCGGAGCTCTTCGGCCATGCCGATCAGGTCGTGGTACGACTTGAGGCGGAGGATCTTGTCCGGTTTGGCGCCCGGGTACGCATCATAGTAGCGAAGGTCACGGTCGCCCGCGATGATCGCCATCGTCCGGAAGCCCAACTTCTTGGCTCCGTGGAAGATCTGCAAGGAGCTGTGGCTCGCCGCAGTGGCGATGCACAGATCATTCGTGTCGTAGCCAGCGAGCCAGTCTTCGACGCCCATGGCGCGGCGAGTCGACGGTCGTATTTCAGGGGTGCGGGCGCAGACGGGCCCACGCCGCCGCCGCAGCGACCACCCCAACCTCCAAAGGAAACAAGGGTGTGTTATCAGGTTTTCATCTTGCATCGGTATCGTGGTGGCTTTCAACGCCATGCCGGATCGCGCGGCTCCACAGCGGGGGGTTCCAGACCCGCCGCGATGCGCATCCCATGACCGGCACCCTTCCCCAGGCCACCCTACAGCGCATCCTGCTGCGCCAGCCGACGCGAGGCCAGGTCTATGCCGCCATCAAGATCGGTCCTGGGAGCCACGTACGGGCCTTGTCGCGCAGCCTGGGGCTCGCCCTAGGCACGGTGGAGCACCATGTGCGTCAGCTGGAGAAACATGGGCTGGTCTTCGCGCACCAGGCGGGGCGTCGCCGCACCCTGTACGCCTCCGACGACATCGACGCCCGGGATGCTGCCGTCCTCCATGCTGTCGGCAAGCCACTGTGGGCGGACATCCTTCGGTGCCTGCTGGAGCAGCCTGAAGTGGGGGTCTCCACCCTTGCAGGCAAGCTCGGGATCCCGCCATCGAGCCTGTCCCACCACCTCGGGCGCCTACGGGCGCAGGGCTTCCTGGAACAGCACAAGGTCGGCCGCGAGAGCATTTACCTGCTCACCGACCCGGTCCGCTTGCAACGCCACTTGCCGCCGCGCCCCTTTATCGGCCTTGTCCAGCGGGCCCAGGCCCACACCCGACGAAGATCGACCGACCATGCGCCGGCGATCGACCACATTGCCCCCATCCTTTGACCGCGTCCCGGGTCCGACCGGCCGTCGCCCAGTGGGGGTCTGGCTGACACTTGCGGCAGACGGTCGGCCATGCGTGGGGCGATGTCGGAGAACGGTTGTCAGGGGCAGCTGATTCG
This sequence comes from Thermoplasmatota archaeon, assembly GCA_041581335.1. Lineage (GTDB taxonomy): Archaea > Thermoplasmatota > E2 > JACPAO01 > JAHFTW01 > JBFGSX01. The sequence continues at coordinate 55,689 of JBFIDG010000001.1, forward strand.
GTACCTTTCGCGGCCTGAGCCGCAAGAGGAAACCACATGACAGTTGGAAAATGGGATGCAGAAGCCTGGCACCGGCAAAGCCGCCGTGAGACTCCCGCCCCTGGCAAGAAGAAGCCGTGGGTGTATGTCGCCGCGGCGGCGTTCGTCCTGACAGCCGCCGGCGTCAGCGCGAACGTCGCCTTCGACGGACAGGAGATGATCGGCGTATGCCACTCGACGGGGGGCGGCTACGTCTTCCTCCCCGTCGCCAAGGAAGGGTTCGAACACGGCCACCACCGCCACCATGCGGCGGACTACTTCGTGAGCGCCGGTAAGGCCGGTTGCGACACGGCCGCGCCGACCCCTGGCAATAACACGGTCGTGCCCTCGGTGCCTGAAGAGGCGGTCAACGAGACCGTCGAGCAGGCGCCGAACAACGTCACCGAGGAGATCGACGCCACGAACGAGACGGTCGCCGAAAACAACGAGACCCTCGAAGAGGCCGCGCCAGCGCCCCTGGGTGACGTCGCCGTGATCCAGACCGCCGACCAAGACGACAAGAAGGTCCACCTGACGCTCCTGGTCCGCAACGTCGGCGAAGGCAACGCTTCCGACGTATCGCTCGCCGACGACCTGCCCGATCTCCGCCGCGCCTGGAGCCTGTCCGGGGCCGACGCCAAGAGCTGCGTCCTCGACGGCGCCGCCCTGCGCTGCTGGTTCGGCACTCTGGCGCCCGGCGAAACCCGCGAGGTGACGTTGTCGGCCTACACCGACCGGATGCCGTGCGGCGACGGCATGACCAATACGGCCCGCGCCTCGTCCGTCGACGACGCCGAGGCCCGCAACAACGCCAGCAGCGCGAGCATCTTGGCGCGCTACTGCTGACCCGGCCATTGGGCTGGCCCGCTGCCGCCTTCTCCTCTTTCTCCGCGTTATCCTCCGCCTCAGGTCATGTGGGGGAAGTCGCTTCCATGCGCCATGCCCACATACATCCGGCTCATCAAGGTCCATGACGCGCAGAAGATGCTTGACGATCCTGCCTGGGGCCCGCAACAGGCTGCCAAGGTCATCGCCGAGTTCGGCGCGAAGATCACCAACGTCTGGGCGACCCTGGGGCCGTATGATTTCGTCGGCCTCGTCGAGGCCCCGGATGATGCGTCCATGATGGCGGCCGCCGCCAAGGTGGGGGCCAGTCTGGGCATCGAGGCGATCACGATGCCCGCCGTCGAGAGCGGCGACTTCCTGCAACGGGTCCGAGCCTGAGCCTGCTGGCGCCCACAGCCCGTTAAAGCGGGACCTCGGTGGCGCCCACGTGGACAAGGCCGCCCTGCGCACCGAACTCCGCGGCCGCCTCGCCGCGATGAAGACGCTCGTGCGTGCCCAAGAGGAGGATCTGGTGAACGCGGCCATCGTCAGCGACGAAGATTGGCGCGAAGCGCAGACGGTCCTCGTCTTCAAGGCGGTCCGAACCGAGCTGTCGGTCGTGTCGGCCACGAACGCGGCCTTCCGGGCAGGCAAACGGGTCTGCTTTCCCCGCGTCGCCCCGGGCGATGTCTTGACGCTGCACGAGGTCTCCGACTGGTCGCAGTTGACGCCCGGCGCGTATGGCATCCCGGAACCATCGGCCGATGCGCCTCTCGTGACGCCCATGGTCGTCGACGTGGCGCTGGTCCCGGGTCTTGGCTTCACTGCCACCGGCGCTCGCTTGGGCCAAGGTGGGGGGTTCTACGACAAACTGCTACCGATGCTCGGCGGCGTGTCGTGGGGGGTCGGCTTCTCGCAGCAACTGCTGGACGTCTTGCCTGCCGAGCCGCATGATCGGCCCGTGGATCGGGTCATCACGCCGTTGACGCTTCAGTAGACGATGTTGATGACGACGTGATAGTCGGCGAGGGCGCGGGGCACTTCGGCGCTTAGCGTGTAGTCTCCGACGGGCAGGCTGGCTTCATCGATGAGGACGCGGGGTCCTGCGGAGACGATGCCGCCGTTCACGTTGACCGCGATGCCGCCGTTGCTGCAGGTCCCGGCGCTCCTCTTGAGGGGGCCGTCGAGTTTGATGCAGCCTGGGTTTTGCACGACGCTGACGTCGCCGCCGTCGTGGCCTTCGATGGTGAACCGGATGGTCGTGACGTTGGCGCCGGGGTGCACGGAGAAGCTCCACGAAAGATCGATGCCCTCCGTGACGGGGTCGCGTTCGTCGATGGTGACGTTCTCCTTGGGGCCGGTCGGGCCGGCGCTGCAGTCGCGGGTGACGCCGTTCTGGGTCACAGAGCAGCTGCTGGTCGTGGTCTTCGTCACCGTCGGGCCCTCGTCGTAGCTGACCTGGACGGCGCAGCCGGACAGGGTGATCATGGCGATGGAGAGGATGGTGATCAGGCGCATGGGTGACGACTTACGACCCGACTATATCCGTATTCTGGGCACCCCTTCGTTGCGATCCCTGGGCGGGCCTGGACAGCCTCAACAGGAGGGGCATGAACATGTTCGTATGCCATTTGAACTGTCAACCATCGACGATGGCGGCTGTCTGCAACTTCACCGAACGCCGACATCTGGCAAAAGCAACTTATCTAGGTGCTAAATCTCAAGCGACCTGGTCACGATGCAGCCCCATCCTCTACACGTGCTTCTGCACCAACAGGTCGGCCTCGACTCCTTCGCCATCGACGGCGACGAGACCCTCGTCATCGACCCATGGACGGATCGCCCACTGCGTGCCCGTTCCCCCGCCGCGCCATAAGGCACGCCCGAAGCCCCTTGCTTAAGGCGGACCTGCGCGTCCGTAGGCTACGCACGGCGTCGCCGGGCGACCGAATCCATGTGTGGCATCGCAGGCATCCTTGGTCGTGACGACCCCGCACTCGTCCGGCAGATGGCCGACCTCCTCGTCCACCGCGGACCCGACGGCGAAGGGGTCTGGAGCGACGACAACGTCACCCTCGGCCACCGCCGCTTGAGCATCGTCGACCTGGAAGGCGGCGCCCAACCCATGGAGAGCCACGACGGGCGCTACTGCATCGTGTACAACGGCGAAGTCTACAACCACGCCGCCGTCCGCGCCAAACTGGCCGCACAGGGCGCCACGTTCCGCACAGACCACTCCGACACCGAGACCATCCTCGAAGGCTACCGTCGCTGGGGCCCCGACGTCGTGACCCACCTCGAAGGCATGTTCGCCTTCGCCCTCTGGGACACACAAGAACGCAGCCTCTTCATCGCCCGGGATCCGTTCGGCATCAAGCCGTTCTACTACGCCTGCGCCGACGGCGAGATGGTCTTCGCCAGCGAACAGAAAGCCCTGTTCGCCCACCCTGCTATCGACGCGGTCCCGAACCTCGACCGGTTGCGCGAACGGGCCACCTTGGAATTCCTCACCGGTCAAGCCACCCTGTTTGCCGGAATCCACCAGCTTCCGCCCGGCACATGGGCGCTGTTGCGACCAGACGAACCGGACTTCTGCCGCGTCCTGTGGCAACCTTACTACCACGTCCCCGTCGAACGCTACGCGACGGTCGAAGAAGCGGCCCACGTCATCAAGGACCGCTTCGTCGCCTCCGTGCAAGAGCAGCTCATGGCGGACGTGCCTCTTGGCGTCATCCTGAGCGGCGGGTTCGACTCCGCCGTCGTCGCCACCGCGCACCAGAAGTTCCTCTCAGACACCCCCATCCACACCTACACGATCGCCGAGTCCGAAGAGGTGGCCGACTTCCAGGCCGCCCGCCGGCTCGCCGACCATCTGGGCACCGACCACCACGAGGCCTTCTTCGAGTTCGAAGACGTGCTGCGGGACCTACCCCGCTACACGTACCACAACGAGAACATCAACTACACCGAGTTCTTCTTCCTGCCACTGTTCGAACGCATGGCCAAGGACGTCAAGGTCGGCCTATGCGGCCAAGGCAGCGACGAACTATGGGGTGGCTATGATCGTTACAAGGACCCGCTGGCTTTGGCCAAGGAACGCATCACGCGCATCCGCCGTGCAGCCCCCGCTCACGAAGACGAACTCGCCACATTGGTCAATCTGACCCACATGAGCGGTCAGAGCCTGGCCGAATGGGACCAGCAAGGCCAACTCAACAACTTCCAACTCCGCCTCGTCGACCGCAACTCCATGGCCAGCAGCCTCGAGGTGCGCGTGCCGTTCCTGAGCCGCCCCCTGCACGCCGCCAGCCGCGCCGTGCCATGGGGCTGGAAGATGGGTGGCCCCACTGGCGGCGACCACGCCGGCATGGAGAAATGGATCCTGCGCAAGGCCCTGGAAGAGCTCGGCATGCCCGATGACCTGACCTGGCGCAAGAAGGTCCCCGCTGGCCGCGCCACGGGCCCCCGCGTCATGGACCAGTTCGAATCACACTGCGCCAAGCTGGTCGACCCCAAGGCCATGGCAGCGCACCCCCTCGGCGGCGCCTTCCAACGGCCCGCCGAATTCTTGGTCTACCGCCTTTGGGACGAGATCTTTGTCCAAGGCCACCGGACCCCTACATTGGAGGAACTCTGTTGAACCAAACCCAAGGCGCCCTTGAGGGCCTCGACCGCATCCTCGTCGACGCCACCGACCGCATCGAAGACCTGCTCGCCTATCACCGCAACCAGGTCCTCTGTCCGGTCTACACGAGCGTCGACATCCGACGCAACCGCCACAAGGCCGCCGTCGTCGACGCCAACGCTTTCCCCGCCGGTTTCAACAACCTCAGCAAGCGCAGCTACACGCAGGCCACGGAGGCGGTGGGGAGCTACATGGGCAAGGTCTACCCAGGCGCGGAGGAACTGTTGCTGTTGGCGGAGAACCACACCCGCAACAAGTGGTACTTCCAGAACCTCCTGACACTACGGGATCTGTTCAGCAGCGCCGGCTACCACGTCACCGTCGGCACCATGGCGGAGGAACTCTTCCCGCAGTCCACCGTCGAGACCGCGCTCGGGGACAAGCTCGAAGTGCACGGCGTCATCCGCGAGGGCGACGCGCTGATCGCCGATGGTACTGTGCACGACGTGGTCATCCTCAACAACGACCTGTCTGGGGGCACCCCCGATATCCTCGACGGGCTCAGTCAACCCATCACGCCGCCGCCGGCGATGGGCTGGCACCGCCGCCGCAAGTCGGAGCACTTCCGCATCGTCTGCGAACTGAGTCGCCAACTGGGCGACTACGTGGGCTTCGACCCGTGGCTGATCAGCGCCGAGTTCGACCGCGCCGACGGCGTGGATTTCAAGGACCGCGACACCCTGGATGCCGTCGCCACCAAGATCGATGCGGTGCTCGACAAGGTCCGCGCGAAGTACGATGAATACGGTGTCGACCGCGAGCCCCACGTCTTCGTGAAGGCCGACGCCGGCACCTATGGTATGGGGGTCATGGACACCACCAGTGGCGATGATTTCCTACGCCTCAACAGCAAGGGCCGCGAGAAGATGGCCAAAGGAAAAGAGGGGGTCAAGACGACCTCACTCATCATCCAGGAAGGCGTGCACACAGGCATCCGCAGCAGTGGCGCCGTCGCCGAGCCCGTCATGTACATGGTCTGCGGCAGCGTCGTGGGCGGCTTCAACCGCATCCACAAGGACAAGTCCGACACCCAGAGCCTCAACTCGCCTGGCAGCACCTTCGAGCCCATGGCGTTCAGCACCCAGATGCAGAGCGCGGCAGGGCCCGACGAGGTCGTCATGGACGACGTCAGCCGCCACGTCTACCAGGTGCTCGGCGAGATCGCCAGCATCGCCACCGGCTACGAACACAAGCTCGCGGCGACCCCTGGCGCGGCGTTACCCACGTATCCGTAGCAGCCCTTTTTGTCGCAGGGGCTCTATCAAGGTCCATGGCGACGTTGACCTGGCTTGGACACGCAGGGTTCCTGATCGAATCGGAGGGCCGATCCTTGGCCATCGATGCATGGCTCGACGGCCCGACCTTCCCGGGCACCGACCTGAGCGACGTCGACGTCGTCGCGGTGACCCATGGCCACTTCGACCACGCCCAGAACGCGCCCGCCATCTGCAACGCCAATGGCGCCACGTTGGTCTGCATGCATGAGATCAAGTTCTGGGCCCTGCAACACGGCGTCCCCGAAGACAAGGTCGTCTCGATGAACATCGGCGGCACCGTCGAAGCAGGCGGCTTCAAGCTCACCATGGTCCCGGCCATCCATAGCGGCGGGTGCCCCGGAGACGACGGACAGATCGTCTCAGGTGGTGCGGCGGCCGGCTTCGTCATCACCTGCCCCGACGGCGACGTCATCTACCATGCGGGAGACACCGCCGCCTTCGGCGACATGGCCCTCCTGGCCGAGATGTTCCCCTTCAAGCTGGCGCTGTTGCCCGTCGGCGGCCACTTCACCATGGACCCGGCCGGCGCGGCGAAGGCCATCGAACTCCTGGGGGCCAAGCATGTGGTCCCGATGCACTTCGGCACGTTCCCGATCCTGGCCGGCACCCCTGCCGAGCTCGAGGGCCTCGTGGGCCATGACGTGCACGTCCATGCGCTGCGCCCAGGCGATCTGTTCGATATGGCCAGCCTGGCTTAGAGCACGCCGACGAAGGCGACCTGATCGACCATCAGGGCGATGAGCAGGAAGCCCAGGTACTGGATGGTCCAAAGGAAGAACGTCCGGTACGCCTTGGGGCTCGGGTGGATCTCCAGTTTGGCGGCCCGGAAGACCAGCAGGAAGCCGAGCACCAGGCCGGCGATCATGTAGATGAAGCCCGCATCGGCGAAGGGGTACACCAACGAGATACTGGCGATGACCGTCAGGACCGAGTAGATGAGGATCTGGCGGCGGGTGCCGTGCTCACCGATGACGTTGGGCATCATCGGGTAGTCGGCCGCAGCGTAGTCGTGCTTGTACAACAAGGCCAGGGCCCAGAAGTGGGCCGGAGTCCAGAGGAAGACGAGCGAAGCGATGATGATGGCGGGCCATGCCAGGCCGCCGGTCACGGCAGACCAGCCGATGACGGCCGGGAAGCTGCCGGCGAGGCCGCCGATGACGATGTTCTGGGGCGTCGTCGGCTTGAGCCAGACCGTGTAGACGATAACGTAGTATGCGATGGCGCCGGCGGTGAGCAGTGCCGCGAGCCATGCGCCGATCAGCAGCAGGCTGCCGATGGACAGCAGCGACATGGTCGTGGCGTAGGCGATGGCGCTGCTGGGGGCCATGCGGCCGGAGGCGAGCGGGCGCTTGGCGGTGCGGCCCATGCGGCGGTCGCGGTCGATCTCGATGACGTTGTTGAAGGCGCCACTGGCGGC
>JBFIDG010000002.1:0-35436 GCA_041581335.1 Thermoplasmatota archaeon
CCGTGGCCTCTTGACCTGTCCGCGTGGACTTCTCTTGCAGATCACTGCTGGTACTGATGAGTACACCAGCCGCGATCGCGGCGACCAGGACAGTGGCAATGAACACGATCATCGTGCCAATACCCACCTGGGCTTCTTCGTTGAGCGTCAAGCTCTTTTTGCGACGGGGGTCCATGGGGATCACCAATCGGGATGTCGACTGGACCACGCAATAACCTGCGGTTTTGGTCAAAAGGTCATGACGGGCGACCGGCCCATCATACCTGGTCCCAATCCGGCCCTTCACCAATCCTGCAGCGCCGAGATGATCCCGGCATCGCCCGACATCAGCAGATCTTCCATGTCTTTGCTGATAGCCACCGCCTCCGCATCGTCGGGCGAGCTGGTCGCCGCGGCACAGAACGCATTGTATGCGTTCTCGATGAGCGTGATGAGCGGCCGATGCACGGGAACTTGGACCCCGGGGGCCACGGGGGCCCCACATTGCACTCTGGCCATACCGAGCCAAGCCAGACCCTCCTGGAAATGCGCCTCGCCATGGCGAGGGGCGCGGGCGACCGCATCTTGGGCGGCGCGCAGGGCGGGCACGTAGTCGCCGATGGCCATGTGCAACATCGCGCGGCGCAGCAACAGGTGCGGCGAAGCACCACGACGGCGTATCTCGACCTCCACAGCAGCCATCTGCTCGAAGCAACGGACGTAATCGGTCTCGATGATGCGCGTCGGGTCGAGGGTATGGTCGGTGGACATGGGGACCTATGATGGAGGTCGTCGCTGACGCCCTATCAACCCGTCTTCAGTGGTGAAGCGGACGTGGCATCGTGGGGCCTGATGGGCCGTGGGCCGCTGCGTCCCTAGGCTGCGCCTTCGCCGGGGCGCAAGTGCTTCTCAAAGTACGCCTCTAGCGCATCGGACATGGTCTGGCTCAGAGATGTCCCCGTCAGCAGACGGTGGCGGTGCAGGCGCAGGTGCAACGACAGGGGGACGTGCACCTTGAACTCGCGCATCCGATCCAGATCCTCCTCGGTCGTTTCGCGAATCATGAGTAATCGGATGCAACCTTCACTTGCACCCTATTAGAGGAACCGTCTCGGTCCTCGGCCACCAGACAACAGTTCTCCCCTGCTGGACGAACGGCAACGGGGACTCGGGACCAATTGGCCTCGCGGGACCGGGGTATAAGAAAATTTGGGGTTCTGGTGATATATCCTGAAACGACCGAGTAATGCTTGTGCTCCGGCGATGTCGGAGAGGAAAGTGAACAAAATGTTGAACGCAGACGCCCTTATGGGGATCAAGAAGCCAGATATGAACGAAATGAAGGAGGTCAAGGTGAAGCTCCCGGTCCGCCAGCTGTTGAAGCTACACTACATGAAGCTCACAAGCAGCCGCACCTTCTCCGACGTCGTTTCCGAGGCGCTGACCGAATACTTCACCGAGATCGACCCTCGCCGTGAAGTCCCCAACGAATAGGACGGGTGAGACGCCCGCTTTTTCCCTCTTTTTATTGATGCGCGGCGCCAGCCAGTCCCATGGGCGGCGCCGCAGCGTGCGGCAGGCCCGCAACCACCCTCGGACCGTGCCCCGCGCGGCCGGTCCGGATGGAGTGCCCTCGCCCGGCGCGCGATGGGCCCCCGCCGCCCAAGCTGCCGTCGCACGGGCAGGCCCTGTGCCACAGGCATCATTATGCGCGGCGCCGGACTGGAGCACCACAGGCGACGTGGCAGCCATGCTCGAATTCCATGAACTCCAGGAGACCCAGGCACCCCCCGCGCGCCTCGTGGAGCTTCTGCAGGCGTTCAAGGAGGTCCTGGCAGCCGACGGCATGGCCTCGATGGACGAGTACGGCGACATGTTGAAGTGGGCCCTGCCGGGCAAGGACGGCATCTGCCGCTACTTCCACGTCTTCCATCCCGACTACTGTTCCTTCAGTGACCAGTTCTTCGGAACCATCCATTACCACGGCGGCTGGATCCGCGGCACGGTGCTGCTTGGCCACATGGAGCATTACACCTACGAGGCCCGCAAGGCCCCGGATGGCGACCGCTTCCTGGCCGGCGAGGCATACCACCTCACGAAGCACACGCGCCAACAAGGCGCCGGCACCGCATACGCACTGCCCGCCATGGTACCGCACTGGCTCAAGCCGACGGAGCTGACGCTGACCTACTTCGAAGAAGAGGACAACGAGCGTATGGGCGACCTGGTGAACCCAGCGTCGACGACGACCGACGAACACGTCTGGGAACAGGAGCACGCGGATGCGTTGCTGCCGACATTGTTGGCGATGATCGATGAGCGCATCGCGGCATTGACCATCGTGGCGTAGGCCGCTGCGAGCACCGGCGAAACAACCGTCGACGCCACGCATTTGTGACTCAACGACGGCGGGCAAAAATCCCGCCAGGACCCAGCAAAGATTGATCCGCCGGCCACTTGCGACAGGAGCGAACAGGAGGGGCACCCACCGGGAGTTGGGCGACGAGAGGGAGCGAAGCGACGCTCCGTCGCCAGCGAGCCACGCGAGCGGACAGCCCGGTGAGGGTACCGCGCGAACGAAGAGAAAAGGAGGTGCTCCCACCGGGATTTGAACCCGAGTCGAAGCCTTGAAAGGGCTTCATGATTGGCCACTACACCATGGGAGCGGATGGGCCCCACCGGGGCGGGACAGGCGGCCCACAAAGGGACCCGTCATAACCGTTTAGGATGGAATCGGCTGGTTCACGGGGGCTTCGCAGGCCCTGCAGACGGCCCTCGGTTTGTAGTTGAAGGCGCCGCAGCCGCTGCATGATTCGCCGATCGGACAGCGGCCTTCGTAGTCTTCTGGCACCGCGCGGCGGAAGATGAACCAGCGACTCACGGGGATGATGAGCATCAGGCCGCCGATCATGCCCAGGAACATGCCAAGGCCGATGCGCGGGCCGGCCACCATGCCGTCGGTCCCCGGGCCGCTGGCGAGCATGTAGACGCCGCCGATGGCGAGGGCGAGGCCCCATGCGATCGTGCGCAGGTTCACAGGTGGGCCCAGCCGAAGGCCTTCTTGCGTGTTGTGGCGCCAGCCGTGCACATATCTGCGCATTCAAACGACCTGACCAATAGGCTTAAAAACAAATGACCGAGGGTTTTGGCGGTTTTGTGACGGCCAGCCGGCCAAAGCAAGCGAACGGCGGCCGCCCCTACGGGCCGCCGCCGAACATCGCCCCGCGCCAACGCAGACCGAAGCATCGCTCGCTCCGCTCACGCGCCGACGCCCCTACGGGCCGCCTTCGAACAACGGGCTCATAACCCATCAGCCCTCGCCACTGCCCACGGGACCCTAGCTTAGTCCGGTCAGAGCAGCGGGCTCATAACCCGCCGGTCAGCGGTTCGAATCCGCTGGGTCCCACTCACCACATCGTGCGCATCGACAGAACGGCACCCGCATCTCCGCGCGGCGCTCCTGTTTCACTAGCAAGACCTCTTCCATGCGGGGCCCAGTCCCGCCCCGTGAAGGTCACGGTGAAGGCCGTCCTCCCGTACCCGCCCGACGCCGTCTTCGACTTCGTGGCCGACATGCGCAACGATGTGCTATGGATCCCCTTGGTCCATGACGTGGTCCAAGTGGACGGCGATCGCCCAGGCACCGGCGCGACCTACCGGTTCACCCAGCACATGGGCCGGCACGAACTGGAGATGACATCCACGGTGACGCGCTATGAGCGGCCGCGGCTCCTGGCATGGACGACCGACCATGAGGCCGTGGAGCACGCGGCAACGATGACGTTCTTGCCCCACTCACGCGGGACGAAACTCGTGCAGACGACCCGGGAACGATGGCGCTTCGCCCCCCTTTGGTTGCGGCTTCTTGGGCCCAGGATCATCAGGAAACAGTTGCGCCGTCAGTTCGCCCTGTTGGGCGAGGCGCTGGCAAAGGAAAGAAGGGAAGAGGAGAACGCGTCGAATCACTTGGATTCGAATTCGGCGTAGCCGCACTTGCCGCACGATTGGCGGTCGTCGTGCTTGGCCATGAACGCGCCGGGGCCGCACTTGGGGCAGGCCTTGCGGAGGCGTTCGAGCTTGTCGCCATCGACCTTGTAGAGAGCGTGGATCCCCATGTTATTCGCTCTCCTTCTTCTTGTCCTGGAACAGGTTGTTGCGCTTCAGGAAGTGTTCGCGCTCCTGGGAGCGGGCGGCGTCGGCGCTGCTGTAGGCGCGGGCGCTGCCGCGGGTAGCGGCGCGGCCGGTGGCGCTTTCCATCATCGCGATGACGACGTTGTCGGTCTTGACGCCGATCTGGGCGGCGACGAGTTGGCGGACCTGAACGCGGTTGGGCGTCGACTCGCCATCGTGCTTGATGACGAAGGAGACGTCCTTCCGGCTGAACAGGGCATTGTCCAGTTGCTTGGTGATTTCGATGTCCATGTGTACACCTCAGCCAACCCCCGAGGGGGCGGGCGTCCCGGGTGGGACAGGGTCGCCGAGCCGATGATGCATATAAGTGCCATGGGGACCGCCGAATCATCGACCAAACTTCATGGTGCGACACCCGATGACCATGGGGATGCCCAGATTCTGGCACGCAGGGATCGCGGCGCCGGCGCTGGTCGACCGACCGATGCGCATCGGCGTCCTCGAGGACAGTCCGACCACGCACACCCTCCTGCGGGCGTGGCTAGAGGAACGCGGGGGCTTCATCGTCACCGACCAGACCCACAGCATCCAGGAAGCGGTGCGATGGATGGACTCCGAGGACCTGGACGCAGTCCTGGTGGACTGGCACCTGCCCCACGGGGACGGCTGGGCCCTGGCGCAAGCGCTCAAAGATGCCCGGCCCGGCGTGCAGGTCTTCATTTACACCAGTGAGAAGGAGCCCACGTTGCGACCGCACGGGGTGCATTGGTTGGACAAGGTGGCGTTGGCCCGGTGGCCGAGCCTCATCCATGAAGCGGTGGCCCAAGACGAGCCGAGCCAGGCATAGTCAGGCTCAGGCCATGGCGGCGACCAGTGCAGCGATCTTGGCCTTCAGAGCGGCCGTGGCGGCGCAGACGACGACACCCCTACCAGGCATCCCATAGAGGACGATGGCGCCCTCCGGGGCTTCGATGAAGCAGGGAATACCGAGCAGGTCCTCTTCGCCGTCGACGACGATGCGCGTCGTGACCCCAGCGGGTTGGCCCAGGGCTTCGCGGACCGCATCCCAGGCTTCCCGCGTCACCATGGCGGCGGGGTTCTCGACCCGAATCTCGCGGTCGCCCCAGCCGCCGAGCCGCCGTCGCAGCTCTGGGTCCTCGCCGCCGCGCAGCGTCTTGTAGTCACATACGAAGAGCCGTGGCGTGATGCCCAGATCCTGGAGCGTCGTACTCACAATGTCGCCGACCGCTAGGACGATGTCCCCGGCGTCGAGCATCAGACCGAGCGTGGCCGTGTCGACGACCGGGCCCCATGGCTCGGAGAGTGCCGGGCGCAGATGCTCCGGCAGGGTGTAGGCCGTCTGTGGCCGCAGGTCGGCGCCACGCGCCGTCATGGACTCAGACCGGGACCCACGACTCGCCATCGAGGCGGTAGTGGCGGCGGACGACGTTCCAGGCGGCTTTCTCAGCGTGGGATTCGCTGGAGCGCCATCCGAAGTCCTTGTTGTATTCCTCGACCCACATGCGCTGAGCGTCGTCGGGCAGGGCCTTGACGGGCTTAGGCAGCTTGTCTTCGAGGCTGAGCGTCATGTTTACCGGACCTTGAGAGCGTACGAGCCAGGCTTGGTGATGTTCATCGCCTCTGCCATCTGGCTGTTCTCAGGGTGGACAACCGTGAGGATGCCGCTCCAGTTCTTGCTCATCGGGTCGCCGCAGTTAGGGCAGATGGCCTCTTCCGCGAGGAAGTGGCAGGTCTTGCAGGCACGCATCATGGGATGGGCCCCCTAAGCAGCGGCCTCGCCTTCGCGAGCCCGCATGCGGTCGTCTTCGATCCACTCGAACTTGCCGAGGCCGGGCTGACGCATGGTCAGTCCGATCTTGGATTCGCGCGGGGACAGTTCGTTCAGGCTGGCCGTGACGACACGGGCCCGGACGTTGTCGCCGACATCGACGAAGCGGCCGGATTCCTTGCCGACGAGGCGCTCGTTGTGCACGTCAGCGGTCATGAAGTCGTTCATGACCTGGCTCATGTGGACAAGCGCGTCAAGCGGGCCGATGTGGACGAAGGCACCGAATTCGACGACTTCGGCGACAATGCCATCGACGACCTCTTGGCCGTCGGGCTTGAACGCGAGTGCGTCGAAGGTGACCTTCTGGTAGATGGCGCCGTCACCGTGGATGACGTTGCCCTGCCCATCAGGCTGGACGTTCGTGGTGAGCACGGTGATCCCGTGCCCTTTCGTAAGACGGCCCTCGAACGATTCCTGCACCAGTAGTGCGATGGTCTCGGTCAGGTCGTCGGTCATGCGTTCCGGCGGGATCCGCACGGTGTCGCTCATTTGGATGATACGGTACATCGCTTCCGCTCCCTCAGCAGTTCCGTGCCACAGGCGCCGCGTTAAAGGTGTTTGGGCTTGTCATCAGTAGTCCGGCTTGGCAGGGCTGGGATCGTAGATCCGGTCGACCGGGTCGCAGCCGGTGCCACTGACGTCGCGGCTGTCGAAGGTGAACTCGGACTCCTCGAGGAAGTAGTCGGCCATGATCCCGACGATGGCGGTGCCCGTGCCTCCGGTGCCTTGCAGGCGGACCGTGAAGTCACCGGGTTGCCAGGCGATACCATAGTTGGGTGCCGTGGGGTTGAACGGATCCTTGCGGGGGTCGGCCTTGAACGTGAACTGGTTGTTGACCAGCGGGGCGTTCTCGACGATGACGCGGCCATCGCCGTCGAGGATATCGACGGTGAGGGACTCCTGCGGGTGGGCCAGCTGCGGGCGCCATTGCAGGTCGACCTGCATGCTGCGCACGGCGCAGGGCAGACTGATGTTGAACTGGGTGCCGGCATCGACGGCGCCGAGGGTCAGCGGACTGGCGCTGCCCTGGACATCGATCTCACGGTTGACGACCACGTCACCCGGGATGGCGAGGGGGCGGACGTAGGGCAGACCACCGAACAGTTCGGCCTTGAAGGGGCGCATGTCGCCGCCTTGGGCATCCAGGACGTCCTTGTAGACGATCATGGTGTGGGCGCCGCCCGGGGCCTGTCCGCTGTTGGTAACGTGGTTGTCCACATGGGTGTGGGCGACCCAGATGCCGGGCTGCGTCATGTCGATGACGAAGTCGTAGCGCTGCGCCGGGCCGATCGTCAGGGTGTCGACGTAGTAGCGGGCGTTGGGGTGGAGCGGGTTGCCGTCGATGTGGGTGACGTACATGTCGTGGCCGTGGGTGTGGAACGTCTCGACGGTCTCGCCGGCGTTCAGCAACCTCACCCTCACACGATCACCTTCGTTCACCACCATCGTGGTGTCCACCATGTCCTCCATGGTGTTGGGGATGCTGCGACCGTTGAGCATCCAGGTGTCTGGCTCTAGGTCCACGGAGGGGTTCTGGCAGTTCTGCATGCCGCTCATGCCGCAGCCACCGTGCTTGTGGTTGATGTGGGGGTCGGCGACGGTGATCTCGGTGATCTGGACGAACTCGCGCTTCAGCGTGCTGAAGATGAGCTTGTACTCGGCGTCGATGTCCTTGGGCTCCCAGCGCTGGTCCTGGGGTTCGACGATGAACATGCCGAACAGGCCCTGCATGACGTGGAACTGGGTGTCCACGTGGCAGTGGTACCAGAGGGTGCCTGCGCGGCTGGCGACGAACTCGTAGTTGAACGTCTCGCCGGTGCAGGTGCTGTCCTGGTTGACGCCGGGGACCCCGTCGTCGTCCCAGGGGACGTATTGGCCGTGCCAGTGGATGGTGTGGCAGTGGAAGTGCTGGTTGGCGAAGTCGACCTTGACGAGGTCGCCTTGTTGGACGCGCAGGGTGGGGGCCGGGACACTACACTTGCCGTTGAGCGACTTGGACAGGTCGGAATCAGGGGCGTTGATGCCGTCGGACTCGATGGGGTTCCAGTACTCGATGGCGTCCTCAGAGTACTTGTCGCCCGGGGTGGCGGCCTCCATGCAGAAGGCCCACATGTTGGCCATGAAGCCGGGGAAGATCTCGTGGAACGTCCAGTCGGCGACGCTGGCCTTCAGGTGGACGGTCTTGCCCGTGGGTTCAAAATCCTCACCGGGGACGAAGTCAAAGCCGCCGGTGGCGGGGTTGAAGCCGAAGCAGCCGGACAGGCCGACGGTCAGGAGCAGGAATGTGGCCAAGAGCCATCGCATATACCGCCAGTTGGAGAAGGAAGGCAAAAGGGTTGTGGACTCGTCGGGCAAGCCCAAGGGCCTGCTAGACTAAGCGTGGGGGGCTTCGAACAGCACGGCCGGGTCGGTCACGTACGTGTACGTGATGTCCAGGTCGTAGCTGACGTTGGCACCCGAGCGTAGGTAGACCCAAGCGGTGTAGGAGCCCTGCGTCAGGTAGCCAGCACCCTTGTCCAGGGGCTCGGCGGTGGGGCCGTGCTTGCTGGAGGTGCCCTTGAGGATCTGGAACTGCAGGTCCGCGGCAGGCCCGGCGGCGCCGCCGTCGCTGCTCAGCGTCGCCTTGACATCGAGGATCGGGAACTCGATGACGAAGTCGTGGCTGCGCATGTGCTCGGTCTGTTCGAGTTGGCGGGCGGCCTCATCGGCGGCCTCGGGGGCACCATACTGGATGGTGTCGCTGAACTTGTGCGTGACCGGCTCGGTGATGCGGGCGAAGTCCGTGACGTAGAGGGTCGCGGTCGAGGCCACGTTGGGGTTGGCCGGGTCCTTGGCGGCGAGGGTGATCTCGTAGATGCCCTTCGTGGCGAAGGCGCCTCGGATGCCGGTCTCTTGGCTGAAGCCGCCGGTGCCGATGTTCTCGCACAGGTCGCCGGTGACGGTGCGGTCGGCGGCGGGGACGTCGGTGCCGTTCATGACCTGGACGGGGAACGCGGCAGCGGAGCCGGAGCCGAAGGCGACGCCGGGAGGCGGCGGGTGACCGCCTTCGGTGGAGATGACGATGTCGCTCTTGCGCTGGCAGAACCACTGCAGGAGCAGCGGGTCGTTCTCGGCGTCGGTGGAGCCGGCGGCGCTGAGGGTGACCTCTTCGCCGACCTGTACCCAGTTGTTCTCGAGCTCCAGCAGGAAACTGGGTGCAGAGTTCTGGCCGGTGCCGAACTCGATGTTCAGCGGGGCGTGGATGGTGGATTCGCCGCCCTTGACGGTGGTGAGCTCGACGCGGAACTTGCCATCGGAGACTCCGTAGATGTGCTCGATGGATTTCGTGGTGAGCATGGGGCGGCCGTCGCCCATCTTCCACTTGTATTCGTCAGCGGTGACGGTCGCTTCGAGGCGGACGGCTTCGGTCTTGGGATCCGCGGGCATGCCGAGGATCTTGATGGCACCGTCTGCCGTGTCGGTCGGTTCTGTGCATCCAGCCAGCGTCACGGCGATCAGGCTGACCACCAGGAACAGGGCACGGGACTCCATGGCCGCTGGTTGTTGGCCATCGGCTTAAGGGTTGTGGACCCAGCCGCATACATTCCCGGGCCTCGGGAGGAGCGCTCCGATTCCTTCTTACACGCGCGCAGACTCGACGGCGTGTGCGCGTTGTGTTCGTCGGCAAGAACCGTGTCGTGTGGCAACGCGTCCTTCTCTACGTCGTGACGTTCGGCATCACCCGACGCGTCTGGCTGTACCGGCTCAACAAGGAGATCGACGGGCACGCGGCGCTTGGGATCAACCACCGCCTCAACGTCGCCCTCCTCGTCCTGCCCGTCATCGGGCCATTCATTGTCCAGTGCCGGACGACGAAGCACCTCAACAACGACCTGCACGCGGACGAGCCGTTGGCGTACGGCCCGACCTGGGCACTCTGCCTGGCCGGTCTCGTGCCGATCATCGGCAATGGGTTCTATATCGGCTGGACCCAGGACCGGATGAACAAATACTGGCAACTGCAGCGATCCAATCAGGCCCACGGCATCGACATCGACGTCGGCCTGGAGAAGGACAAGACGTTCCTCATCGAGCTCGAGGCGGCGCGCCTTGAATCGTATGCCGCGGGCAGCCGCTTCGACCGCAAGCAGCGCAAGCGGGAAGAGCGCTGGCATGCGCGCGTCCAATCCTTGGAGGCGGTGCGTGGCGAGCGGGAGCAGGTCCGCGCCCTCGGAGGCTCCACCCCGGTCCTGCCGTGGAAACGCCCGCACCAGCCGCCGACGACCATCCTGAAGGTCACCTGTGGCCAGTGCTCCACGGCGTTCGACGTCGAGCAGGACCCCTACCACGAGACCCACATCGTGTGCCCGAAGTGCGAGCTTCGGGAGACCTTGCCTGCCGTGTACGGCGGCGGTGGCATCACGGAGCGCGTCTTGACGGTCGATTGCCCGCAGTGCCAGGCGTCGTTCAAGACGAAGGCCCCGGAGGACGGCCCCGTCGACATCGTCTGCCCAGAGTGTGGTCTGGAAGAGACCCTCGAGATCGCCTAGGCACGGGTTCGGCCCCCCCGATCTTCCCGATACCTGGGCGGTAGCGCCGAAGGCGGCGACCCCGGGATCGGCGCCGGCCACGCCGCAACGAGGATGCGACCTCGATCAGCGGCCAGCTGGCGGTCCGCCCGGCATGCAACACACCTCGGCCCAGCCACCCACGGTTCAGAAGTGCCGGCGCCCTGCGATGATGAAGGCGAGGGCCAGCCCCGTGGGGAAGGCCAGCAGGATTCCGGCGATGGGGACCACGAAGACGAGCAACAGGGCAGGCACGACGGCGACGACCCCTGCCGCGACGGCGAGACCCCATGCCTTCAGGCGCAGGCCCATGATGCCGCCCAGCGTCACGAAGGCCGCGAAGAACGCCAGGAAGGCGGCGATGATGCGGGTGGCCGGGACCTGGTCCACGGCGACCCATGCAGGCGGCGACGCCGTGTCGACGGTGGCCGTGACCGTCTGGCCGGCGGGCGCATAGAACGACACCGTGACGTTGCTGCCTTGGAGCGTAGCGTTGCCGAAGGCGACCGCGGAGGACGTCAGGTTGGACCAGCCCCCGACCAGGGTGACGTTGGCCAATGCCTGGCCGTTGGCCCCGGCAAAGGTGACGTTGCCCGCCGCGGGGGACCCGTCGGTGAGCCAGCGGATGTGCAGGTCGCCGCCGGGTTGGTCACGCAGCAGTTCGACGCCGGTGAAGGCTTCCAGTTGCTCGTCGTCGAGCTCGGCTGGCGAGACGACGGACCATCCGGCCTGGACCAGGGCGAAGGCCCCCAGCACGGCGAGGATGATGCCACCCATCTGGGCGCGGCGTCGGCGCGGGTCATGGCGACCTGGCTTGAAGGCGCCTGCGTCGATGGCCTTGCGGGACGCGTTGCCGCAGCGCGGGCAGAATGCGTTGCTCTGCGAATCGTAGCGATTCCCACATTCTCCGCAGTCTACCTCTTCCACAGCGGGCCGACATCGAGGGGCTCCTAAGCGCTTGTGGCATCGGCTGGCGCCGTCGGCGCTATGTATCGCCTCCATCTCGGCGGATGCATGCCCGGTGTGACCGCCTGTCTGCTCGGAGACCTTGAAGCCCGCCGCGAGGTCGGCAAAGTGGGGACCCAGAGCGACATCCACCTCCATGATTACAAGGAGGCTGGACGCGACGTCACCACCATCGTGCCGGCCCGCTACCCCGACCAGCTCAAGTGCCTCAGCTACGCGGTCAACGGCGCCGAAGCAGCGGTCTTGGTCGTCTCGGCGCTCAACGCCCAGGTCGGCGAGCAGATCCTCGCCGCGGACGCCGCCGGCATCAAGCACGGCATCATCGTGCTGACCAACTACATCCAGCCCGACCAGCTGAAGCCGCTCCTGAAAGGCACCACGCTCGAGTCCTGGCCGATGCAGACCGAGGCCGACTGGCCCGCCGTCCGGGCCCACATCGCCGCGGCCCCTGAACAGGTCGTGGAGGGCCCCGTCGTGGTGCCCGTGGACCACCACTTCGACGTCAAGGGCGTCGGCGCGGTCATCCTTGGCGTCGTCCAGCAAGGGACCCTGAAGAAGGGCGAGACGCTGTACGCTTGGCCGGACAAGGTCATCTGCCCGGTCCGCAGCATCCAGTGCCACGACGTCGACGTCCCCACCGCCGTGACGGGCGACCGCGTGGGCCTTGCCCTGCGCAACACCAAGGCCGAGCAGCTCGACCGTGGCATGGTCCTGGCGCCGGCGGATGCGCCCCTGCACGCGTACAAGTCGGGTGACAAGATCTCTTTCACACTTCACCGCACCAAGTTCAGCAAGGCGCCCCTCGCCGCCGGTAGTGTGCTGCACCTTGGATTGGGCATGCAGTTCGTGCCGGTCCGCATCGCCGAGGACGCCCCTGGCGCCGGCCAAGAAGGCGTCGTCAAGGCCACCCTCGAGAAGGGCCTCGTGGTCGCCGATGGCCAGCGCGGCGTCCTTTGGTTCGTGGACGGGGCGCCGCAGCGGGTCGTAGGCTCGGCAAGCTTCGCTTGACGAGGCAAGAGCCGCTGTCGCGCCGACTCGGGCCGTAGGATCCACCACGTTCTGCGACCCCAGCGCTTTCATCGGACCAGCATGTGCTGCGCCCCATGTGCGGCCGCATCGTCTGGCGTTTCGATCCGGTGCTGCAACAATGGATGAAGTCGTGGCTTGAGGACGAGGAAGCCTACGCCGCGGCGCTCAAGGAGCCAGCGGTCGCAGAAGACCGCTTCAACATCAATCCCGGCAGCACGATCCCGGTCGCCCGCGTCGCCGGCGGCAAGCACATCGTCGAGACGCGCAAATGGGCGTTCCCGATGGATGGCCGCTACATCTTCAACACCCGCATCGAGACCGCGTTCTCGTCGCCCATGTGGCGCAAGCCGATCACCCAAGGACGCTGCCTCGTCCCGGTGACGGGGTTCTACGAATGGCGACGCCAGGGCAAGGCGAAGGCGCCGTTCTTCGTGCACCGAGCCGATGGGACACCCATGATCCTCGCCGGCGTCTCGGGCTGGCGCGAACATCGCGGCGAAGAGACGCCCTGCGTGTCGGTCGTCACCACGGAGCCCGCCGGCGTCATGGCGCGCCTGCATGACCGGATGCCCGTCGTCTTGGCGCCCGAAGCGCAGGCCGCCTGGGCCGCCGCAGACACGCCGCCAGAGGTCCTGCGGGCGCTGGCCCAGCCGGGTGCGGACGTATTGGACGCCTACCCGGTCTCAAGCCGCGTCAACGACCAGAGCCACGAAGGCGCCGACCTGGTGCGACCCGTGCCGACCCTGGGCGACCCGCTCGCATAGCGCGAAAGGCTCATGGTGCCCCGGCCGCAGTGACCCAGGTGCTCCGCATCGCCTTCGTGTTGACGATCCTCCTGAGTGGGTGTATCGCGTTCCCAGACCCCGGCAGTATCGTCGTCGCACCCCCGCCGTCGAGCGACTGGACGATGCCGAGCCACGACCTGCTCGGGTCCCGCGCGGCACCCGATGCTGGCCTCGGCCTCGCAGACATCCCGTCGATGGGGTTGTCGTGGCGTTACGACACGGATGGCGCCGTGACCGGTACGCCGACGGTCGCCGATGGACGGGTCCTGTTCGGTACCTGGTCAGGGTCCGTCTACGCGGTGGCGCTCGAGAGCGGCGACCTGCTATGGCACCGCGACCACGGTGCCCAGGTGGACAGCACCATCACGCAGTGGCAAGGCATCGCCTACGTCAGTGACGCCGCCGGCACCTTGACCGCCTTGTCCGCCGAGACCGGGGACATCGTCTGGGCCGTGACGGTGGATGATACCACCTCCGCGCACCTGTATTCCAGCCCCGTCATCTGGGAAAGCGACGCGCCGATCCTCGTCGTCGGGGTCGCCTCGGACCAGGAGAGCATCGCCATCCACGGCGACCAGCCGCTGGACTTCCGTGGCAAGGTCGTGGCCTACGATGCCCGGACGGGTACCGAACTGTGGCGCACCGTCTTGGTGCCGGAGGGCCAGACCGGGGCGCCCGTGTGGGGCGGCCTCGCCATCGCCGAGGATACGGTGTTCTTCGGCACCGGCAACGCGTACACAGAGCCGGCAGGGGCACACACCGATGCCATCGTCGCCCTCGATGTCCGCACCGGGGCCATGCGCTGGCACTACCAGACCATCGACTACGACGTCTTCACCCAGGCCAACCCGATCAATCCAGACCACGATTTCGGGAGCACCCCCTCCATCTTCCCGGCAGGCGACCGACTGCTCGTCGGCATCGGCCAGAAATCCAGCATCTACTGGGCCGCCGACGCCGCCACCGGGGAGATCGTCTGGAGCCATGGCGAATCCCAGGGCGGAGAGGGCATCATCGGCGACAGTGCCTACTGGGACGGCGTCGTGGTCGTGAACCACGCGACCAAGAAGACCACGACCGCCATCGATGCGACGACGGGGCAGACCCTCTGGCGTCACGATGCGGGTGCGAACCTGTTCTCCGACCCGGCCATCGTGCCCGGGGCCGTGTTCACCGGCGACGGCAACGGCAACGCCAAGGCGCTCTCGTTGCACGATGGCAGCGTCCTCTGGGAGGCCGAGACCGGCGCGGGCGCCGTGTTCGGCGGCTTGTCCGTCGCGAGCCGGACCTTGCTCGTGCCCACCGTCGGCGACGGCTTCTTGTCCGGCACGGGCGCGGTCCTGGCGTTCCGGCCCGGCGGCACTGGCGCGGCGAGCAGCAGCAGCGCCGACGTGCCGCCGGACACCATGCTGCTGAAGGACTTCAAGTTCGTGCCCGAACGCCTCGAGGTCAAGGCAGGCACCACGGTGCGCTTCGGGAACCTCGACGCAGCATTCCACACCGCCACGTCGGGCTGGGACAACGGCACCACGTTCGACCTGGCCATCGACGGCGGCGACAGCGCCACATGGACGTTCGACGGACCCGGCACATACGTCGTCTACTGCCGCCCCCACGCAGCGTACAACGGCGGCTGGACCGGCATGGTCGGCACCGTCGTCGTGTCGTGACGAGGCGGCGCGTTCAAGTGGCCTCGCCACCATCGCACCCGCGATATGGATTTCGAGCTCAACGACGCACAGCGCATGATCCGCGACATGGTGCGCGAATTCGCCCAGAAAGAGATTGTCCCCGTCGCCGGCAAGCACGACCAAGAACACTCCTTCCCGGTCGAGACCACGAAGCGCATGGGCGAACTCGGCATCCTCGGCATCACGGTGCCCGAAGAATATGGCGGCCCCGGCGCAGACACCATCAGCTTCGCCGTCGTCTCGGAAGAGCTGGCCGCTGCATGCGCCAGCCACAGCGTCATCTTCGGCGCCTGCGCCAGCCTGACTTGCAGCCCCATCCTGCAGTGGGGGACCGAGGAGCAGAAGCACAAATGGCTCCCGGACATCGCCAGTGGCCGCAAGCTCGGCTGCTACGCACTCACCGAGCCGGAGGCCGGCAGCGACGCGGGCAGCCTGAAGACCACCGCCAAGCGCGACGGCGATGACTACGTCATCAACGGCCAGAAGATCTACATCAGCAACGGCGCCGTCGCAGACACCTGCATCCTGTTCGCCCGCACGGGCACGACGGAGCAAGGCCCCAAGGGCGTCTCCGCATTCATCGTCGACACCAAGAGCCCTGGCTTCACGGTCGGCAAGAACGAGCACAAGCTCGGCCTCAACGCCAGCTACACGAACCAGTTGTTCTTCGAGGACCTGCGCGTCCCGGCCGAGAACATGCTGGGCAAGGAAGGCGACGGCTTCAAGGTCGCCATGAGCACCCTCGACACCGGCCGCGTCATGGCCGGCGCCGCCTCGACTGGCATCGCCCGCGCTGCCTACGAAGCGAGCCTCGCCTACGCCAAGGAGCGCCACCAGTTCGGCAAGCCCATCGCGGCCAATCAGGCAATCCAGTGGAAGCTGGCAGACATGGACGTCGCCATCGAAGCGAGCCGCAACCTGTACCTCAAAGCCGCTTGGCTGAAGGACCAAGGCCAACCCTACACCCACGCCGCCAGCCGCGCCAAGGTGTATGGCTCAGAGATGGCCATGAAGACCTGCATCGAAGCGGTGCAGATCCACGGCGGCAACGGCTACACCAAGGATTACCCCGTCGAGCGCTACATGCGCGACATCAAGATCTTCGAGATCTTTGAAGGCACCAACGAGATCCAGCGCATGGTCATCGCTCGGCACCTCTTGGGTGCATAGCGATGCCTGAGGCCGCAACGCGGCCGAAGGAGACCTTCGTGCACGGCTCGCCGGGCGCGATGGTCATCGCTCGGCACCTCTTGGGTGCCTGAGCTCACCCCCGCCGCATAGGCACGGCGTTTTTCCCATGCGCCAGGCTGGGACCACCGTGGACCCGGGCCCGGTACTGATCGAGGAGACGCGAAGCGGTCGCACGCAGGCATTGCACCACGGCCACGCAGTCCATCTCGCCGCCGACGGCGCCGTGCTGGCTTCTTGGGGCCTGGTGGAGACCGAGTCCTATCTGCGCTCCGCGCCCAAGCCGTTGCAGGCGATCCCGTTCGCCGAAGTATTGGCGACGCGAGGCGGAGATCCCCGCGCGCTCGCGCTTGCCTGCGCCAGCCACTCCGGCGAACCTCGCCACATCGAACTGGCCGAGCAGATGCTCGCCTCCGCAGGCCTTGACGCCTCGGCGCTGCACTGCGCGACCCATCCGCCGATGACCAAGCACAGTGTCCGCAACGCCGGCCCGCAGACCGCCATCCAGAACAACTGCAGCGGCAAGCACGCCGGCTTCCTGACGGTCTGCGTCGCCAATGGTTGGGATACCGCCACCTACCTCGACCCGGCCCATCCGCTGCAACAGCGCTTCCTGGACCTGTTCCAGCAGGCCATCGGCCGTCGGCCGGAGACCGGCACGGATGGCTGCGGCGCGCCGACGTTCTGGACGTCCATCCAGGAACTGGCCAAGACATACCAATGGCTTGACCAGCACCCGGTGGGCCGGACCTGCCTGGACGCCATGGCCGATCACCCGGAGCTCGTGGCCGGACAGGAGCGCTTCTGCACGCTCCTGAGCGCCGCCACCAAGGGCGACTGCGTGGGCAAAGTGGGCGCTGCGGGGCTGTATGTCATCCTGCACCGGCCCTCTGGGGAGGCCCTGGCGGTCAAGGCCGCCGACGGTATCGCGGACGTGGCCGAGACCCTGGCCGCCAACCTGGCCGTGCGTGCAGGATGGGTCGCTGCGGATGACGAGATCCTTGCCCGCTTCATCGATCGACCCGTCCGCAGTTGCGCCGGCAAGCGCATCGGCGGCTTCCAGGTCAGGTTGTAGGGTTCAAGAAGCACCCCGACGTCGGCGCCGCGTGGACAGTGCCGTGGAGCCCACCGCCGACATCGAGGACCAGCCCAGCGGCCCGGGCATCGTGGCAAAGGAAGGCATCGACCCGACCGTCGTCACGGCATGGATCTTCGTCCTGCTCGGCTTCACCCCCAACGTCCTCTGGCGCAAGCTACTGGGCTTCGATTACTTCGGACCCCTCGAAGTGTCGGCGATCCTCACCATGGTGGGGGTCCTGTTCGCGTTCATCGCGGTGCTGCGCAGCGTCGACCTGGGGGATCTCCGTCTGCGCTGGGCTGGCGGCGTCGCATTGGCTTTGGGCCTGATCCGGTTGTTCCTGCTGCCGTTGGTCTGACGGCCGACGGCCGCCCGATTCCACTGACCCCTCCGCCACCCTTACCAACGGGGGCGGACTCGCACGCCCGTGGGCCTGACGGACCTCGGCATCGAAGCCCCCGTGGCCCGCGTATTGGAGGCCCAGGGCATCACCGCCCTGTACCCGCCCCAGGAGGCCGCATGGGCCGCCCTCAAGGACGGCAGCAACGTGGTCGTCAGCATCCCGACGGCCAGCGGCAAGAGCCTGATCGCATACCTCGCGATCCTGCACCGTTTCCTGGCCACCGGCAAGAAGAGCCTCTTCATCGTGCCCCTGCGCGCCCTGGCATCGGAGAAGTTCGAAGAACTGCAGGCGTTCAAGGGACTGGGACCCCGCGTCGCCATCGCCACGGGGGACCTGGACGAGAAGGACCCCAAGCTGGGCACGGCCGACATCATCGTCTGCACCAGTGAGAAGGCGGACAGCCTGCTGCGCCACCGCACCCCATGGGTGGACCAGATCGGCTGCATCGTGACCGACGAGATGCACCTCATCCACGACCCCGGCCGCGGACCCACCCTCGAAGTGCTGCTGAGCCGCTTCCGCGCGCTGCTGCCGGAGGCGCAGATCGTCGGCCTGAGTGCCACCATCAAGAACGCCAACGAACTCGCCGAATGGCTCGACGCCAAACTCATCCTGAGCGAATGGCGCCCCGTAGACCTGCGCGTCGGCACTTACCTCCCCAACAATCTCTCCTTCCTTGGGCAGGAGCCCCGCATGCTGGACGGCGCAGGCGACCCCGTGGCCGCCCTCGTCGATGACGCCTTGGCGGCCGGCGGGCAATGCCTGGTGTTCGTCAGCACCCGCCGGTCGGCGGAAGCCCAAGCGCAGAAGCTCGGTGGGGTCGTCCGCGAACGCCTCAGCTCCGAGCATCTTGCGCAGCTCGAGGCGGCCGTCTTGGAGATCGAGGGTGGCGAAGACCCGAGCCCCACCGCCAAGAAGCTCGCCAAGTTGTGCAAGGCCGGCGTCGCGTACCACACGGCCGGCCTGGACAACAAACAGCGGCGCTTCGTGGAGCAACAGTTCCGCGCCGGCCTGCTGAAGGTCCTCTGCGCGACGCCGACCCTGGCCGCTGGCGTCAACACCCCCGCCCGCCGCGTCATCATCCGGGACATGTCGCGATTCCAGATGGGTTCCGGCAACCAGCCCTTGCCCGTCATGGAGGTCAAGCAGATGATGGGACGCGCCGGACGGCCCCGCTACGACCCTTACGGCGAAGCGGTGCTGCTTGCGAAGAACGAGGACATGAAGGAGATCCTCGAAGAGGAATACCTGCGCGGAGAACCGGAGCCGGTGACCAGCAAACTGGCCGCCGACGCCGCGCTGCGCATCCACACCCTGGCGAGCATCGCCGGAGACTATTGCCACAGCGCCGCGTCGCTGGAGAAGTTCCTTTCACACACCTTCTGGGCCCAGCAAGCGGAGTCGTGGATCATCCGTGACCGCCTGGAAGACACGCTGTGGTTCCTTGAAGAGAACGGCTTCGTGGAGATGGACGGAGGCAATGTCAAGGCGACGTTGTTCGGGAAACGCACCAGCGACCTGTACATCGACCCCCTGTCGGCGCTGCGCATGCGCCAGGCCCTGGAATCCACGCTGGACGTCCCCGGCGACTTCGGCGCCCTGCACGTCATCGCCGGCTGCCCCGACCTGTACCCGCTGTACTTGCGGCAATCCGATGGCTGGGTCCAAGAGACCTACTACGAACACTTCCCGCAACTCCTGATCCAAGAAGAGGACCTGGAGGACGCTTTCAGCCACGTCAAGACCGCGTGCCTGCTGCGGGACTGGATGGAAGAACGCCCCCAACAAGAGGTCGAAGAGCGCTTCAGCATCGGCCCTGGCGACATCCGCATGCGCATCGACTCCGCAGGCTGGATGCTGCACGCGTTCCGCGAACTGGCCCGCGCCCTGCGCCCCGACTGGCAACGCCCCATCGGGGACCTGATCATCCGGCTCGAGAACGGCGTCAGGGCCGAACTCCTGCCCCTGATCCGCCTCAAAGGCGTCGGCCGAATCCGTGCCCGCACCTTGTTCACCGCCGGCTTCCACACGCCGGCCGCACTGAAGACCGCCCCCGTGGACCGCATCGCCAAGCTCCCTGGTTTCGGCGAAGTGCTGGCCCGTGAGCTCATCAAACAGGTCGGTGGAGACCCTGGGCCAGAGCCGGCCAAACCGGCCAAGCCGAAGCCGAAGGCTGCGCCCAAGGACGATGCCTCCGCCCCAGAACCTGCTGGGAGACCCAAGCAGGCCCCCAAGGCGGCCACCCCCGATCCGACGCCGCCGGCGGACGAGACACCAAAGGGCCAACAAGGACTGGGGCAATGGGGGATGCAACCATGATCGATGATGCCGAACTCCAGGTCGCCGCCGTGGGCGTCCGGGGACCCCTCGTCCTTGACGATGTGCTGTTCATGGCCAAGCGTGCACAGAAGTTCGGACCGCTCCAGGTCGTCCGCGACGACCGCGTCGTCGGCTTCGACCACATCCGTAGCGCTGCACTCCATGCCACCCGGGCCCTGGCCGAAGGCCGCGCCAAGGCAGACCGGCCCGAAGTGGAGTTCACGCGTTTCCTCGCGGCCCGCCGCACCATCCGCGAAGCCATCGACCACATCGGGCTCCCCGACGGTGCCCGCACAGGCATCGTCGTCGCCATGGGCGAGATGCGCCACGCCGGCATCGAATACTTCTGCGAACAACTCGGCCTCGACATCGACGACGACCTCATCGTGGCCGACGACGCCCACCTCGATGCCTTCGGCATCACGCAGACCCAACGGGACGCCACCGACCCGACACTGCATGCTGACCTCGCGCTCGAGGCGGTCGCCGGCGTCGACCTGATGCGTTCTTAGGCGCCGCCGTCCAAGGTACTTGAAGACCGCTCGGACAAGGGTTGGTGTCGCGCCCTTCACAGTTCTTCAGGCCAGCCTCCCGACGCGTCCACGGGCCAGCCCGCAGAGCGTCCGTTCTATTCGCGAGGTGAAAGGAAATCATCCTCGCGCCAAGGAGATGCAAGGGGCGTTTGGCAGAGCATTTTTAGTGGCCGCCAAATCGGCGGCGCCATGCGCATGCTCCCATTCCTCGCCATCATTGGCCTCCTGTTGGCCGGTTGCACCCAGCCCACCGCCACCGACGTCGTCGAAGGCGACGCACCGCAAGACCCGGCAACGGGGGGCGATGCGGCCGCCGGTGGATCCGGCGATGCGACGGAACCTGGGAGCAACGGGTCCGGGCCCGGCAGCGACGCGGCGCCCCAGGGCAATGATACGGCCAGCAGCAATGACACAGCTGCGAGCACGCCCAACTGGGCGCCGACGCTCTACCTGCACAAGGACGGCGACCGGCAATGGATGGACGCAACCGCCGACCCCAAGGGCAGCGTCTCGGGCAGCAACACGCCCACGAGTGAAAACACGTACCACCGCTTCAACTTGGAACCCAGCATCGAAGCCGACCAGACCTTCGGCGACGCCGCCCTCATCAAGATCCACTGGTCTGTGCAACAGGGCGTCATCGCAGACATGAAACCGGCAGCCCGCCTCATCATCGCCGGCACCATCTACGAAGCCATCGAAGGCGAGAACGGCCTCGAAGCGCCCCTACCCGACGGCGTCAATGCCGGCCACGAGATCGCCCTCGAGGTCTGCATCTGCGGCTCCGGGTCCGCGACCTCCAACTACGTCATCGATTTGGACGAGCGGACGTGGGTCAAGTTCCAGGCCTGAGCCCCGACCCGGGGCCCCAGATCGCCGCCGCAGCTTACCAAAAACTGGGCGCGCGTCGTTGCGCTCATATAGGGGACCTGTGTCGGCGAGTTTGTCCCCGGCGTGCTGGGG
This sequence comes from Thermoplasmatota archaeon, assembly GCA_041581335.1. Classification (GTDB taxonomy): domain Archaea; phylum Thermoplasmatota; class E2; order JACPAO01; family JAHFTW01; genus JBFGSX01. The sequence continues at coordinate 21,462 of JBFIDG010000002.1, forward strand.
ACGCGCGCTGGCCTCGGCCGGCTCGCCATAGGGTCCCGTGGGGTAGCTTGGATATCCTGGAAGCTTGCGGAGCTTTTGACACGTGTTCGAATCGCGTCGGGACCGCTTCCTCTCTCTCCTGTTGGCTCGCCAATAGACCTCTTCCCAGCCAATCCTATGAAACAGCCCGCGAAAACGCCGGCATTTCATATTTGTCAAAACCCTCCCCCAAACGGCCCACCAGGCTACGGAGGTAATTGTACGTCGTCTCGAGCTTCCCTATCCACGAAGCATTAAGCGCTTCGTCAACCGACTCCGCATCTGGTTGCACGTGGCCGAACAGCGTGGCATGCTTAAGCCAGGCCAGCCAACCGCCAGCCAGTGGGGACGCTGGGCCGCCCTTAATGAGCGCTGGCCCGAGTTGGGTCACGCACTTCGCATGAATCCGTCGCTAAGTTCCAGATTGGAACGCACATCCGGTGACCAAAAAGCATTCGAGGCAGAACTGCGCGCCATCGCCTCCGTCGTCGAGGGGACTGAGGACGCCCGCACGTTTTGGATGGAAGAACCAATCATCAGCCCGATTCTGGAAAACATGGTACACTTTGCATCGCTGCCCCGAGCCGCACCCACCCCCGAAACGAAAGCCGCCAAGCCTGCGTGAGGCCCAGGGGCATACATCCACGAGCCCGCTTGGTCAATTCGAATTCGATTCAGGCGATGGGGTGCTGCGGGCGCCCGCACGAGCCGGCTCTAGCAGGCGGCAAGCGCCCCGACGCGATAGAACATTGCTAGGTTTAACAAAAAATTAACCACCCTATCGCACGTGTCTCCGGTAGAGCGGCGCGAGCCGACGGGCCAAAACTGGCCCCAAGGAACGCATCCCGAGCCTCCCCCGCAGCCTAGGCTGACCCCCAGACATACCCAAAACGGCGCCAGACTAGTCTACCGTCGATTAGGCGTCTCCTAGCCTTAAGATTTGGATTAAGCAGTATCCGTTGTGCCCATCCACACCACGATGCAACCGGCAGCGATGTCGTACCACGGTCCCGCAGCGGACAAAACGCCCAACGCCACGCCCAACCCAGAACCGTCCACATCACCACCAACTAGCAGCGCACATTCAATAATTCGCACAGGCCACCGACGTCATTGGGGGTTGAGTCGAAGCAAGAGCCACGCCAGCAAACCCACCCCGGAGGCCTCCCATGCGTGAAGCAAGATTCGACATCTTCGCCGCAGGCCCACTACGAATGCCCGACGGAACCATCCAAACCAACAAGCACCCGACCACACCCACCAAGCTCACAACACCCGGCGCGGAACCCCCTGCAACCAGCTAAGCCCCCTAGTGGTTCATGACGGCTCCGACAAAAAGGCCACACGAGAATCGCGAAATTCGCCCCAATCTCGCTTCACCTACTGGCGCTAACGCCCCGGCGCTCGCGCCCAAGCCGATCCACAAGAGCCCCGCGCCCATTGGCCGCGACGAATCAATCTCACGAACTTAACGCACACACTTAACCCTCAGCCGCCGAATTCCAACCGCAAGGTCGGGTGTCGTGCGAGCCAGCGGAGACGAGACACGGGAGTTGCTGCTGCACATCATCCAGAACAAACCCGGCATCACCAAGAGCAGGCTCCAACAGGAAGCAAGCCTGGCATGGGGCACAATCAGCTACCACGTCCGAATCCTACAACGCGATGGCCGAATCGACGCATTTCGCCTCGGCAGAACCCTACGACTCGCACCGCGTCGCTTCAGCAAAGAACTCGAACAAGAAGCCGCCCTAATGGCCCCACTGGCACGCGACATCATCCAAGCCATATCCACCGCCGGCACCCGCGGCACAGCCGATCTTGCCCGCGCCACTGGCCAATCCGCCCGCCGAGTAGACAACCAACTCGGATACCTCATGGACGCTGGACTCATCGACCGCACCGACGCGTACCACCCACGCTACGAGCTAAACTCGAAGGGCATGGCAACCGCCCAGAAACTCGGCGCCAACCACCCACCACCCAACAGTGACCAATCGGCCACCCAACAAAATCCAGCCGTCAACGAACCAAACGGAGCGCACAATCATGAAAACAACCATCATTCTCCTAGCCACCATCCTTAGCCTAACCGCCACCGCCACCCACGGCCAAGCCACTGGCGGCGCAGTGCTCCAGAGTGCAGTCGACGGCGACACCCTCGACCTTTCGTGGGCCGTGCTCGGCGCCATCGACGAACTGACTCTCCACTGGATCAATAGCACCGGCACAGAAGGCAGCCTCAGCGTAACGGCCACCGATGGAGGCATCTCCCTCGCAAACCCCGCCGACGCCACCCTCTACATCCTGGAAATCCAGGCAAACGGTGAAACATCTTTCAGCAACCCGGCAAGCAACTGGCCCCGCTGCGACCCAGAAGGCTGGCTAGCCATCGTCAACCAACCGCCCTTCGTACACGTCTACTACGACTGCATCCGACCATGACGCACGCCCGTTTCCACTGCACAACAGCCGCTATTATCATGCTACTAGTCGCACCCGCGGCGGGTGCCGTTAGCCTCACGGCGGAGTCAGTGGCCATCACAGGCGAAACACTCGACCTCCAAGCGAGCTACGTCCAAATTGACGCCGCCCAAGGACTCGAACCTCCCCGGGCGGACGGTATCATCATCGACGGAACCGACATCAGCGTCGAAGCCTGGTACCAAGACTCCGGCGGCACCACCGTCCCAATTTTCCCCGAAACAACGGTCTCCACGCTTGCAGAAGGCCAAGTGACCGCCGTCGGTGCAGCAATTCAACCAACATTCCAACTCAACGTACTAGCCCCTGACGGGGCCACGATATCAGGTCTCTCAGACCTGACCCTCCAGCCCCACTCGCAAAGCCAAGGCGGGTTCCCAGAGTACGTCTGGCAAACCGGAAACGAGTTCAACGTGACCCTCGCCAAGGACCCTCGCGCCGCCGTACACGCCGCCACGACCATCTCGTTCGACGCCCCATTCACCATGGCATTCTGGAGCTGGAACTTCACAGTCAATGGAGATGCAGAAGCGGCCTGGAGCGGACAGAGACCACACGGCGAACCCATTGCCGGAAGGCACCCCCAAGGGCTGGACAAACAGCTGCTCGTATTCCATGTCCGCGAAGGCACCGCCACCATGCAACTCGATCCACAACACATCGAGCAGCTGTTCATTCGAACCCAGGAATTCCAACTCCAGGGCCAAGTCAACATCAAGCAATCAACGGTAACAGGAACACCAGACGGGAGCACGAATCAGAGCTTCGAGGGCAACCTGACAATCAAAACGAGCCGAATCGACAACCACACGCTAAACGCTATCATCGCACAACAGGAAAGGCCCGGGCTATCCGGCACAGAGCCAATCGAGGCCCCAACAGACCCCATCCGAACCCCCGAAACCCACGACAACGGCAACGCCATGGCTGCACCAATCAGCCCTGAATCAAGTACAGCCATACAGGCGCTGATGATTGCAGGACTCGCCATCCTGGCCCTAGGGTTGGTCGCATACGGAACGCGATGGAAACGCCTCGTAGCCCATTTCTCAGCCCAAGACTACCGCTACGTCGCCCGGCACGCAGCCACATTCCACGCAAGCTCACGCCACGCAGGAGACGCCCAAGTGATGACCATGGTGGCAGCAATCAAGCTCGGTCACTACGAAATCGTACGAGACAACTTGGGCCGACTCCCCGACATCGACGCCGGCGCGCGAGCCATTCTCGAGGGGCACGCACTCATCGGCCTCGGCCTGATCGACGACGCTCAAAAACTGCTCGACGAATTGCGCTCGACATATGGAACCCGTGAATCCTTGACCCACGCATTGGAGAGCTCCGACCCCTCTGCAGCGTACGCCTAAAACCCGCCGCGCCCCACCGCTACCCCCAGCCACGGTGCCCCGGCGCACCACCCCTCAGCATCAAACTTTTGCCGAGCACCGCTCGGCTTAGCAACCCACACCCAGCCCTGTATCCTACGTTATTAGTCGGCAACTAATACGAGTCAGGAACTTGTGTGATCCAGCTGCCCCCGCGTTGGAAATCGACCTCCACGACGCCATGGCTTTGCCCATGTCTAACGACACCCCACGCCAGCAATCCCATCACACCCCCACAAACCCGGGCATTTACCCCGAAAATCCGGCATAGGATTACGGCATGCGCAGGCCGTGCACCAGCCAAATCCGGGGTCAGGGGGACGACCACCAACAAGGACGCGATGCCGCGACCAGCGACAAGGGGCCACCAATCGTACGAATCTGGCGACGAAGCTTAAGTCACGCCCGTGTTCCCTTCATCTGCCGACCTTCGTGTCGGAATGTGATAATATGAAACTGTACCTAATTACGGGAATCTTGCTGCTGTCCGCCCTCGCCGTCGTGCCAAGCGCATCGGCAGCCCAGTGCGCCAGCGCAACCTCCTGCGCGTACGACGTCCGGGACCACTGCGGCGGCGGCGCTCTCCTCTCGCAGAGTTGCAGTAACGCCATCTCCAACCTGCCCGAAGGCGCGCAATACCAGGCCCACAACACCGCTCAGAACCTGGCTTGCGTGGTCCAGGAGATCCTTAGCCCGGGAAGCGTCTGCCTTGTGCCAGAACCATGCAGGCCTGGCCAAGCGTGCGAAACCATCCGCGTGGGACTGTAGAAATACGGCAACCCCCTTCCTTTTCCCCTCCTCCCCACGCGCTTGCGCACCACCGCTCGGTGTATCCATGAAAGTACCGAAATCGGCCATCCTCGCCGCCATTTTGATTGCCCCACTGGCCATGGGCCAAGCCCCGACGGACGCATGGCTACCACTCGACACAGATCCATCCGGCGACGTCACGACGCCGGCGGGCAATCGCCCGGAATTCCAGGCTACCGACCTCAAGTCAATTCAATATCAAGAAACCCCGGCCGCACTTTGGCTCCAAATCACCACCGCCGGCTTCCCCCAAACGGCCGGCGTCGAAAGCACCCAAGCCAGCTACACCATCGGCTTCGCCGCAGGCAACCAATCATACCGCCTACTAACAACTCGCACGGTGCCAATACAAGGCGGCGCCCCCGCATACGACGTGACCTTTGAAGCCTACGATGCCGCGCTCGGAGACTACCGTCGCAAGAGCGCGCCAATCGAATTTCAGGCAGATGAAACGGGCATCCTGTATTACGGCCTGCCCTGGCAAAACATCACCACGGAGCGCGGCCTCCCCCTGGTGCCGGGCAACCAACTCACGGACATCTCCATCCGAACAGCCAGCGGATACGACGCAATTATCGCAAGCAGCGCCGGGGCCGCCGGCCCCACCCCCACCGCAATCGCCCAGGACCGCATGCCCGACCAAGGGGAACTCGCCATCACTCTCCAAAGCATCGGCCGCGCCGCGGAAGGCATCATTGCCACCAGCCCCAACCCACTGCGATCAAGCAACGGCGCCCCCACGACTTTCCTATTCCCCCTAGTCCTTTCCAACTTCCAGGGCTCGCAAGCCGTACTGGAACTTCTTGCAACGGATTTACCAAATGGTTGGGAGGCCCACCCCCTAGCCAACCCCATCATCCTCGAAGACCGGCAAAGCGTCGTCACTAGCATTGCCGTCAGCACCACAGGTCACCACCAACATGGCACCCAGCAAGCATTTGAAGTGCAAGTGCTGCAAGCGGGCGCGCTGCAAGCCAGCATTGAATACACGGTATACTACACTGAGACGGCGCAACCAAGCGGCCACCATCCGACGCTCTACCTATACACCGTCGAACGAAGCCGCGGCAACCCCGTGAGCGACGCCGGCGATACCGTCTCCGAGGAGGTTCAAGGGTTCTACTACAATGACGCGTTCATGACAACCGCCATTGATGCGGCCGAGGATGCCCAGGTCCCGGTCACCGCCGGGGCCGTGGGCACTCGACACGGCTGGCAGATTCCTTTGACACCATCATTAGGCCTAGGCCTCGACTTCACTGACGATGCAAGCGAGCTTGTCCTGCCGCTAGAATTGACTAGGGATGGCTCAATCTCACAAGTCCAGCTCGAGGCCGTCGTTAGCGTTCAGCGAGCAGACGGCCAGTTGAAGCTGGCCTCAGGAAGTCTAGACGTGGGTACCTTCGCCTCGAGCCAGGAGGTCACGATTCCAATTGCCAGGCTCCCCGGTGTCGACGTAGTAGCATACCAGCCTGGCCAGAACATGGTGCTTACGGTGTTCGCTGATTTCGTCGATCAACCCAACACCGGCCTAGATCTCAACCTCATGCCCGGCGGCCGCATCACGTTGCCGCTCGAAGAGTACCAGGACGTCATCCCGGAAGGTTCGTTGAGTTCGTTGTCGTTGAGCGTGGAGCCGCGGTTCCAACTCGTCAATCCAGGCAGCCGCGTTAACTATCACATGACGGTGAGCGGCCCTGCCGGAGCTGTCGTGGAACTCGATGGACTAGGAGTCCCCGAGGGCTGGAGGCTGTCGTTCTCGAAGAATCGCCCGACGCTTACCGAAGGCCCCGTACTCGTTACAGTTCAGCTAGAGGCTCCGATAGGCGCCCGCGATGGCGACGGGGCATCGTTCTTTGTGCGGGCGTCCCCCAGTGATGGCTCGGCGGCGACTGCCGCCGGCATTCGGGCGGAGGTTGATTCGAGGGCAGAATTGCCTCAGATCGATGCGCTGACTGCGCGGGAGAAACAGAGTAGCAGCGTCGCCGCCGTCGCACTTCTATTGATGCTAGCCACCACCACGTGGACCAGACGGGGCAGACAATAGGGTCCGACCAGCGGCGTCTGCCACACCCCCCGGGCTAATACGGATACGGAGTGGTGCAAGCACAACAAACCCGCCGCGCCGGACACATTAGTTGGAAAAACGCCCCCACCCGCCTCTCCTGTTGTCATGAGGTTGCGATTTTGGCCCACCCTAATGCCCGATCCCCTCCTGTTGGCCTGTTCGAATCGCGTCGGGACCGCCTCTTTTTTTGTCTCCCTCAGCGGAGGCTCCATCTCGACCCCTTTGTTTCCACTCGAGCGCAAGTACTCCTTGGCGGAATCCGGGGAAGCCGTTAACCGAGCGCCCGCCTGTCGGCCTCCTATGAGCGACCGAAGGCTGATCGACAGCTACTGCAACTCTTGTGAAGACGTCGCCAAGCACGTCATCCGTCCGGATGACCCGGGCTCCTGCGTCTGCACGGTGTGCCACGCGAGCCAGCAATTGATGGTCCCGATCGGTTAGGACCAGAAATCGAGGTCAAGGTCGCCCTTGGCCTCTTTCTTGCCCTTCTTCTCCTGGCGCTTGGCCGTCAGGTCCTCGACCTCGTCGAGCAGGCTCTTGCGCTTCTTCTCCTCGGGCATAGGGGCTTGCAGGCTGTCCGCTCTGATTAGCCCTGCCGTCGCCGGCCCGGGGGCCTAGTCGCCTTGCAGTTTGCGTTTGGCCAGTGCGGCCAAACGGCGCCCGGCGGGACTCTGGCGCAGATTGGCTCCCGGGGGACTGTCTGGCATCTTCTGCCGCTTCGCGGCCATCTGGATGCGTTTCTTGCTCGCATCCTGGTTGCGGCGGACCGTCTCGCTCACGGCGCCTCCGGCGGTACGGTCGTCGGGTCCATGGGCGGACCACGCGGGCCTCCCAGAAAGGGCCATCGGCGCCGTGGCGACGGTGTGGGCCGGCGGGAGGCGACCCCAGACGATGCCTGCGCCAAGCCGGCCGCCGGCATGGCGGCCGGGCTCCGGCCTCGGCGCCCAGCCACGCGCACGGTCGGCGTGGCGGCGGTCGCGAGGGGCCGACACACCGATGTCCAGACCCATAGCGCAAGGCGCCGACGGCCTGCCCGCGGGGCCCGCCCCGACGCGAAACGGCTAATGCCAGCACACCACACCTCCAAGCTATGCCCGCGGTGGTCTTCGACTTCGACGGCGTCATCTGCAACAGCATGGCCCAGCACGCGGCCGCGTACCGGGACCTGCTGAAGCCATTCGGCATCCCGGTCACTGATCGCCAGATCTACCTGCTCGAGGGCGCCCGCAGCGAGTCCATCATCCAGGACCTCGCCGTGGCCGCGGGCGTCGCTTTGCAGGACGTGGCCGGGCTGGCGAACGAGAAGCAACGCTTGTTCCGGGAAGCAGGCGCGCCGTCGCTGTACCCGGGCGCCGCATCCCTTGTCGGTTCGGTGCAGGACCGGACGGCCACGGCGGTCGTCACGGGCACCCGGCTGGAGAACCTGGCGCGCTTGATCCCGGACCTGATGGAGCGCTTCGAGGCCATCATGAGCCAGGAGACCTACCAGATGGACAAGCCACATCCGGAGCCCTATGCCCGCGCCGCGCAGGCGTTGCGCGTAGACCCTGAGGACTGCATCGCCGTGGAGAACGCCGTGCGCGGCGTGCAGAGCGCCAAGGCGGCTGGCTACGGCGAAGTGATCGCCATCACCACGACGCTGGCCAGCAACGACCTTGGGGCAGCCGACCTCGTCGTCCCAGACCACCCGACCTTGCACGCTGCCCTGATGGACAGGCTCTAAGTCCGGCACACCCATCTGGGGATGTGGCACGGAAGCCGGTCATCGGCGTCATGGGCGGACACGCAGTGTCGGGCGACACAGAGATCCTAGCGGAAGAACTAGGGGCCGCCATCGCCAAAGAAGGCTGGATCCTACTCAATGGCGGCCGCGACGAAGGCGTCATGCGCGCCTCCGCCAAAGGCGCCCACGAGGCCGGAGGATTCGTCGTGGGCCTCCACCCAGGGATGCGGGATGATGGCGACGTCGCGCCACACCTGGATCTGTGCATCTTCACCGGCATCGGGTTCGCCCGCAACATGAGCAACATCCTGACGAGCGACGTCGTCGTGGCGTTGCCTGGCCGCTACGGCACACTCAACGAGGTCGCCTACTCGAAGACCTTCGGCAAACCCACCATCCTGTTCGGCTTCCTCGACGAGATGTGGTTCGGCGACGGCGTGACCCGCGTCAACACGGTGGATGAATGCATCCAGGCCATCCGGCGGCTCCTGAGGTCAAGCTGAGTCGAGCAGACCGCCGGTAACGCGCACCGGATGGGTGGCGCCCGCTTTTCAACCCGGCCGGTTTCGCCGCGCCGTGGCCCTCCGCACGCCGCTATACGCGACCCACGAAGCCGCCGGCGCGACGTTCGTCCCCTTTGCCGGATATGACATGCCGGTGCACTACGGCAGCATCAAGGACGAACACGCCGCCGTCCGCCAGGGCGCCGGCCTCTTTGACGTCAGCCACATGTCGAACCTGTGGGTCGAAGGCCCCGGCGCTGCGGCCGCCATCGGCGCCGTCACCACGCGCCCCGCGGCCGCCCTGCCACTTGGCAAGGGCCACTACACGTGCATCATGAACGAGGATGGCACCATCCTCGACGACACCTTCGTCTTCCGCCTGGAAGAGGAACGCTTCCTGGTCATCCCCAACGCTGGCATGAACCGCATCGCGCAGGAGCACATCGCGGCGCACGCCCAAGACGAGACCGTCGTCTCCGACGAGACCAGCGACTGGGCGATCCTTGCGCTACAAGGCCCCAAGGCACGGGGCATCCTGGCCAGAGCCAGCACCGATGAGGCCCCCAAGTTCCATCGCATCGCGGTCATGGAGATCGCCCGCGCCGGCTGCCTGGTGAGCGGCACCGGATACACGGGCGAGAAGGGCGTCGAGATCTACGTTCCAGCCGTCCAGGCGGTCCAGGTCTGGGAGCACCTCATGCACATCGGCGCCGAAGACGGCCTGCGGCCCATCGGCCTGGGCGCCAGGGATACGCTCCGCCTCGAGAAAGGCTACTGCCTCGCCGGCAACGAGTTCGCCGGAGGCCGCAGCCCCCTCGAAGCCAACCTCGCGTTCTGCATCGACTGGGACCATGAGTTCCTGGGCAGGGCCGCCCTGGCCGAACAGAAAGAGACCGACCACGCCCTGTTGTGGGGCCTCGTGCAGGAGAAAGGCATCCCGCGCCATGGCTACCGCGTGCTCCAAGGCGACGACGACATCGGCGAGATCACCAGCGGCACCCAGAGCCCGACCCTCGGACAAGGCATCGCACTTGCCTACCTGAACGGCGTGGATGCAGGCGACTTGGTCGACGTGGACATCCGCGGCAGGCGCCAGCCCGCCAAGGTCGTCTCGCCGCCCTTCTGCTGAAGGCAGCCGCTGCCACATATCAGCGCTGCGGGCTTCCGAACGTCTTATACAACCAGAGCCCGAGTCGAGGCCTCAACCATGTACATCATCGTCGGTGGTGCAGGTGAAGTCGGCTTCCACGTCGCGCGCGCCCTGCGGGACGAAGGCCATGATGTGGCCGTGGTCGAGGCCGACGCACGGCGGCTTGAGCGCTTGCAGGAACTGGATGTCCTCGCGGTGCACGGCAACATCGCCAACAAGCGCATCCTCGAAGAGGAGGCCAATGTCCGCGAAGCGGACCTCTTGATCGCTTGCACCGGCGACGACGCGGTGAACATGATCGCCGCCGCATTGGCCAAGACGTACGGCGTGCGGACCATCGCACGCATCAACGACAACGAATACCTCAACGTGCCGTACTCCGACGAATACCAGGCCATGGGGATCGACATGGCCGTCAGCCCGGAGATGGTCGCGGCGATCCGCATCCGGCGCCTGCTCAAACAGCCCGAGCTCCTCAACGCGGACGTGTTCGCCCAGGGCAAGGTCCACATCGCCGAAGGCCGGGTCACGAGCGAGGCGTTCGTCGCAGGCAAACAGGTCCAAGAGGTAGAGCCCCCGGCCGGCTTCAACCTCTTCGCCATCTACCGCGGCGACGATGTCATCATCCCCCGTGGCACGACCCGATTCCAGGTCCACGACCGCCTCCTCATGGCGTTGCTGAGCCCCGAGGTCCTGAAGGACGTCGAGCCATACATCGGCCGCTTGAAGACCGTCGCTCAGAACAAACCCGTACGCCGTGTCATGATCGCCGGCGCCACGCGCATCGGCGTGCACTTGGCACGCCTGCTGGAACAGACGAAGCATGACGTCGTGCTGGTCGATCCCGATGCCGAGCGCTGCCGCAGAGCCGGCGAGCGCCTCACCAAGACCCTCATCGTGCACGGCGACGTGACGGACCGCACCTTGCTCATCCAAGAGAACGTCGACACCTTCGATGCGTTCGTCGCGGCCACACGCGTCGAGGAATACAATGTGCTGGCGGCGCTGATGGCCAAGCAGCTCGGCGTGCCTATGACGGTCGCCGTCATCAACCAGCCAGAGCTGAAGCAGTTCCTGGAGACCCTCGACATCGACCTCGCCGTGGCGCCCCGCCTCAGCACCGTCGGCGCCATCCTGAAGCATGTCCACCCGCAGAACGAAGAACTGCAATTGCAGAACCTCGGCGAAGAACGCATCATGATCATCCGGGTCCCCGAGAACGCCGGCATCGTCGGCAAGACGATCCAACGGGCCGGCCTGCCACCCCATTCCATCATCGCGGCCATCGTCCGCGGCGAGGATGTCATCCTGCCTCGCGGCAGGGACACGATCCAAGGCCACGACCTCATCGTCGCCTACGCGCTCACCGAGTCGGTGGAGCGTCTGGAGCGTCTCTTCCGATGAAGAACGGCACGGCCGTCGTGACGACCATCGCGGGCGTCATGCGGGCCGCCGGACCGTTCTTCCTTGTCCCGTTCGTCGTCGCCTGGCTGTATGACCCCTGGGACATCTCGATCGCGGGGATCCCTGCCCCCAGCACGGCTTTGCTGTTCCTGGCGGCCGGGACCATGACGTCCGCCGTCGGCCACGGCGCGTGGCTGATCACCCATCCGCGGCGTTACTTCGAGCTCACGGAGAAACAGGGCTACATGGCCGTCGCAGGAGGATGGCTCATGATGTCCTTCGTGGCGGCGCTCCCCATGCTTGGTGTGCTGCCCAATCCCATCGATGCCTGGTTCGAGGCCATGAGCGGCGTGACGGCGACAGGCGCCACGACGCTGCGTGACATCGAGAGCGTCGCGCCGAGCATCCTGTTCTGGCGGAGTATGCTGCAATGGCTCGCCGGTTTCGCCATCGTCGTCGTCGGCATCGCATTCTTGACGCGGCTGACCCACGCCGGAGCCCAGCTGCTCGCGGCCGACGTCACGGCCACCGGCAAACGGTTGCGCCCGCGCATCCCGGAGACCGCCCGTGCCATGGCCCCCCTCTACGGCGGCTTCACGGTCTTGACCTACGTCGCCTACCTGATCACGATCCGCTTCACCGGGATCAAGCCCGGATGGAAGGCCAGCTTCATGGACGCGGTCGTGCACACGTTCAGCACCGTCAGCACCGGTGGCTTCAGCAACCACACAAAGAGCCTAGCATACTTCCAGAGCGCCTGGGTCGAGGCCGTCGCCGTGGCGGCCATGCTCGTGGCCGGAACGAGCTTCGCCCTGATGTACTACGTGCGCAAGGACCCTCGCCACATCTTTGAAGACCGTGAGTGGCGGGCCATGGTCTTCTTCCTGACCGCTGCATCCATCGGCGCCGTGGGCTTGTTGACGCTCGACGGAGACCCGTTCGCCGAGAGCGTGCGGGCCGGCATCGTCACGGTCGTCAGCATCGCCACGAGCACCGGTTTCGCCATCGTCGACCACGACCAATGGCCGACGCTGGCCCGCTCGCTTCTGCTGGTCACCATGTTCGTCGGCGCCATGGCCGGCTCGACCTCCGGCGGCATGAAGGTGCTGCGCATCGTGCTCCTGCTGAAGGTGGCCCGCCGCGAACTTCGCAAACTCCTGCATCCCAGGGCCATCATGTCCGTCCGCCACGGGGGCAGAGGCCTGCCGGAGAACACATTGTTGACCATCATCGCGTTCTTCTTCACGTTCATCACGACGTGGATGGTGGGCGCCATCGCATTGATCTCCATGGAACCCGCGCTGGGGATCTTCGACGGCGCAGCCGCATCGGCGGCGGCCATCGGCAACACCGGCCCCGCCATGGGCATCGTCGGGCCGTTCGATACGTACGACGACCTGCACACGCCGAGCCGCGCCGTGCTGGCCATCTTGATGTGGTTCGGCCGCCTCGAGGTCTTCGCCGTCCTCTTGTTCTTGAGCCCCTCCAGCTGGCGCAACTAGGGCAACGGCCATGACCCAGGGCCGACCTGGCCGCGCCATGGAGCCTTGGCTGCCAGAGATGGCGGCCACCATCGCCACCCAGATCAGGGCCGGCAAGGTGACGGACAAGCAGAGCCTGCAGCAGGCCAAGCAGCGCATCGCAAAGCGCCTCGGCGCCGAGCGGATGCCCCAGGATCCGGAGTTCATCCCGTTCTTAGACGCCGATGACGCAGCGGCGTGGGGTTTCTTGCTGAAGAAGAAGCCCATGCGCAGCCAGAGCGGCGTGGCGATCGTCGCCGTGATGAGCAGTCCCGCGGGCTGTCCCCATGGCAAGTGCATCTACTGCCCGGGGGGACCTGATGTGGACGCCCCCCAGTCATACACGGGGTTCGAGCCGAGCACCATGCGGGCCAAGCGCTATGCCTACGACCCGTACCGGATCGTCCGCTCCCGACTGGGCCAATTGGAGCGCAATGGGCACAGCATCGACAAGATCGAGGTCGTCGTGCAGGGCGGGACGTTCCCGGCCCGTGAAGAGGCCTACCAGGATTGGTTCATCCACGGCATCTACGAGGCGTGCAACGATGGTCCTGCTGAGGAGGACGTGGAAGGCACCTCGACGGTCGAGGAATGGCTCTCGTGGTCTGCCGATGAGCGCCTGGCCCGCCTCAGGGCCGCCATGGCCACGAACGAGTCGACGCGGTGCCGCGTCATCGGCCTCACCGTGGAGACCAAGCCGGACTGGTGCTTCGAGCCCCACATCGATGCGATGCTGCGCCAAGGCGCCACGCGCATCGAGCTGGGCATCCAGACGCTCAGCGACGAGGTGACCAAGCTCACGCACCGGGGCCATGACGTAGAGGACGCCCGCCACGCCATGCGTGCCGCCCGCGACGCGGGGTACAAAGTGTGCGTGCACATGATGCCGGGGTTGCCGAGGCCAGCGGCC
>JBFIDG010000003.1:0-31980 GCA_041581335.1 Thermoplasmatota archaeon
CACATCGTGGCGGCCCTTGCTTCCGGCGCCGATGCGGCGCTGGCGGCAAGCATCTTCCACGATGGCGATGCCACCGTCGCCGAGGTCAAGGCGCTGCTCACCGAAGCCGGCGTGGCGGTGCGGCCATGATCGATCTTGACGCGGTCCGGTTCACGGATGGTCTTGTTCCGGTCGTGGCCCAAGACCACGTCACGGGGCGCGTCCTGATGTTGGCATGGGCCAACCGTGAGGCTCTCGAGCAGGCACAAGCGACGGGCTGGATGACGTATTGGAGCCGCAGCCGCGGCGCCCTGTGGCAGAAGGGCTCCACCAGCGGACACCGCCAGCGCCTTGTCTCGCTCGCGCTTGATTGCGATGCCGACGCCGTGCTTGCCACCGTGGAGCAGACCGGCCCCGCCTGCCACACCGGGTCGACCACGTGCTGGTCTGACGCCACCGACGTGGCCGGGTTCATCGGCGCCCTCGAACGCATGGCCCGCGGACGCCAACAGGACCCTCAGGACCGGTACACGGACCGACTCTTGGCCGACCCTGGGCTCGTGGCGGCAAAGATCGAGGAAGAAGCCGCCGAAGTCGGCGCCGTGCTACGAGGCGAAGACAACGACGATCCACTCGAGCACGAAGCGGCCGATCTGTTGTACCACCTCGTCATGGGGCTTCGTGGCGCAGGCGTGGACATGGCGACCGTCTTGGCAGAGTTGCGTCGTCGCCATTGACCCGGTCACCGTTCAGCGTTTGTTCCGGCGGCTTTTTCATCCAGCACACCCGCATATAGTGTATGGAACATTTTTCGACGCAGGGCGGATTGGTCGGTAGCCTGGTCGCATGGATCGTGGCGAGTCTGTTCGTCTACTTCGCCGCCCGCATGGTCATCGACCGCAGTTCCCTGGTCGCCGCACTGCTGAGCACGTTCCTTGGCTCGCTGCTGGCGGGCGTCGTCCAGGTCGGTGGCCTGCGGCTGGGCCTGCCGGTCTGGGCCGCCGTGGGCCTGGCGTTCGCATCGGTGGCCCTGGTCATCGCGGTGTTCTTCCGCACCAACTGGAGCAAGGGCGCCATCATCGGCGTCATGGCGGCCATCCTTTGGGTGGTCACCAGCTTCCTCATCGCCCGCCTGTTCTAGACCGTCAAGCGGACCGGCGGTGCGTCGCGGCCGAAGACGACGACCGAATCCGGGCTGATCGGTTCCCACAGAGGATCATCGTAGAGCGGCTCGCTGGCGATGACCCATGCATCCGGGAACTCCTCCCCATCGTTCAGTTGGTACAGCGAGTTCTGGGTGGGTTGGCTGCCGGCACGGGTCGCATAGACGCGTTCGCCGTCGCTGGCCAGGATGTTGATCTGCGCATGGCGCCCACTGCTGCGTGCTTCCTCCGTGACGAGCCTGCATAGCCGTTGCAAGGCGTGCAGGCCGGCGGCGGCGTCGCCTGGTTCTTCATCCAACAGGCTCAGCCATGCGGCGAAGAGGTGCTCGCCGTCGGTGCCGCCCTGGACGACGTGGCGGCGGGCCGGCGAGATCCAGTCCCTCAGCGGGCCGTCGCGCCAGTGCTCAAGGAAACCTTCGAGGGCACCGTTCAGGCTCCACAGGTACTTGCCGTGGGCGAACGGGGCCGCGTCGGCGGCCTGGTTGCCGCTCGGGAGCGTGCCGTTGCGGACGGCAGCAAGGACGACCACGCTGCGCAGCCGCGGCACCATCGTCTTCAGGTTCGGGTCCGCCCAGATCGGGCCGCCAAAAGCGTAGCGTCCCGCGTCCTCGTGGTCTTCATCGTACCATCCCGTGCCGTAGCCGTCGGCGCAGACGACGCCGCTGAGCAACTCGCGGGGCTGGTAGGACTGATGGTATAGGCTGTGGCTCAGGTCGGTCAGCAACTCACTGGCCGCGATGCCTGGCCCGATGTAGGCCGCGTGCCGACACATCTTAGGCCGCCTTGCGCAGCAGGTGCAACGCGAACCAGCCCTTCGGGTCGGTCCATGTGGTCTCCAGCGTGAACCCCGCTTGTTCGGCCATGGCGCGAGCACCCTCGATGGTGAACTTGTAGGAGTTCTCTGTGTGGATGGTCTCGCCTTGCCTGAACTGGACCGTCAGGTCGGCTTTCGGGAACCCGACCTGCTGGTCTCGCAGGCTGACCAGGTGCATCTCGATGCGACGCTGCTCGGCGTTCCAGAATGCATGGTGCGCGAAGGCCTCGATATCCGCATCGCCGGCGAGTTCGCGGTTGAGATGGGTGAGGATATTGAGGTTGAACTGGGCCGTCACGCCCGCTTCGTCATTGTATGCGGCGTCGAGGATGGCCTCGTCCTTGACGAGGTCGGTTCCGAGCAGGAACGCGTCGCCCGGGCTCAACGACTCGTAGGCGGTGCGCAGCAGGCCGACCTGTTCGTCGGGCTCGAAGTTGCCGATGCTGCTGCCAAGGAACATGACGAGTCGGCGCGTGGCAGGGTGCTCCCCGACCTGGCGGATGCCGTCGGAGTACTCCGCCGCGATGGGCTTGACGCGGATGCCGGGGAACGACGCTTCCAGGTCGACGGCGACCTCACGGAGGAATTCTGCGGAGACGTCGATGGGTAGGTAGACACTCTCGCCTTGGCGACGGACGAGGGCCTCGATGGCGACGCGGCTCTTGCGGCTGCTCCCACTGCCCATCTCCGCCAAGGTCAGGTCGTCCCCGGCCTGTTCGAGGATCTCGTCGATGTGCTCGCGCAGGATGGACTCCTCCGTGCGTGTCGGGTAATACTCCGGCGTCTCCGTGATCTGTTCGAAGAGCTGTGAGCCGAGGTGGTCGTAGAAGTACAGGCTGCTCAACCACTTGGGTTCATCCATCAGGCCCCGTCGGGTATCGTCCACGATGCCCTGGCTGGTGAAGCTCTCCTCTTGCACGTTCCCTGCACCAGGGTCCTGGCGTTTAGGCGCTCTGCTCATGGCACGTCACGCGCCAGACGGATGCCACTGAAGATCTGCCGCCGGTATGGGTGGTCCCAGTTGCGGAAGGTGCCCGTGGAGCAGCCGGCGCAAGCGGCCCAGGCGCCGCCGCGCAGGATGTGATAATCGCCGCCGAAGAAGACCTTGGAGTACTGGTCGTAGGGGAACGCCTCGAAGCCAGGGTACGCCTCGAAGCCGTTGCTGCACCATTCCCAGACGTCTCCGATCATGTGTTCGATTCCGTGCGGGCTGGCGCCGCGTGGGTAGGCACCGATGGTGCTTGGGTGCAGGCCCAGTTGGTCGATGTTGGCCCGCTCCGGCGTCGAGGCCGCATCGCCCCAGGGATTGCGGCGGCTCTCCAGCCCCGTCCAACGGGCCGCCTTCTCCCACTCGGGCTCCGTCGGTAGGCGGGCCCCGGCCCACGCGGCGTAGGCCTCGGCCTCGAAGAACGTGACGTGACAGAGGATCTCGTCGGGGACTGCCTTGACGGGCGCGGTGCCGGTCAGGTCGCTGCGGTGCCAGACGCCGCCCACGCGGTGCCAGTACAAGGGTGCGTGGTGGGGCTCGTCCTCAAGCCATTGCCTGCCGCGCTCGCTCCACAGCGAGAGGTCATCGTAGCCGCCGGCCTCGATGAAGCGCAGGTACTCTGCGTTCGTCACCGGGTACTTGGCCATCTGGAACGTCGGCACGTCGACCATGTGTGGGGGGGCTTCGTTGTCGTAGATGCCCGCGCCGTGCCGGATGCCCATGTCGAAGGGGCCGCCCTCCACGGTCTGCCACCCGGGCTTCGCCTTGCCGGTCGGCAGGGTCCGCCCCTCGGGGGGCGTGTAGTCGCCACGGGCAGCCAACATCGTGTAGGTCTGCAACAACGTCTCTTGGTGCTGCTGTTCATGCAGGATGAGCATCCAGTACACGAAGCCGTCCCGCGTCAAGCGGTCGGCCGCCATGTCGATGGCGTCCATGGTGGCCAGGGTCCGTTGGCGGACGGCGGCCATGTACTCTTGCAGGCCGGCGCGGTCGAGCAGGTGCAGTCTGGGGCGCTCGTCCCGTGGGTGCTGGAACGAGTTGTAGATGTCGTTGAAACCGGGGCGCAGTTCGGCCTGGTGGCCGAGCTTCTGGACCAGCCACAGCTCCTCGAAGTTGGCCATGTGGCCAAGGTCCCAGTTGGGTGGGCTCAGGTAGGGTGCCGCGGCCACGTTGATCAACGCATCTGGCAGCCCTGCCGTCAGCGACCAGGTGCGTTGCCGCGTGGCCTCGAGGGCGTCCTGGATATCGGTGCGGACGGTGTCTGTCGCAGCGCGTTGGCCCACGTCCCCGGATGCCGTCCGGAGGCGGTTAATGGTTGTCTTCGTACCTGGGGACCATGCCTCGCTCCACCCCGGTATGGCCTATTCGGTCAGCCCGGTGCGCAGCTCCGCCACGAGGGCCTTGATCGCGGCGGGCGAGGCACCCTCCTCGATGATCTGGACCACGCGGCTGCCCACGATGGCTGCATCGGCACCCGCGGCCAGCACGCGGCGCACGTCGGCCGCGGAGGCGATGCCGAAGCCGACCGCAAGGGGCATGTCGGTGACGCTGCGGGCCCGGGCGACGGTCGCTTCGACGAGGGCGCCGGGATCGGCTTGACCCGTGATGCCGACGTTGCCCACGACGTACAGGAAGCCCGTGCACGTCGCCGCGATCTGCGCCATGCGGTCTGCAGGCGTCATGGGCGTCACGAGGGGGATCCATGCGACGCCGGCGTCGGCCAAGGCCTCACGGATCGGCCCGGACTCCTCGAGCGGCACGTCGGGCAGGATGAGCCCATCGATGTCGGCGTCGGCCAACTCCTTGGCAAAGGTGGCCCAGCCGCGCTGGTAGGCGATGTTGGCGTAGGTCATGGCCACGATGGGGACCTTGCCGCGCAGCGCGCTGGCCAGGCGGAATGCGTGCTCGACCTTGTGGCCGTGTTGGAGTGCCTGGCTGCTGGCGCGCTGGATGGTCGGGCCATCGGCCCCGGGGTCGCTGAACGGGATGCCCAGTTCCAGCCAGTCTGCACCGCCGGCGATGGCCGCCTCGAAGTAGTGCTGGCATGTCTGGGCATCCGGGTGGCCCGACGTCAGGTAGATGCTGAGCGCGCCGTCGCGCCGGGCCTTCTCTAATGCTGCGGCGAGGCCGGTCATGCCATGGCCTCCATCAAGGTGTGGACGTCCTTGTCACCGCGGCCGCTGAGGGTCACCACGATGTGGCGTCCGGCGCCGAGTTCCTTGGCCAGCGGCAGGGCCGCGGCGATGGCGTGTGATGATTCGAGGGCCGGTAGGATGCCTTCGAGGCGGCACAGCAATCCGCTGGCCGCGAGCGCCTCCTTGTCCGTGGCGCTGGTGTAGTCGATGCGCCCCGTATCGTGCAAGTGGCTGTGCTCCGGCCCGATGCCGGGGTAATCGAGGCCGGCGGAGATGGAGTGGGGCTCGATGACCTGCCCGTCACGGTCCTGCAGCAGCATGCTCAGGGCGCCGTGCAGGATGCCTTCCTTGCCCGCTGTCAACGTCGCCGCGTGGCGACCTGTAGGGACGCCGTCGCCGCCGGCCTCCACGCCGAGCATCTGCACGCTGGCGTCCCCGACGAACGGGTGGAACGTGCCGATGGCGTTGCTGCCGCCGCCCACGCAGGCCACCAGGGCATCGGGTAGGCCGCCCTGGCGGGCCTGGAACTGTTGCCGGATCTCCTTGCCGATGATCGATTGGAACTCCCGGACCATCCATGGGAACGGGTGCGGTCCCACTACGCTGCCGACGCAGTAGTAGGTGTCCTCGGGGTGGGCCGCCCAGTCCCGCATGGCCTCGTTGACCGCATCCTTGAGCGTGCCGTTGCCGCTGGCCACCGGATGCACCTTGGCGCCGAACAGCCCCATCCGGAACACATTGAGCTCCTGGCGCGCCACATCCTTGGCGCCCATGTAGACCTCCACGGGAAGCCCCAGGACCGCCCCGGCCATGGCCGTCGCGACGCCGTGCTGGCCGGCGCCCGTCTCGGCGATGATGCGCGTACGCCCCATCCGTTTGGCCAGCAACAGCTGCCCCATGACGTTGTTGAACTTGTGGGCGCCGCCGTGCACCAGGTCCTCGCGCTTCAGCCAGATCGTGGCGCCACTCGCGTGCTCCGTGAGCCGGTCTGCTCGGTACAGAGGCGTGGCGCGGCCGCCGTAGTGTTCCTGGTATGCAGCCAGTGTCGCGCCGAACGTCGCATCGGCCAAGGCCGCCTTGAACGCGGCCTCTAGGTCGTGCAGCACGGGCATCAGGGTCTCGGGGACCCAGCGGCCACCGAAGCGTCCGAAGTAGCCGCGAGCATCTGGGGTGGGCGTAGCGTCCATGGTACCAATCTGTCCACCGCACACTGGATGTGCACGCTGTGACGTCTTGCCATATGCGTCCACCTCAAGGGCGTTGCGCTAGGCCCGCGCGGCGGTGATGTAGGCCGCGACGGCTGCCGGGTCCTTCACGCCCGGCGCCGACTCGAGGCGGCTCGAGGCGTCGGCACCCCAGGCGCCGGTGGCCGCGAGGGCCGCATGGACGTTGTCCGCCGCCAAGCCCCCGGCGATGAGGCTGAGCATGTGGGGGTGGCCGGCGATGATCTGCTTGGCCTGGTCCCAGTCATGCGTCTTGCCCGTGCCACCGCTCTGGCCCGGCAGCACATTGTCGAAGACGAAGCCGTCCACGTCATGGGCGGGCATCTCTCCGGGGCCCACGGCGGCCAGGAGACGGGCATCGAGGGCCTTGAACCGATGGCGCACGCCTTCGATCGCGCCGTGCCATTGGACGAACCGGGGCCGCACGGACTCCGTGGCGGCGATGATGGCATCACCATCTGCGCACCGGGTCACCATGACCGCGTCGCGTCCAAGGCTGCGGGCCAGGTCTGCAAGCCGCGAGGCGGCGGGGATGTCCAGGTTGCGTGGGCTGTCGGGGCTGAGGACCACGAACCCCACCATGTCGGCGCCCGCCGCGATGGCGTGCCGGAGGTCCTCGTCGCGGGTCAGGCCGCAGACCTTGACGATCGGGCGGCGTAGACTCACCAGTGCCAGGCGGCGTTGCGCGTGTTGCATGAGGGACGTGCCGACGAGGACTGCTTGTGCGCCGGCCGTCGTGGCCGCGATGCGGTCGCTCCTGCTGCGCACGCCGCTCAGACTGAGCACCGTCCGCTCGGCGCTGACCTTGCGGACGAGATCGGCCTGGCGGCCTCGATCGAGGCGCAACGTGGCCAGGTCGCGGGCGTTGATACCGAGTACGTCCGCCGCGCTGTGGCGGGCCGTCGCCCACTCGGCCTCGTTGTGGACCTCCAAAACGACCTCGAGGCCGCGGGCGTGGGCTGCCTCGACGAGGCGTTCTCGCTCGGCAGGTTCTAGGATGCGCTCGATGAGCAGGACGGCGGCGCAGCCGTGGTGCTGGGCGCAGTCGAGTTGCGCATCATCAACGACGAAGTCCTTGAACAGGACGGGCAGCCCCGTGGCGTGGGCGAGGCGTAGGTTCTCGACGCTGCCGTCGAAGAAGTCTGCGTCGACCAGCACGCTGAGGCCGCTGGCGCCGCCGGCGACGTAGTCCTGCAGGACATCCGCCGGATCCCCCATGAACAAGAGCCCCTGGCTCGGGGTGCGGGGCTTCAGCTCTGCGATGACCGCATCCGGCCCATCGAGGGCCTTGGTGAACGACGATGATGGCTTGAGCGCGTCGCCATCGCAATGGTAGTAGCCGGACTGGACCCGTCTGCGGGTGGCCGCGACGAATCCGTCCAGGCGGTTCATTCGTCGGGCTTCTCCGCGCCGACCTCGTCCGCGGCCGCAGTGCGCTCGAGCACACGCTTGCCGACGACGAGGCCCAAGAGCCCGAGCGTGATGCTCAGGACGAAGGCGATGACGGTCATGGCCCCAAGGTACGTGGAGGTGGTCGTGAGCAGGACGCTGCACGTGCCGTCCGCGACGATGGAGAGGTCCTCGGTGCTGTTGTTGCCGACGTTGCCCAGCCCCTCGCTGCATGCCTGGTCGCCCCCGACGTACGCGATGACGAGCCAAAGGAACCAGAGGAACGCGCTGCTGAAGAACAGCTTGTTCATCCAGATGGCCCCCGTGCGGAAGGTACGGTGGAGGATGCCTTCCTCCACGATGAACTCGGTCTCTTTCAGGATGGCCGGCTTCTCAGGGGCCGGCTGTTCGATCTCATCCGCCATGGCTACGGGTCGAATCGATGAAGGCAATGCATTTGGCCATGCCGCTGCCATCAGCAAGGATGCTCCGGGCCAGTCTGACGCCCGCTGCGAGGTCGTGGGCCTTGTCTGCGGCCACCAGGGCGAACGCCGCGTTCAGGGCCACGGCGTCGGATCGGGGTCCGGTCTCTTTGCCACTGAGGATATTGCGCATCAGCTCGGGTGCAGCCTCGGCCGGCACCGGGCCGATGTCGGCCTCTGAGCAGATCGGGATGCCGAGCAGGGCCGGGTCGCTGATGATCTGAGGCAACGCCTTGCCGTCCCGGATCGGGGCGGCCAGGACGGGGCCGCAGGGGGTCGCTTCGTCCGTGCCGGGGTAGCCATGCAGCACGAAGCCGTCGCGGCAGCCGAGGCGGGCCAGGGCCTCCGCCATGACGGGCACCAGGGCCGGGTCGTAGACGCCCAGGACCTGGGCCTCCGCTCCTGCCGGGTTGGTGAGCGGCCCAAGGAGGTTGAAGATGGTCTTGATGCCGAGGGCTTTCCGGATGGGTGCGGCGTGGCGCATGGCCGGGTGGAAATTGGGGGCGAACAGGAATGCGATGCCTGCGTCGCGCAACACTGCCTCGCAGGCCTGGGGGCGCAGGGCCAATGTGGCGCCGGCGCGCTCCAGCAGGTCGGCGCTGCCGCTTGGGCGCGTCACGCTCCGGTTGCCGTGCTTCGCCACTGTGACGCCGGCTGCGGCGACGACGAAGGCCGCGATGGTGCTGATGTTGAACGTCTTCACCTGGGCTCCGCCGGTGCCACAGTTGTCAAGGCTGGGTCCGGGCGCCTGGATGCGCGTGCTGTGGTTGCGCATCGTGCGCGCGAAGCCGACCAGTTCGTCGGCACAGGGTCCCTTGGCACGCAGCGCGACGAGCAGCCCGGCGAGGCGCTCCGGCGCCATGTCGCCGCGCAGGATCTCGTCCATCAAGGTGCTGGCCTGGTGCTCGTCCAGGTCGTCGCCGGCGAGGACCGACTCGAGGGTCTCAGCGAACGTCATCGGCACATCCTGGTGAAGTTCGCGAGCATGGATGGCCCTTGCGGGCTGAGGATCGATTCGGGGTGGAACTGGACGCCGACCCAGGGCAGGGTCTGGTGTGCCATGGCCATCAGGACCCCGTCCTGCGTGCTGCCGAGCGCTTGCCAATCGGCGGGCAGCGGCGTCTCGACGCGCAGGCTGTGGTAGCGCCCCACGTCGACGCTACCGGGCAGGCCTTCGAACAGGGGGTGGTCGCCGAGTGCCACTTGGCTCGTTTCGCCGTGCACCACCTGCGGGGCCCGGCTGACCGTGCCTCCGGTGTAGTGGGCCATGGATTGCATGCCGAGACAGACGCCGAGCATGGGGAGGTCGAGGGGGCGACGGATCAGGTCTGCGCAGACGCCTACGTCCCGCGCGATGGCGGGGCTTCCCGGTCCTGGGCTCAAGACGATGCCGTCGAAGCCCTTGGCCTGGATGGCCGCCCGGTCGGTGGCGTCGTTGCGCTCGACGACGATGTCCGCGCCGGCGGCGGCGAGGCCGTGCACCAGGTTGTACGTGAAGGAGTCGTAGTTGTCGATGACCAGGATGCGCGTCATGGCGGCACCTCCGCACCGAATCCTTGCAGCGCGTCCAGGATGGTGCCGGCTTTGTGCCTGGTCTCGGCCCATTCAGATGCCGGTTCGCTGCGGTGCACGATGCCGGCGCCGGCCTGTACCGTGAGACGGCCGTTCTGGGCGCTGAGGCTGCGGATGGCGATGCAGGAGTCGAAGTCGCCATTGAAGCTGGCGTAGCAGACGGCGCCGGCATACGGCCCCCGTGCGAGCCCCCCCTCGAGGGCGTCGATATGCTCCATGGCGCGCACCTTCGGGGCGCCGCTCACGGTGCCGGCGGGGAAGACCGCGGCGAGGGCCGCCCAGGCGTCCGCTTCGGGCGAGAGTCTGCCTCGGACGTGGCTGACGATGTGTTGGACCGTCCGGAAGCTGTGCAGTTCCTGGTAGGCGGCCACTTCGACGCTGCCCAATGCGGCGACGCGACCGACGTCGTTGCGGGCCAGGTCCACGAGCATGGCATGCTCGGCGGTCTCCTTGCGGTCTTGCAAGAGTTCCGCCCCGGTACGCTGATCGGTGTCGGCATCGCCGGTCAGTGGCCGGGTGCCGGCGATGGGGAACGTCTCGATGATGCCGTCGCGGACCCGGACCAGCCCTTCGGGGCTGGCGCCAAGGAGCGTGCGCGGGGATGGCCCGCCGAAGCGGAGGTGGTACAGGTAGGGGACGGCCGCTGCGTCGCGAAGGCGTTGATAGAGCGGCATCAGGCTGCCCTGGTAGTCGCCCGTGAAGGCGCGGCTGAGGACGATCTGGAACGCCTCGCCGGCGAGGATGAGTGCTTGGGCCCGGCGCACCTGCTCGCAGAAGCCTGCCTCGTCGACGCTGCTCTTGATGCGTCCCACGGACAGGTCCTGTGGTCCCGGCCTGGCATCCAGGGCGGCGGCGAGGTCGGCGCTGCGGTCGGGGCCGCGACTGACATAGGTGGTCGTCCCAGCGGCGTGGTCATAGACGAGGCCATCCAGGTAAAGGCCGAAGAGGAAGCGCGGCCAAGGCTCTGCGGCGTCGTGTTCCAACGTCGGCTCCGTGTGGCGCACGAAATCGTATCCGACGCTGCCGACGAGGCCCCCCACGAAAGGTGTGTCGTGGTCATCGATGGCATAGAACGCATGGATGCGCCGCAGGTAGTCGAGGGGGTCCTGGTCGCGGCTGGGGCTCGGGAGGCCCCCTTCGACGTGCAGGCCTTCCTGGTCGAGGCGGACCGTGCCGATGGGGTCCCAGCCTAGGAAGGAATAGCGCGCGATCCGTTCGGGCCCTTCGCGGCTCTCCAGCAGGAATGTGGTGGCATGCGTGGCGGCGAGGCGGGCATGGGCCTCGTGCGGTGGCGGGGCGTGCACCGGCGACGATATCAACAATTGAGGGCATTGATGCACAGACATAAGCATTATTGCGCAATAATGTGCGGGCTTGACTCGGCCGCTTGCAAAGCGGTTGTAAGCGGTTGTGGCGTAGAGTGGCTGCTATGGGACGCAACCCGGTGATCCTCGTCCACGGAATCCTGGGGCAGCGGCATCTCTACTGGAACATCTTCAAGCATCGCCTCGAGAACGACGGCTTCCGGTACCACGATTGTGTCCTGCCCTATGGCATGCTCGGCGACATCCGCATCGCGGCCCGGTTCCTGAAGGACAAGGTCGACGCCACCCTGCGAGGGGACCGCGAGTCGAAGGTGGACCTGGTCTGCCACAGCGCCGGCGGCCTCGTCGCCCGCTACTACCTCATGTACCTCGGAGGCAGCAAAGTGGTCGGCCGCGTTGTGACCATGGGCACACCACATCAGGGGACCTACTTCTCGTGGCTCATCGGCCCGCCCCTCAGCGGCATCGCCCACGTGGCCCGTCAGACCCGGCCCGGGAGCAAGTTCCTCGACGAGATCAACGGCCCCGGCGCCATCCCCAACGGCGTCCAGGTGCACAACATCTGGAGCCCCATCGACGGCATCGTGCTGCCGAGCCACAACTCAAAGCTGCCTGGTAGCAAGGCCACCAAGATCCCCTTCACCACCCATTGGGGCTTCCTCTGGCGGGGCGACGTCTACCACGCGGTCCACGATGCGCTGACCCACTGAGGCTCAGAAGTAGGCGTGGCCCCGTTCCGCCTTCAGGATGCGGACCTCGCGCTGGATGCGTGCCCGCGTCGCCTCGGCCAGGCTGTGCACCAGGTCATGGTCACCGGCGTCCTGGGGTCCATACTCATCGAGCACCATGGGAGGCAAGAAGCGGATCCGCCACTTCACTGGCTTGGGCCACAGGTTCTTCGGGATCGGCAGCCCACCCCGCAGGTTCAGCATCTCCTCATAGGATTCGATGCGCCGACCGACCGGGTTCGACTCTTCGCCGCCAAGGATCGCCACCGGGATGATAGGGCAATGGAGCTCCATGCCGACGCGGATGAAGCCCCGGGCAAACGGCTCCAGCGTGTAGTCGCTGCCGGGCCGGAACGCGCCCCGTTCGCCCTCGGGGAACATCATCACGATCTCGCCGTCGGCCAACGACTGGCGCAGGGCGTCTTTGCTGATGGGGATGATGCCGCACTTGCGGGCGAACTCCGCAGTGGTCTTGTTCTTGAACCACGCCTCGTGGGCCATGCCCCGGACCAGGCGGCCATCTGCCTCGAAGACGCTCAGGGCCGTCAAGGCGTAATCGAGGCCGAGCCATCCGGTATGGTTGCCGACCAGGAGCGCCGGGCCGGTCGTGGGGATATGCTCCAGGCCGAACACTTTCAGGCGCGTATAGTCCCGGATGCGCCGGAACCAGGGCAGGAGCTTCTCTAGGAACTCCATGTCGGGTCCGACGGTCTGGGTCATAGGGGCCCGATGCACGGGGGGCACTTGGAATCAGCGGTCACACCAACAACAACGTGACCGTGAGGACCGCCGCGAAGGTCCCGATCGCCGTCATCCACACCCGGCCATCGGCGAGGTCCTGGACACGGGTCTGTAGGCCGAGTGCGGCCAATGCAGCCACCAAGGCGACCTTCGACATGCCCGCAGCGCCGTCGGTGATGGCGGAGCTCCACAAGGGCAGGTTGCCCAGCACGACGGCGAGGGCGAACAGCTTGACCTCGAGGGGCATGTGCGGGACCG
Organism: Thermoplasmatota archaeon; assembly: GCA_041581335.1. Lineage (GTDB taxonomy): Archaea > Thermoplasmatota > E2 > JACPAO01 > JAHFTW01 > JBFGSX01. The sequence goes on from JBFIDG010000003.1 coordinate 12,798, forward strand.
CCTTGCCTCGGCGACCGATCCAAAGCGCCACGGGGACAAGGAGTGCGACGCGGGCCATCTTCACCGTCGTCGCCGCGCCGGCGGCGACGAGGCCTGCACCGGCGAGGCCGGCGCCCACGGCTTGGGGGACCGCCGGCAACGCGGCCCCGGTCCAGGCGCCGAACGCGGCGGGGCTGAGCATACCGGTGGTCCATTGCAGGACCGGCAACGCGAGCAAGGCGACGCTGCCGAGGGTCGTGACCACCGCGGTGCCGACGGCCAGGTCCTGGTCCTTGGCGCCCAGCGCGTTGCGGGTGGCCCCCATGGCCGCGACGCCACAGATGCCGAACCCGATGCCCAGCAGGTTGCGAAGGGGTGCCTGGAGGCCGAAGGCGCGCCCAAGCAGGGACGCGGCGAGCCACGAACTGCCGACCGCTGCGAAGGCCAGCAGCAAGAAGCGCGGTCCGGCCGTGACCAGCGCACCCAGGTTCAGGGTGAAGCCAAGCAGTACGATCGCCAACAGCAACGCGTTCTTGGCCGCCCATGACACGCCTGGCCGGGCGGTCTGCACCAAGTCGCCCCGGCCCACTGTCCAGCCCAGGACGACCGCGATGGCTGCGGCCCCGATGCCCCACGGCGACGTCCAGCGGGCCAGGATGTAGGCGAGGGCCGTCAAGACGGCGACGTACGCGAGTCCGGGCCCCTTCGACACAGCCGTCGCACCCCCTCAGGGCCTTCAGCCTGCCGAACAGCCTTCAAGGGAAGGCGGGTTGGTCGCGCCGATGACGGAGTGGCAGGAACACGCGGCCCGCCTACTGGCAGAGGGCGCCCCGATGGACGCACACTGGGAGGCCTTCCAGGCCTTCGCCCGGGACCCGGCCGGGACCCCGCCCATCACGTGGCGCCCGGACGGGCCGACGCGTAGCGCCGCCAATCTGTCGTGGCTCATGGCCCAAGCCGGCGTCGAAGATTACGCCGCCCTGCACAGGTGGAGCGTCGAGCACCGGGCTGACTTCTGGCGTCTCAGCCTGGAGCGGCTCGGGGTCCGCTACGCCACACAGCCAGCGTCCATCCTGGGCGCGGGCGGGACGGCCGAAGATCCGGTCTGGCTACCAGGCGCCCGCCTCAATGTCGCAGCATCCTGCTTCCAGGCCGGCAAGGACCGGCCAGCCATCATCGCCGGCGGCGAAGGGCAAGCGAACAGGATCATCACGTACGGCGAGCTCAAAGCGCAGGCCGACCAGGTCAGCCACGGACTCGTCGCGGCCGGCCTCGACCCGGGCGACGCGGTCGCCTTGTACATGCCGATGAACGTCGAATGCGTCGCGGCCTACCTCGGCATCGTGCAGGCCGGGATGGTGGTCGTCAGCATCCCCGACTCGTTCGCAGCCGCCGAGGTCGCCACGCGGCTCCGGCTGGGCGCCGCACGCATGCTCGTCACGGTCGACCACTACCGGCGGGGAGGCCGCGCCGTCGCCATGCACCCCAAGGCACTCGAAGCGGCGGACGCCGTCCCGGGTGTGCGCCTCGTCACCATCGCCCAAGGCGCGGTCGAGATGCGCGAAGGCGACCTGCTGTGGCGGGACCTGCTGCAGGACGCGGGGCCGTTCGAGCCCGTCGCCGGCGACCCGCAGGACACCACCAACATCCTGTTCAGCAGCGGCACCACGGGAGAGCCCAAGGCCATCCCGTGGACGCAGCTGACACCCCTCAAGGCGGCCGTGGATGGCCACTGGCACCAGGACATCCACGCCGACGACGTCGTCGCGTGGCCCACCAACATCGGCTGGATGATGGGTCCCTGGCTCATCTACGCCACCTTCCTCAACCAGGCTACCATGGCGCTCTTTGAAGGCGTCCCCACGAGCCCGGCCTTCGTCACGTTCCTGCAAGAGGCCAAGGTGAGCGTGCTTGGCGTCGTGCCGGCGATCGTGCGGGCCTGGCGCGAAAGCGCAGCCCTGGCCCCTGGGGACCTGCCCAGCGTCCGCATCTTCAGCAGCACCGGCGAAGCAAGCAACGTCCGGGACTACCTCTACCTCACCAGCCTCGCCTCCTACCGTGCGCCGGTCATCGAGTACTGCGGCGGCACAGAGATCGGCGGCGGTCACCTCACCGGCACGGTCCTGCAACCGGCCAGCCCGGCCACGTTCACCACCCCCGCCCTGGGCCTAGACTTCGTCTTGCTCGCCGACGACGGGACGCCGGTCGAGCAAGGCATGGGCGAACTGTACTTGGTGCCGCCGAGCATCGGACTCAGCCAACGGCTCATCAACCGCGACCACCACAAGGAGTACTATGCCGGCTGCCCCAAGGGGCCTGGCGGCGTCACGCTACGCCGCCACGGCGACGAGGTCCAGGCGCTGCCCGGCGGCTTCTGGGCCGCGCAAGGGCGGGCGGACGACACCATGAACCTTGGCGGGATCAAGGTCGGCAGCATCGAGCTCGAGCGAGCCATGAACGAACACCCCGATGTGTCCGAGACCGCCGCTGTGGGCATCCCGCCTGCTGGGGGCGGCGCCGACCGACTCGTCGTCTTCGCGGTCGTCCAAGGATCGCCCGATAAGGCCGCGCTCCGGACCGCGCTGCAGGGCCTCATCAAGACTCAGCTTAATCCGCTGTTCCGCGTACACGATATCGTGTTCGTCCCGGCCCTACCGCGCACCGCCAGCAACAAGGTCATGCGCCGCCAGCTCCGCACCCAGTACGTCGAGAACCCCGAGGCCACCGCATGATCGGCAGCGAAGGCGTGGACCCGGCGGTCTTCCACGAGCTGTACCAAGGTCAGGCGCCGTGGGACCTCGGCGCCCCGCAGCCCGAGGTGGCGCGGCTCGTGGCTGATGGTCGCTTCCAAGGACGTATCTTGGACGTGGGCTGCGGCACGGGGCAGAACGCGCTCCTGCTCGCCGAGGCAGGCCACGATGTCACCGCCATCGACTTCGTCGAGCGCGCCGTCGACCAGGCCCGCGCGGCGGCCGATGCCCGCGACCTGCACGTGCACTGGCGCGTCGGCGATGCACTGCAGCTGCCGAGCCTCGTCAAGGGGCAGTTCGATACCGTGCTCGACTCCGGTGTCTTCCATGTCTTCAGCGACGCCGACCGGGCCACTTACGTGCAGCACCTGGCCGCCGTCACCGTCCCTGGGGGCCTTGTTCACGTCATCGTCTTCAGCGACAAGGAGGGAGGCGACGATGGTCCGCGCAGGGTGCGAAGGGCCGAGCTGGAAGCCGCGTTCAAGGACGGATGGCGCCTGGACTCCATGGTGCAGACCCGGTACGGCATCCGTGGCCGCCCCGAGGGCGCCAAGGCGTGGCGTGCCACGTGGCGCCGCGACGTCAGACCCTGATCACGGCCTCGGGCTTGTGGGTCCGCGCACGTTCGATGAAGTCCTCGGCCTTGGCCAGGTTGATGACCCCCTTGTGCAGCTTGGCCCGGTACCGGTGCCCATGCGCCTGGATGAGTTCCAGTAGCTCGCGTCCGTGCAGGTTGGCCAGGTGGCCGATCGACATGACGCCGCTCACAGCAAGTACCTCGCCCCATTGTGGGCCGATCCCCTCGATGGCCATCAGCTCTGCCTGGCTCTGCCATTGGCGGATCTGCCGGGTCGTGACACCGAGCTTGGCCGCCAGTTCGGGGACATCTGCATGCCACAGATGCTCCGTGTCCAGGATGCCCATGCCCTGCAGGGTGTAAGCGGTCTTGTTGCCGATGCCCTCGATGTCGCTGATCGGATAGATCCGGCCGAACGGGGCGTGGCTGGTGATCGAGTATGCCTGATTGCCTTGGACCTTGACGCCACGGGTGGCGCCGATGGCGGCCAGGCGGGCCTCGTTCTCGGTCTGCTGGGCCTGCTGCCCGGCAAGGAACGCCGCGAACTGCTCATCCACGGAGCGTTTGAAGACGCGCATCCGTTCGTCCTGATCCTGTTCTATGGCGGTGATGCGCTCATGGAGGATATCTTCTGCCAGCAGCGCCGCCTCTTCACGGCCTTGCCGGGCCGAAGCATCGATCATCTGGGTCTCGCGCTCCTCGAACTTGCGCAGCTGCCGCTGCATCTTGTGACGGAACCGCGCCAGTTCGTGGTCCGTGCGACCATTGACGCGCTCGGCCCACGCCGCCAGTTGGCTCTCAGGCGCCTGCCATTGTGAGAGCTTGGTCTCTAGGTCCGAGCGGGTCTGCTGCACCAAGAGGCGCAATGCCTTGAGCCCGTCCTGACTCTCTTGGCTCTCCTTCTTTGCCAGGGTGGCGTGCTCCTCGAGTTGACGCTTGACCCCTGCGTTCGCCTTCTCTAGGTCCTCGAGACGCGTGCGCATGTCGTTGAGGCTCTTGTTCGCCTCGGTCCACTGTTTCTGCGAGGCCTGCTCGGCGTTCGTGTGGCTGTGCACGTGACCGACCCATTGGCGCTCTTGTGCGGTCTCGATCTGCTCTGCCTTGGCGTTGAGCGAGCGCTCCAAGGCGTCGAGGTCGGCGCTCAAGGAGCGGGCCTGGATGTCCATGGCCTGGTCGTCGATGCGCCGGCGCAACGACTTGATCTGTTCTCGGTCAGCGCCATGCATGGCCTCGTTGCTACGGCTGTACCGCGCGGCGTGCTCGACGAGGCTGTCATGGGCTGCGTGCAGCTCCGTGTGCGTCTCCCGCTGCATCGCCTCCACGTTTGCGGCCGCTGCATGGGTGTATCGGTGCAGGGCGAACAACGCGACCGGGACGGTCACGAGCAGGATCGCCAAAGCGCCGCCGGTCAGTAGCATCGCGGTGTCGAATGCGAAGAGCGCCGGGGCGGCGAAGCCCAGCACCGCGCCGACGGCGAGCACGGCCAGCGCCGCGAAGAACAGGACGCCGAGAACGGCGAAGGTACGTCTGAACGGGCGCGGCTGCGGTTCCTCGTGAGGCATGGACTGACCAGACCTCTTTTGGCCTTCCAAGGCAGTTCATCCTGCGCACTTGGACAAAGGATGATGGGCCCAAGGACGGCCCGGGGTCCCAGGACATGCAGGCCCAGAGGCCCGGTCGAAAAGTTAGAGGGAGGAAGGGAAGAGGGGTCGGGCCGGACTATGCGGCCGCAGGGACTTCGATGGTGACCGATTCGACCAGCGGCGAGAGGGGCAGGCCGGTGCGCAGGCTGCGACCCTGGAACAGGGTCTGCGTGAACGCGGCAGCGCTGTTGCCGCACGCGTTGTCGGCGCCGTTGCATTGGTCGCTGAAAGCGGCCCAGGGGCGGCCTTCGGGGTCGATGGTCACGTCGATGAAGTCGCCGATGCCGCCGCAGCGGGCGCTGCTGCAGTCGCGGCCTTCATCGATGGGGGTCTCCTTGGCCTTGACCGTGAACACCGTAGGGTTCGGGTCGGCGGCGTTGTAGATGACGCCCATGTAGCCGTTCCACTTCATGGCCTCAGCGGGGGCGTCCACGCCGGCTTCATGCTCGTAGCCGATGTATGCGATGACGACGTTGCCGTCGGCGCCGGCCTCGATGGCGGGGCGTCCGGCACCGAACTCGGTGCTGGGGGCGACCATGATGGGCTTGCCCCAGGTGAAGCCATGGTCGTTGCTGACCGCCAGGTAGGGCAGGTAGTCGGCGCCGATCCAGAAAGCGTAGACGTTGCCGGCGTCGTCCGCGGCGATGCGGACCTCGTGCTGCTGCACGCCGACGGTCTCGTCAATGACGACGCCGGTCCAGGTCAGGCCGTCATCCTCGGTGATGCCGACCTGGGCGCTGCCGCAGAAGCTGCGGGGGAAGTACACGCGGCCCTCGTTGTCGGAAGCCGCGTGGCCGGTCAGGCCGCCGCAGATGTTGTCGGCCGGGCTGGTGACGCCGCCGCGGGGGGCGACGCCGGGGAAGACGGTGACCATGGGGCCGAAGCCGAGACCACCGTTGATACTGGCGGCGCACGAGGAGTCACCGACGCGGTTGATGCAGTAGTACACCATGTTCTCGTAGCCGACGGTCTGCACGAGGCGGGGCTTGGCGGTGATGACGCTCTGGTGGTCGTGGACGCCCGGGGGCAGGCCGCCACCCAGGACGTTGCAGGTCCAGGAGTCACCCTTGTCATCCGTGAAGTGCAGGGTGCTCGTGACGAGCGCGTGCAGGTCGCTGCTGAAGACGCGGCCGGTGTCGTAGTCGACGTGGACGAAGGGGTCGTTGCTGTTGGGGAAGCAGGGGGCTGCATCCGTCGGCAGGTTGGGGCCGATGTCGGTCCAGACCATGCCTTGGTCGCAGCTCATCATGATGCGCGTGCCTGCGCCGGTGCCACGGAAGTGCGTGAAGTACAGGCAGCCGTCCGCGTCGGCGGCGATGGTGGGCTCGAAGGTGCTGACACCGAGGTAGCGCACGGCGCTGACCGGGATCTCGCCGACGGGCAGCTCGAAGAGCGTGCCGTTGACGCCCGTGAGCGTGGACGTCGCGGCGCCCGCGGGGGGCAGGGCGACGGGGCCCGGGTTCTTGGTGGGGTCAGTGTCGGCGGGGGTGCCTGCATCCGAGGCACAGCCGGCGAGGGCGGTGGCAAGGAGCAGGATGAGGATGGTTCCTACGCGGAAGCGCATGACCGGGGGGCCCCCTTCTAGGATATTAGGGCTTGTGGTGGCCAGCTCTCGGTGCGCGGGCCTTCACTTGCGCCTTGGGCGGCTCACCAGCTTGCGCGTAGCCTCGAGGCGGCGCTGCAAGTCGCCCTTGTCGGCGCGCTTCGGGCCCGTCTTCGGAGCCTCGCGTTGCTTCTTTGCCAGGCGCGCATTGGCCCCGTGGATCACGTCGTCTGGGCTTGGCTGGGCCGCGTGCGGGTTGTGGGCGCGCAGGTGCTGACTGCCGGGGGTGCCAGCGACGATGGCGGGTGCCTCCATGGCCTTGACGCTCCCCTGCTTGGGGTGGGCGCGGGCGATGTGGGGGTCCGCCCGCTCGTACCATGCCTGGATCTCGTCCCGCAAGCCCGCGATGGCTTCGGCGACGACGGGTTCGGGGTGGTTGCCTTGGATCTCTTTGCGGACTTCGGCCAGGGCATCAGCGATCTTCTCCGGGATCGCATCGACATTCTGGCGGAGTGCGGTGACGGCGCCGAGTTCGGCGTACTGGCCGGCGAAGCGGGTCTCGACGGCGTGCATCAATTCATGGCGAAGGGCGTCGAAGCTCTCGTTGGTGGGCTGGAACGAGGCAAGGCGGCCGTCGATCTCCTGCGTCAGTTCTTGTCGCAGCGCAGCCAGGCGACCTTCCACGTCCGGTAGGGACGACAGGACCGCGGCCTGTACGTCATCGATGCGTGCCGTGATGGCGGCCGGCGACGGGATGTCGAGGGCTTGTAGTTGGGCCTCGAAGGCCTCGCACTGGCGCTCGACGAGGCGCCAGCGTTCCTTTCCGGTCTCTTGCACTTGGATGACGCCGTCGAGGGACTGGCGCAGGCTCGTGAACTGTTGGCCGAAGCCGTCGACGGAGGTACGCACAGTGCTGCATTGCTCTGCCACCGCGGCCTGTTCCTTGGCAGCGCTGGTCAGGCCGTCGCGGAGCTGTCCGATGTCAGCTTCGAGGGCCTTGAACAGGGCGGGCCATTTGGCCAACTCGTCGGTCGGTGGCAGCGTGGCGAACGCCCGCACCGCCGATTCCGCCTGACGGCGCAGCGCCTTCATGTCATCCTGGACCGCGACGATCTTCTGGGTCTCGGGACGCAGCAGGTTCCGGATGGCGGGCTCGAGCACCTTCTCCGGTGTCTGCACCATGGGCACGGCGTGCTTGGCGACCCATTGTTCCATGCCGCTGAAGCGGGTGGAGAGCTGCTTCTGCAGCTTCACGATGCCCTCCGTCGTCTCCTCGACCTTGCTGGCCTGCTCGGCGGAGATCGCATGGATACGGGTCGTCGCCTCGGCGATGTGCTCTTCGATCTGTTTGAGGGCGGGGCGCCACTCGGGTTCCCGCTTCTCCCAGTTGCGGACCGCCACGCTGCGCGTCAAGGACCCGATGGCCAACAGGATGGCCGCCCCAGAGAGCAACCACAAGGGGTTGAGTGGCAGCCCCAGGACGGCGGCGATGAGGCCGCCGAAGGCGGTCACACCGCCAAGTCCGAAGGAGACGTCCGACGTCAGGTTGCGTGCCGTCGTCGTACTAGCCGGTGATCCGTCATTCTTGGCCGTCATTGGGACAGACTTGGTGGCCCAGGCTTTTGGACCATTGGGGAATGGGTGGAAGGGAATCGGGTCGATGGCGTCGAGGGGATGAGCGGACAAGCGTTCAAGCGTGACCGGCCAGATGGTCTTAGCATGCGTCCGTGGCTTCCGACGGCCCTGCTCCTGGCGGGCTGCGCCCAAGAGGTGGCTGAAAGCCCGACGGCAACGCCGGATGAGCCCGGCCAGCCGCCGAGCGACGGGCCGGCAAGCAACACGTCCACACCTGTTGTGCTACGCTGGAACAAGACCTACAATGGCGAGACCGGCACAGCCCTCAATGGTCAAAGCGTCGCGTCAAGAGACGTATCCGGCGACCTCGGGCTGCCAGGACGCCCCGGGGACTTGGTCGTCGAAATGCGTTGTCGATCAGCCCCCGAAGCGACCTATGGCGGGGACCCCGGCCTGCGGCTGGAGATCGACGGCGAAAGCCCGCGGGGAGGGATGTCCTACGGATGGAGCAGCTACGGGCACTGCCTGAGCGGGATGCGGATCGTGGTGAGCGCGTCCGCCAACGCCGACTTCGTCCGCATGGACAGCGTCATTGTCGGAGCGGTACTATCGACCTTGTACGTCGATGCCAGCGGCGAATTGGAGTTCGCCCTCAGCGCGTTCGACGCACGGGCTTCCGAGGACTACTCCGCGTTCGACGAATAGGGGGGCCGCCCGGCATCGGTGCGCGTCAGGGGTGGGCACATGCGGGCGACGGACACGAAGGGAGGTGAAGGGGAGAAGGAGATCCGCCTGGCGGATCACTGGGGCTTCAGGCGACGCCGCATGCTGCGATGAGCTGCTCAGGCGTCACGACCGGGCCGAACTTGGCCTTCAGGGCTTCGAGGGCCGTCTTCTGCTCCGCGTAGATCTCGAAGATGCGCGGGGGGCAGTCGGTCTCCTTGCTGTAGGCTGCGGTCTGCAGGTCGATGCGGGCAATGATGTTGTCCACGTAGAGGCTGAACTGGCGGGTGTACAGGTCCTCCGTGTAGTCCTTGCCGATGATCTGGTCGAAGATGACCTGCAGATCCTTGTAGAGCGGCAGGTAGCCGATGGGCGACTTGATGGCCTGCACGTCCCCGTGGGCGCGGCGCTCGAGCCACTGTAGCCAGGCGCGCACGTCGCGCTTCTCGCCAAGCAGGCTCGTGTTCGTGGGTGCCCCGCCGCGGGCGGCGTGGGTCAGGAAGTAGTTCAGGCCCGCCATGATGGGCTTCTTGGCCAGCTTGTCGCTGTTGAAGAACTCGAACTGGGCCGCCATGTAATCCGCGAGCGGGCCCGGGATGAACGGTGCGTTGGCCCAGGGTTGGCGGTTGACGCCCGTGGCGCCGATCTCGGTCGCCGTGGCGGCGCTCTGGATCGAGGCGCCGATGACGACGCCTTCATCCGGGGTCATACCGACCCAGACGGGCGGCATGGTGTCGCTGTCGCGGCCCGAGTACGTGATCACATCAACGGGCACACCGTCGGGAGAGACCGCCAGCTGCTGGTTGTAGTTGTGGATCTTCTCGGCAGAGAGGGTGCAGCGGGCGTTCTTGTTGCTGAAGGGGATCGGGTTGCCGGCGGCGTCCGTCTTGCCGGTCTCCCAGGTGCCGGTGTAGTGCTTGCCGAGCTTGGGGGCTTCCCAGCCGTCGCCTTCCCAGCGGGGTTTGCCGCTGGTATCGACCAGGACGTTGCTGAAGATGACCTCGGCTTCCTTCTCGCCGCGCAGGCACTGGATCAAGAACGGGTCGCTGTCCCGGTTGACGTCGCGCACGATGCCGAAAATGCCGATCTCGGGGCAGACGGCGCGCACGGTGCCATCGTCGCCGATCCACATCTGGGCCAGGTCGTCGCCGATGAAGTCGCTGCCGACCATCGCCGTCGTCGTCTTGCCGCAGCCGGACGGGGCGGCACCGGCGAAGAACGTCTTGCGGCCGCGGGGGCCGGTCATGCCGGTGATGAACATGTGCTCGCTGAGCTGTTCGCCACGGCGCTCATAGGTGCACAGGTCGACGGTGAGGCGGTGGTTGCCCTTCTTGAGCATGAGGGCGTTGCCGGCGTACGTCGTGAACAGGGAGTACGTGGTGCGCTGGTTGCGGTCGGTGTAGACCCGGGCGCGGGGCACGTCTTCGCTCTTGAAGTCGCCCATGGTGTGGCAGTTCGTGAAGAACACGCCAGCGCGTTCGGCTTCAGCATCGAAGTGTTCGAAGACGTTGGTGTAGAGGATGTTGCCCGAGTGGATGACGTAGAACGAGTCCGTGAGCATGATGGCGGGCACGGAGGGCGCGGCTCCGATCGGGCCGCGGTTCCACAGGGCCACGAGCATGGTCTTGCCCTTCATGATGCCGGCCATGTTGTCGGCGATGTAGTCGCGGGCCTCGTGGCGAGGCTGCTTCTTGGCCAAGGTCGAGATGTGCTCGTCTTCGTCGACGATGTAGAACGTCTGGCTCACCAGGCGGCCCTGCTCCTCGGGCAGGTCGTAGTGGCAGGTGTGGCCGGGCAGGGCGAGTTCGAACTCTTCGCCAGTGGCGAGGGCGCCCCGGCGGACGAAGTCATGGTCCGCCTCGGAGGTGCTGTTGAACCAGATCGCTTCAGGCTCCATCATCTTCGCGGCGTTGGCGATCTTGAGGATCGCATCCTCGTTTCGGATGGTGGCGAACTTGGCCTTGTTCGCGTCGTCGCACTTGGACTCGATGAACGCGCGTGCGTCCTCGACCGCGAGGAATCCTCCGATGTTCGCGAGGATGTCGTTCTGGGTCTGGGTGTTCAATTGCATGTTGCGTCCCCGAAAAATTGGAGTCCACTGACTCCCCATGGGGCGTCGCAGAAAGGGGTCCTGTTTCAATGTTCCCAACGACCCGTTGTGCAACGCGGCGTGCTGGCGGTGCCGGCTGGCCACAAGTAGACGCCTCCTAAGGGCCGCCTTGCGGCGCCAACTGGGTGTGCCCGGGCGCCGGTGAACCGCGCTGGAATCCGAGGGCCTGGTCTATTGACGTGAATCCGGCACCAAGGGGTCTGTCCAACCGATGGCGTCGCGCACGGTGAAGTGACTTCCATCCAGCAGGATGTGGATGATGGTGAACCCGATGGCGGCCAGGGCCATGCCGAAGTGGATCCAGCGCCATGTGCTGAAACCCCACTTCCGGATGATCGGCACCTGCAGGGCCCCCGTGAAGCCAAGGGCAAACAGACTCAGGATGCCCAAGCCGCCCCAGAGCAAGCCCCACGCCCAGTGCCAATTGATCTCTACGACGAACAGCACCAGGTGGGCGATGGCCGCTGCGAGGATGCCGTAGCTGAGGAAATTGTGGAATGCGACTCGCCGGCGGGCGGTGGTGAAGAGGCGATTGAAGGCCCGGCGGCTCCGCTTGCCCAGGATGCCCCCGCTGAGGACGCTGGCGACTAACAGAAACGCGGCTCCATACCCGATCACCTCGGCCACCGTATCGAGGCCAAGGATCTCTTGCGGGTCGGACGCGACGGCCATTTGTCGGCCCAACAGGGGCTCGCCTTCGGGCCCCGCCTCGACGACAAACGTCTGGGCGTATGCGATGAGCGCCTCGTCAGGGGTGTCGTCGCCGTGCTCGTAGAACATGTGTGTGCGCGCAGTGATTGTGATGCTCTGCCCGGGGGTGACTCCCTCGGCCTGTAGCGGCGCTTGGAACGGTTGCGCATTGCCTGGCAACAGGGGGCCGTCGGCATCGAGGACGAGGGAGCGCTCGAGACTGGTGTTGAACCAGGCATCCAAGATGATTGTGAAGGCAGCTTCCGGGTGCGGGTCTAGGCGTCCATCCGCGCGAGCCGGTTGGATGGCGACGTCCACGGTCCACTCGCCGGAGCCATGGGCGGCGATGAGGCCGGGGTCCTGAAGCAGCACGCGTTCGGGTTCGCCGCGGGCGCCATCATCCATTGTGATGAACGGTCTGGTGGAGACGGCATCGGTGACGGACACCATCAGATCGGGGCCAAGGGTCGTGCCGTCATCGGGGACCACTTGGATCCGCAACGCGCCTGCTCCGGATGGGACCTTGATGGTGGCCTGGGCACTGTGGGCACGGATGCCGAAGGTCGGTTCGGAGGTGTCGACCCGGACCACGCCACGGGTCTCGTTGTGGATTGGGGGCTCGGAGCCGACGAATGCCAAGCCAGGGGCGTTGGTGAGGTCGATCTCAAGGCTCATGTCGAAAAGCGTCGAGGCCCATGTGTTGACGATGGACGGTCGGAACACGGCGTCCCCTGCCAGCGCGGTGGGGTCGAAGTCGACGGCGAGCGCCGGCGCCATGGGATTCTCCATTTTGCCGGGGGCATGGCAATCCCAGCACACGGTGCTACTTGCCTCCTGGTAGCCGCTTTCTTGAGCAGCGGCCAAGGCTGCCAAACCAAGCAGTGCCACCACGATGATCCGCATACCGGGAACCGGTTTTGCAGGGTACTTAACGTGGCGGTCTGAGTCTTCGAATCTTCAGCGTCCTTGGCTGGCGGGGGTCAAGGGGTCGCTGTAGTTCAGCGCCTCCTGAATGAAGCCGAAGTTCTGCCCGTCCAACATCATGTGCACCAGGGTGAACACGATGGCGGCGATGCTGAGGGCGAAATGGGTCCAGCGCCAGGTGGCATAGTTCCATTTGCGGATCATGGGCACTTGGACGGCGCCCGTGACCCCCAGCGCGAACATGGCGAGGATGCCTAGGCCGCCCCAGATCAACCCTAGTTGCCAGGGGTAGTTCGGCTCGATGGTGTCCCAGACGAAGATGACCATATGGGCGATGGCCGCCGCGATGATGCCGTAGCTGAGGAAATTGTGGAACGCCACGCGCCGACGTGCGCTGCCGAAGATGACGTTCATCTGGCGGCGGCTCGCCTTTCCGAAGATGCCGCCGGTCCAGACACTCGCGACGAGCAGGAATGCCGCGGCGTAGCCCACCGCCTCGCTGATGGCCGCCATGCTGACGCCGATGGGTCCCACCGCGTTGATGACGATGTCCGTCGGTTCCAGCCCCATCTTGAGCGTGCCGTTGGGCTGCGTGAGGAACGGAGCCGTCCGGTTGATCGTCATGTTGTCCCAGTCTTCTTCGTCCGGCGTGGGGGGCACGTGATCGTAGTACAGGGTCGCGTTGGCGATGACGTTGATGCGCTCCTCGACGGTCGGGGCCTCGAGCGCCACGAGGCGCCAGGTGAAGACCGCCTTGGTGCCCTTCAGGGTCGGGCCGGCCGCGGTCTTGACCTGTTGGACTTCTTGGGTGGCGTTGAACCACGCGTCCATGGTGACCGTGAAGGGGACATCCCCGTACTGGGGGTCGGTCTGACTGCCGCCGGGGTTGCCCGGCGTCAGTTCGATGGGGATGACCTGGGCCTGGACGGTCCAGTTGCCAAAGCCGCGGTTGGCGACGGCGGAAGCGCCGTCCAGGTGCAGGATCTCTGTACCACCCTTGCCGGCCTGGTTGATGACGAGCGAGGGGTCTCCGGCAGGATCTGTCCGGGCGTCGAAGATCCGCATGGTCAGATCCGGTCCGCGGTTGGCGTCGTTGTTGTCCGGGACCATGACGATGCGCACTGCGGTGGCCCCGGTGGGGACCTCGATGAGGACGGAGCCCCGCTGGGGCTGTGTCAGGAACGGCTGCGTGAGGGTCTGTGCCGTGGGTGCCTTGGCCTCCACGACGATCTTGCCCTCTTCGATCTGCTGCGCTGGGTCCTGCGTGCCCACGAAGCGGAGGCTCGGGGCCTTTGAGATGTCCAACGTGACGAATTGGTCAAGGGTCTGCGCCCGCCAGGTATTGACGAGCTCGGCGCGGTAGTCGAACTCCTCGCCGACGACGGGATTGGCCAACAACGGCAGGACGTCGTAAGCGGGTGTCATCGCGGGGTTCCACTTGCCCGGCGCGTGGCAGTCCCAGCACCGGGTCTGGTCGTTCACCTTGTACTCGGTCCGGTCCTGTGCGCTCACCGTGGCGGCGAGCACGAGCAGAGCGACGACTGACAGGAGGCGCCATGCCTTCACAGGCGACCATGCTGACACCGGGTTCTTGAATGCTCGGTTCGCATCCTCGAACCCTCAGTGCTTTTCACCGGTCCCTCTGTGGGCGGCGCATGGATGCTGAGACCCTCAAGCGGCAGGCCGGCGAAGCCGCCGCTGCGGTCGTCGAGAACGGGATGGTCGTCGGCCTCGGGACCGGCTCCACGGTCAAGTACACGATCCTGGAACTGGCCCGTCGCGTCCGCGAAGAAGGGCTCGAGATCGTCGGCATCCCCACCAGCGACGCCTCCGAGACCTTGGCCCGCGACGGGGGCATCCCATTGACGACGCTGGACGACCACCCCATCGTCGACCTCACCATCGACGGCGCAGACGAGATCGACGCCCACTTCAATCTCATCAAGGGCGGCGGCGGGGCGCTGACCCGTGAGAAGATCGTGGCCAAGGCGAGCAAGCGCATGATCGTCGTCGCAGACGACCGGAAAGAGGTCGAACTACTGGGCAGCACCTTCGCGCTGCCGGTCGAGGTCATCCGCCTCGGCATGACGCCGGTCCGGCTCCTGTTGGAGCGTCTCGGTGCCTCGGTGGCCGTGCGCCACAAGGACGGGCGACTCTACTTGACCGACAACGGCAACCCGATCCTGGATGCCAAATGGGACCACATCGAAGACCCCGCTGCCCTCGAGCGCACCCTGGACCTGTACCCGGGGGTCGTCGAATGCGGCCTGTTCCTAGGCCTGTGCGACACTGCCTTCATCGCCCGAGCTGACGGCGTCGGCAAGCGAAGCCTCGGCGGGTAACTGCTGCGCCAGTTCGCCGAGCGCCTGTTCGTAGGCATGGATCTGTTGTTGGGCGGCGCCCGCGTAGTGCTTGTAGATGGCCGCTCCCGAGACCTCTAGGCTGTAGCGGTGCATGGGGCGCCCTTTGCCTTCCCTTGGGATGGGCTCGGACGAGGTCCAGCCACGCTCCCGTAGCGTGCGCATGCCGACGGACACCTCGGGTTGTCGCAACCCTGTCAAACCCAGGATCTCCTTGGTGGCCAGGGGGCTGTGTTCCAGCAGGCATGCGACCAGTTCGGCCTCCACACGCCCCGTGCCGAGTCGCATCAGGCTGTCTGCCAGGCGGGTAGTACGCGATCCTTCTTTCATCCCTTTCGTAAAATCATCGGCCTCCAGAGTATTTGGTATGCGCCTACAGGGCCGCGCGGCCGAGTGGGCGCGCCGAGGGGTCTGGCAAGCGCCGCTCCCAGGAGGGGAACACCGAGGCCCAAGGGTCGTCGCGGCCGGCTTTATTAGGGGGCCCGGGCTGGCGCCATCGTGAGCGAAAAGATCGTCGGCCCAGGGACCCCCCTGGCATACTCGGAGGAGTTCCTTCCAGGGGCCGGCACGTATGATGATGGCGAGCACATCCGTGCCGCCGTCTACGGCACAGAATCGGTGGACAGCGAGACCATGTCCATGTCCGTCAAACCCGCGGGGCGCAGCGTCGTCCAGTTCGAGAAGAACGACATCGTCGTCGGCCGCGTCAGCTTCGTCAAAGAGCAACTGGCCAGCGTGCAGATCCTCGCCATCCGCGGCAAGGAAGGCAGCCTCCTCCAACAGGTCGAAGGCACCCTGCACGTCTCCAAGATCGACAACCGTTTCATCAAGGACGTCGGCGAGGAGTTCAGCGTCGGCGACATCATCCGCGCCAAGATCATCGGCATGAAGGGCGGCCCCCAGTTGGTCACCGACAAGCCGGAGTTCGGGGTCATCAAGGCATTCAGCCGCAACGACCCGACCCTGATGCTCGTGCGCAAGGGTAGTGTTTTGGAAGACCCGGAAGACGGGCACCGGGAGAAGCGCAAGATCGCTGAAGACTACGGCAGCGGTCTGATCTGAGCGCCCGGGGCCTCCACTCTCCGCGATGGCCTAGCGCAAGCGAGGTCCACGTCGGGGCTTTGCACTGACGCCAGACGACGGCATGGCCCCGGCCGGCTTCGCACGGATCTTAGCCAACGGCCACGCCGTCCGGGTCACCGTCGATGGCGCTCCCGGCCTGCCGGGGCGCTCAGGCTGATCCTCAGGTCCAGTCTACGATGCTGGCCGCACGATGCGGTACATCTCACGGCCTGTGAGCCAAAGCCACCAGAACGCGGCCATCGCCAAGAAGACCTGCAGGTACAGCAGCACCGAGTCGGCGGTGGGCGGCAGCAGGGCGGCCACTGTGAACCAACCTGCGATGACGGCGCCGACCATGGCCGCCACGTAGTATGCCAAGACCAGCACGAGCGTCACCATCAGGTTACGTGCGGTGCGGCGGTATCCTCCGAACGCCTCGCGCTGGAACTCACGGATGCGCTGGAGAGCCATGGCAGCGAACGCCAAGGGGATGGCCGCCAGGGCCGCGTTGAACGCCATGATGCCGCGCTCGGGCGTCGCCATCGTGGTCTCGGTGAAGACCACTCGGTATTCGCCGGGCCCTGTCGGGGCCATCACGCGGTCCGGGATCGTCAGCTCGACGTATCCTTCGGCGCTGAACCGGTCGACGATGATGAAATCCAGGTCGGGGCCGTACTCGCCCCCGTCAAGGATGTTCCCCGTTCGATCGATCCGCTGGCCATCTGGCGTCAGGATGTAGCTGAACACGCTGTCCAATGGCGCACGGACGCGCCAGTTGGTCTGGTTGCCCTGGGGGTCGTAATCGATGGGGATGGAGGTGTCCTTGGACACCGTGAGGCCTTCGCGGTGCTGCGTGTGTGCGGCGTCGCCCACTACACGGGGCCTGCTGGAGAATTCGGCGACGGGGTCCCAGACGGTGGCGTCGAAACCCTGGCCACTGACAATGTTGTCCTGGCCCCGGTCCCTTGTTTGCCCCTCGTCTTCGAAGAACCATTCGAGCCGGACCGTCTCAAGGCCTGGGGGCAGGGGGAAGTATCCGAGCACCCCGGCACCAAGGTTGGCGAAGCGGGTGCGGTCGCGGCTCCCCTCGTCCCAGATGAAGACGTCCACGTCATAGAGCATGCGCCCATTGGCGTCGTCCACGATGCGCAGTTGCTGCGGCATGTGATAGGTGAGGGTGACCGCTTGGGTGACGCGGCGGTCGGCCTCGAACCTGACATGGATATGCTCCGTCTCGGCAGGCACCGGCAGGACGACGCTCACGGTGGCGCACACGGCGCGCGTCGCGCCGGCTTGGTCGCCCAACCCAGCAGGGAGGTTCTCGAGGCCGCCCTCGAAGCGTCCCTCGCTGAACGTGAAACTGTCCTGCTCTTCGTCGAAGGTGACGGTGGCGTTCAAGCTGTTATTGGCGACGCCGCTTGCACCGCAGCCCGACGTGGCGACAAGGTCGCTCATGGCAATGTCGACGAAGCGGTCCTCGAGCGTGACAAAGTCGGCTTGCGCGCCCGATGCGGGGGGGATCGCCAGCACAGCCAGCACACAGAACAACAATGCCCGTCCTAGGACCACGGCCGCGCGTCCGGTTCCTCATGTAATACGTTTGCGGCCATTCTCTCCCGCCCTGCCGCTCTGCGCCGCCCAACAACGGTTAAGAAGGGCGCCTTTGTCGATGCGACCGTCCCATGGAACTCCGCATCTTGAGCCAGGAGAAGAACGAGCTCGAAGTAGAGGTACTCGGCGAGAACGAGACCCTCCTCAATCCGGTCAAGCAGGCCCTGCTTGCGGACAAGGACGTCGAGTTCGCGGAGTACATCATCGAGCACCCCCAGCTCAGCGTCCCGAAGATCTTCGTGCGCACCAAGGGCAACACGAAGCCGGAGACCGTGCTCAAGCGCACGATCAAGAGCCTCATCGCTGAGTTCGACAGCTTCGAAGACGCGTTCGTCACCGCCCTGAAGAAGGCGTAGGGCTCCATGCCCGACCCGCCTGCGGCCGAACAAGCGCTCGGCCTGGGCACCTACCTGACCAGCCAGCCTGGCATCGGGGGCAAGCTCCGGACCGAGTCGGAAGACTTCCAGGTCATCGAGCTCGGCCCTGGCCCTAAGCAGGCTGACGACGGCCGTTTCGCGGCCGCCCGCATCCGCCTGCGCAACTGGGAGACCAATCGCTTCGTAGGCAAAGCTGCCCAGCGGCTGCGCCTCAAGCGCCAGCAGGTCGGCTTTGCCGGCATGAAAGACAAGCGCGCCGTCACCGAACAGTGGTTCACGTTCCAGATGCGAGGCGACCACCTCAAAGAGCTCGAAGAGCTCCAGGACGTCGACGTCCTCGAAGTACGCCGCACCGCGACGCGCCAGTTCGCCGGCGCCCACGACGGCAACCGCTTCGTCCTCCGGATCCGTGACCACACCGCCGAGCCCGGCCAGGTCGAGGCCATCGTCGACGGCATCCGCGCCGAAGGCGGCGTCCCGCACTATTTCGGTCCGCAGCGCTTCGGCAGTGGCGTCCGACCCACCACCCACCTCATGGGTAAGGCCCTTGTCGAGGGCGACCTCGAAGAGGCAGTCCGACTGTACTGCGGCTACCCCATGGAAGGGGAGCGCGACGACACCTACCACGCTCGGCAGATCTACGAGGAGACCCGCGACCCGCAGGCGACCCTCGACTTCCTGCCCCACCAGTTGGATCTGGAGCACGGCATCCTTGAGCGCCTCGTGCGGCGCCCCGGGGACTGGGAATACGCGCTGCGCGCCATGCCCAGCAACCTGCTGACCCTGTTCGTCCATAGCTGGCAGAGCTACATCTTCAACCACATCCTGACGGCCCGCATCAATGCCGGTCTCGGCCTGCGCACGGCGCACATCGGCGACCGCGTGATGGCCTTCGAGGATGACGGCATGCGCACCCACCTCGTGACGCCTGAGAACCAGGTCCGCGTCCAAGTGGAGATCGACGCCGGCCGCGCCAGCCCCACCGTCCTCTTGGTCGGCATGGATGCTCCGCTGGCAGAAGGCCGCCCGGGCGAGATCGAGCGCCAGGTCCTGCTGAAACACGGCGTCGACCTACGCTCCTTCCGCGCCTACGCCATGCCGAGCCTCGCTTCGGCAGGTCGCCGGCGCTGTGCGCTGCAACGGGTCGAGGACCTGACGTTGGAGTGGATCGATGGCGACCCCGTCATCGGTTTCTCGCTTGGCCGAGGCAGTTACGCCACGGTCGTGATGCGTGAGGTCATGAAGGCCCCGCTCGAAGA
>JBFIDG010000004.1:0-30648 GCA_041581335.1 Thermoplasmatota archaeon
CTCCATGGCGTTGATGATGTCGTTGCTGGTCACTGGGATGCCGTCGTAGCGCAGCACCGAGTGGCAGCGCTCGTGGATCGGTAGTTCACTCTTGACGAGCCGGGCCATCTGCCCGAACGCGTTCGCCTCCACGACGAACACAGGGCCCTTGCCGAGCGCCGCTTCGACAGCGGCCTTGGGAAACGGCCAGAGCAACCGGATCGCCACGACGCGGACATTGTCGCTGCGCGCAGCCGCCTCCTGACAAGCACCCACCGTCGAGCCCCAGCTCAGCAGTGTGACGTCGCCGTCGCCGTGCACCGTGATAGGGTCGCGCACCGTCTGGACGATGTCGTCCATGATGCGCAGGCGGCGGTCCACCATGGCGATGCGCGCCTTGGGGTCCTCCGTCGTGAAACCATTGGGTCCGTGCTCGGTGCTGTTGGCATAATGCATGCCATCGCCGCCGGGCAAAGCGCGGGCCTGGTCCGCGTAGGCGTGGAATGTGTTCTCCCATGCATTGCCCTCCGTCTTGGCGACCGCGCGGACGCCTTGCAGCATGGCCTCCGCTTCCATGTCGAAAGGCGCCACGGTCTGCTTGAACATGCAGGCCTGCTGATCGAGGGCCAGGATCGCCGGGCAACGGAACTGCTCGGCGAGCCGGAACAACTCCGCCGACGCCGTGAAGGCATCCGCCACATCCACGGGTGCCATCGCCACGCGCACGAACTCCCCGTGACCGCCATGGATGATGTGCCACAGATCCTCTTGGCCATGCTTCGTCGGCATCCCCGTGCTCGGCCCGGGACGCTGGCAATCAAAGATCACCACCGGCACTTCCATGGAGCCCGTCATGCCGATCGTCTCCGTCATCAAGCTCAACCCAGGTCCCGACGTCGCCGTCAACGCCTTGGCGCCGACGAAGCCGGCGCCGGCACAGACATTCAGCGCCGCCATCTCATCCTCCATCTGGATCGCCACGCCCCCCAGCTCATGCAGCCGGGGCGTCAAGTACTCCAAGACATCGCTGGCCGGGGTGATCGGATACGCCGCCGCGACGCGGCAGCCCGCTGCCAAGGCGCCCAGACTCGCCGCCTCATTGCCCGACAAGAAAAGTGCGGGGCTGGTATCGACCACCTCCACCGGGTAACGGACCCCGAAGTGCTCGGCGCCATACGCGTGACCCAAGACCACGGCGCGACGATTGGCCGCCATGACCTCAGCACCCTTGCTCTCGAAACGAGCCGCCACTGCGTCCGCCAAGGCATCGATAGGGATGCCCATCAACGCCGCAGACACGCCCAGTGCCACCATGTTCTTCGCCCGGGGCATCCCCGCATCCGCAGCCATGGCCGAAAACGGCACGAACGCCACCTCGGCCTCCGTCGCGATGCCCGCCTCCGCCTTGCCCTCATCAATGAGAAGCAACGAACCAGACGCCAAACGCCCCAGCATGCGCGGCAACACCGTCCCATTGAACGCGAGCGCCAAGTCGATGTGGCTCGGCGGAGCCAGGTAGCCCTCCGGCGTCAAGCGCACGGTGAACGTCGTGTCGCCGCCACGGATGCGACTCGGGAAGTCACGCTGCGTCGTCGGCCGATGCCCCGTCGCAGCCAACGCCAACGCGAAGACCTCGCCACCGGACTCCAGGCCCTCGCCCGCCGTACCGCCCACTTGCCAAGCGATCCCGTGGCTCATAGCACACCAACGCCAGGTGACGCGCCAACACTCATCACGTCATCGACCGACTCCACGAACAAGAAGGCTCCCAACCGAACAGGCACCCAAAACCGCCCCCCTCCACCGGTTGCCTCTTAAGGGGGACCTCAGTCGCACGACTTGCGCTGGTAGCAATACCAGCACTCACCCTAGCGGGGTGGGGTAGCCAGGAGATCCCGGCGGGCTCATAACCCGCAGACCGGTGGTTCAAATCCACCCCCCGCTACTTCCCTAAACCTCTGTCCCGGACAGAGTGTTGAGCCGACTTTGGTCGGCGCGCCCATCGGGCGCCAAGACCCATGAGCGCCGAGCGGGCGCTCCAAAGGGGAAAAGGAAGAGGCCGAGATTCGTCCGGGTCCAAGCCCGTTCTACTTGCGGGCGATCAGGGCGGCGCCCAGGAGGGCCACGCAGCCAAAGAGGACTCCCAGGGCGGGGATGCCCTTGGATTCCTTGGCGTCGCTGGAGGTGCCGGCTTCTTCGTCGATGGGGGCGCTGCACCAGATGCAGTCTTCTTCGCCGTAGGCGCAGACTTCACCGTCGCAGCCACCGTAGCTGGGTTCAGCGCCGTCGGCTTGCGGGCAGACGGCTTCTGAGTCTTCTTGGACGTCGCAGTAGCCGCCGCCGTGACAGGCCTCGGATTCGGGGTCGTCACATTGGGCCGCTTGGACGTTCATGGCGAAGGTGGACATCAGGACCAGGGTGGCAAATGCGAGTTGGCGGATCATGGTGATCGAATCTGCATTCGTCGCCCAAGTTCTTGGACCGGGGCTTATGGTTGGGGGCGCGCCGACTGATGGCCTGCACAGGAGGACTACTGGCTCAGGAGCGTGGCCTCTTTCCAGCGGTATTGGCCCATCAGGTCTAGGGCCTCTGTCACATCCATGCCGCGGGCGTCTGCGGCCAGCACGGCGTATGCTGCCTGGTGCCGTTGGAAGTTGTTGGTGTCCACGAAGCTGGTGTCAGTGACGATGCGGCGCATCTGGTAGCCCATGACGTTCCACGTGCTGGCGAACCCCGTGTCCGAGTAGGATGGCTGGCCGGTGCTGTAATTGGGGTGAGGCAGGGAGAACAGGTGACCGGTCTCGTGGGCGACGATCCAGTTGAACCATTCGTGGGGGTCGGCGCCGGGCCCGACGCGCTCGAAGGTGGTGCTTTCGTCCCAGACGTCGTTGTATCCGATGGCTTCGCTCATGACGCGGACGTTCTCGGCGACGAGGCTGGTACTGATGCGGTTGCCGGAGGCGCTCATCATGACGGCGTTGCCGTTGCTCTGGGTGCGCTGGTCGGCGAGGTCGCCGTAGACGACGAGGCTCAGGTAGGCTTCACAGCCCTCGTGGCCGACATGGTATGCGTCGAAGTTCATGTCCAGGTAGGTCTGGGTCACCGCGCGCGCGCCGTTCTCGCGGGTGGTGGCTTCGAGGGCGGGGTCGTCTTGTGGTAGGTGGAGGACGTTCAGGTCGACGAAGACTGGGTCTCCGGTGAGGTTCTCGAAGGTCGCTTGCAGGCGTTCGACATCGAATGCCTCCTGCCATGATTGCAGGCCCAGGGCGCTGGGCGTGACGGTGGTGGATCGTACGCCGAAGACGATGGTGATGGCGTGGCATGTCAATGTGGTCGGGGGCCAGATGGGCATGTGCAGGGCCCGGATGGCGGTGGCGCGCTCGACCCATGCTGCGAGGTGGTCTGCCGTGGCGGCGGCCACGGGGCTCTGGTGCGGGATGGCGGTGCCGGCCCAGGGGTCGGCTTCGGCAAACGGATCCCATACGAGGAATGCGTGGCGTTCTCCGAACGCTCGCACGGGTTCGCGCCAGCCCACGTTGCCCTCGTAGTGGTAAGCGTGCCCCGTCCGGCCGGTGTTCAGCACGACGAGGCTGGTGATGCCGTCGGGGACGTCGTGGATCTGCGCCAGCGTCGCGGCCAAGCGCTCTTCGATGGCATTGCCATCCAGGACGGGGCCTGCGAAGCCGGTGGCTAGAGCGTTGCCGGCGTGGTCTGCGCCTGCGAGGAAGCCGTCGAAGTCGTCCTGCCACGTCGCATTGGGGGTATAGACTTCGTAGACCGCGGTCGGGGTGAACGACGGCCGGCCGAACGACGACGGCTGCAAGCGCGCTTGCAGTTGGGCTGCCAGCTCATCGGAGAAGCCGATGAGGAACACCGGCACGGGGACATCCATGCGCACGGCGCCGTTGTTGATGATTGCAGGAACGCTGGGTTCCTGTGGTTGTTCAGGCTGCGAACTGGGCGGGGTCGCGCTGAGGCACCCCGCAAGGGCGAACACGAGAAGGAGGGCGAAGGCACGGCGCATATCACGCGATGTGGCCTCCGGTTCTTGAAGCATGGCCGCGGCCCTCCGCCCGGGCACGCTTAGGACTCGACGCGTCTGGCGCGTGACCGGCCGTGCTGCGTCGTCGGCAAGCGGGGTGAAGGAGGAGCAGGTCGCGAGGGCCACCTACGTGAGGCGCCGTCGGTCATTCCAGTGGTGGTCTACTTGCGGGTCATGATCATGGCAATCGCGGCGAGGGCGCCGACGAGGGCGACGAAGCCGAAGCCGGGGATGCCCTTGGGCTCGTCTTCGTCATCGCTTGTCAGGTCGCGGCAGTTCTCACAGGAACCGTCGTCCGGGCCGCGGGTGGGTTCGGCGGATCCGTCATCGACGATGGGGCCGGAGCATTCGATGCAGGTCTCGTTGCCGTAGGCGCAGACTTCGCCGCCGCAGTCACCGTAGGTCGGTTCCTTTTCGCGGCATTCGGGGTCGGCACCGTCGGGGCCACATTGGGTGGTCGACTTGTCGCACGCCTCAGGGTCTTGTTCGGCATCGCATTCAGCGGCTTGGACATTGACGGCGAGCGCCGTGACAAGCAGTAGGGAGGCAAGGGCCAGTAGGCGGTACATGTTGCTCAAGACTGCATAGCACGCCAAGAATCTTGGAGCTGGGCTTATGGTTGGGGTCGGGCCATCTGATGCCCGTCGCGCACCGATGGCTAGCCTTCGCAGTACGTTTGGATCGCGTCCAGGTCCTGCCGGAACTGCTTGGCGACCTTGCCCTTGGTGAGGGGCACCATGAGTTTGGCGCTCCAGCTGTGAGGGCGTGCTTCGAGGGTGACGTCCAAGCGACTGCCTGTCGGCGTGCGCTCGACGCGGAACGTGGTGTCCCAGGTGGCCCCGCCTTGGTCTGCGGTCATGCGCAGCAGGCGTGGCCGCTGGTATTCCGTCACTTCCAGGTCCATGCGGGAGGCCCGGCCCCTGGTTTCGCGGATCTGGGTGAAGCGTGTGCCGATCCCTTTGCGCTTCTGGCCGGAGCGGCCTTCCATGGTGACGCCGGGGACCGCGCGGGCGTATTCATCCATGTCGGCCACCGCATCGAAGACCTTGTCGGGGGTGGCCTTGATGTCGATGGCCAAGGTGGTCGTGCTCATGGGTCACCATGCGTGGCCGTGGGGTATGAACCAGCCGGCCCCGTCCGGCGGCCCGGCGTGGGTCGCGGCGCTACAACAGACCCGGGATGACGGCTTTGCGGCGAGGGTAATCGGGGAACGTGTCCTGGTACCAGCGATGGTTCTCCAATGCCCGCGGGATGAGGTTGGCGGCCGTGTACAGCGCGAAGGCCAGGCCCGCCATGGACCACGTGGCGATGGCCCAGCCGATCCACTCCAGTATCTCACCCAGGTAGTTGGGGCAGCTGACGTGCCGGTACATGCCGCCGTGGGGGATCTTGTAATCTGTCTCTCCTGGCCTGCGTAATCGCATCAGGACGGTGTCGCTGTGCAGGTTGATCGCCATGCCGACGGCGAAGACGATGACGCCGGCGATGAAGCGGGGGCCGGTGAGCCAGGCCATACCATAGTCGCCGAGGTCGCTGATCCACCAGGCGTTGATGGTGGCGTTCAGGGAATTGAAGGCGATGGCGATGAGCGGGATGAGCAGCGGCATCGCCTTCCGGCTCTTGAGGCGGAAGGGGAAGATGAATGTCCGATGGATGTAGTGGAGTTGCCAGAGGAGGAGGAACAGCAGGGGCACCAACGCCGTTGCCTGGGGGCCCACGAGGAAGACCCCGAGGAAAACGAGGACGGCCGGGGCTTCCATGAGGATCCATCCGACGCGGCCAGGGATGGTGGGTCCCCAGCCGCCTCGAAGGTGGCGTCCGTACGGTGCCGTGGTGAACATCAAGGCGATGAACGTCACCGCCGCGAGGGCGATCTGGGTCCAGACCAGCCAGCTGTGCAGGTTCACGTCTTCCCCGCGTCGCGTCGGTCGTGGAACCATGCATAGATGTCGTGCACGCTGTCTTCGGGGCTGCGGGCGCGATGCCCAAGTTCGTGGCGTGCCTTGCTGTCGTCGATGCGGGGGCAGTGGCGCAGGGCGCCAAGCGATTCCCGGGTGAATTTTGGCTCCTCGCCGGTGCGTCGGGCCGAGGCAGCAGCGAACGGCACGCCGGCCAGAGCGATCCATGCAGGGATGGTGAGCCGGGGCGCTGGCACGCCGGTCTCGGCACTGGCCAGGCGGGCGATGCCTCGGACCGACAAGCGATGGCCGGCCAAGAGGTGGTTCTCGCCGGTGGCACCGCGGTCCCGTGCAGCGATCGTGCTCGCCACGACGTCCCGGACGTCCACGAAGTCGAAGGCGCCCTCGACGATGGCCGGCAGGCGGCGGGCTTCCAGGTCCAGGAACACCTGCCCCATGCGGCTGGGCTTGAAGTCGTTCGGACCGATGATGCCCGTGGGGTTCACGAACGTGGCGTCCAGGCCTCGGGTGATGACCTTGCGCACCTCTGCTTCCCCTTGCGCCTTGGAGTGGTCGTAGGCGTAGTTGCCCGGCCCCGAGCGCCTGTGTGTTTCGTTCATCGCGCCAGTCGCCGTGCGTAGGTCGAATGCATGGACGCTGGAGACGTGCACAAACCGCGTGACCCCCTCGGCGAGCGCCGCCTCGGCTGCGTTGCGTGCTCCCACGACGTTCGCGGCGTGCACCAGGCCATCGGGGTCGCCTCGGATGGAGATCCGGCCCGCCAAGTGATACACGGTGTCGGCGCCGCGGAACGCCTTGCGCAACGATGCAGGGTCCTGCAGGTCTGCCTGCACGGTCTCCATGTCAAGTCCTGCCAAGGCGCGCCGGTCGCGGTGCACGACGCCGCGCACATCGACGCGGCCCAGCAACTGTCGGGTCAGATTGGCGCCGACGTGCCCGCTGGCCCCCGTCACGACCGTGGTCATGGTCTCTGCATCGCCTGCCGGCGCCATAGCCATGCCGGCGCGGCTTGCCGATGCCAGGTCACTGCTGCCGCCTCGTGGTCTCTCCGAACTCCACACGGTGCGTCCCCGATGCGTCCGGGGCCTCGGGGCGCGCGTGCCGGCTTGCCGGCTTGGGTCGCGCGGGTCGCTGCACGCGCCTGCGGGCCTCGATGCGGGCCTGTGAGGCCTGGATCGCCGTCTGTAGGGCGAAGGCACGGCGCTCATGCTCCTGTCGATGAAGTGCCCGGACGCGCTCCCTGTGGCGCCGCTTGGCCGAACGCCGCAAGCCTCGCAGAGCCCAGCCGAGCACGACGCTCGCGACGGCGATGCCCGCCAGCAGACCGACGGGGTGGAATCCGAGCGCATTGGAGACCGCCTCGATGTCGATGCCGCCCACCTCCATCAAGGAGTAGATGGTCTCAGGCTCGACGTAGATCGTCAGGCCCAGCGCCAGGCCACCCCAGAACAACGCGGCCGTGGCAAGCGAGCCGATGAACGAGCCCGTCGTCTCCTCCGGATCATTGAGCATGACCTGGGAGGACCGGATGCTCAGGACGGCGCCGATCAGGATGATGGCCACGCCGGTGATGATGGCGTTGGTCTGCACGAAGTCCCACACGGGATTGGCGTACGCTGCGCGAAGCTGCGAGGTCTGCGCCTCGATCGTGCTTCCTGGTCGGCGGGCCTCATAGGCGAACCACAGGAACGCGCCGTGGTACGCGACCATGCCGATCGTTGACAACACGATGAACCGGACGATGGGCATTCGTGCCAAGCCGGCCGGGATGCTCACCAGGACCCTCGTCAAGGGGAAGAGTCGGAGGAACATCACCATGCTCTGGCCGAAGGGATGTTGGAACCACCGTTCGAGCCGTTCCCGACGCTTGCGGGGCATCATGAAGAAGCGTGGATAGCGCTCCACGAGACGACGGCCCCCGCCGCGTGTCACCCCATACAGCATCAGTCCGCCGACAAGTCCTGCAGCACTGCTCAGCGCGATGAGCATCGCCAGCCCTGTAGGGTCGGTGGCGTACGTGCCGACGGCGATGAGGAGGACGAGCTCACCGGGGAAGACCGGCAACAGCATCGCGCCGTCCAGCACGAGGAGGATGAAGATAGCGATCAGTCCGTAGCGAGCGATGAGGTCCAGACCGATGGCCACGATGTCAACGGCCATGCACGGTTGATTGTCGGCGGCGGCGGACTTCATGGTGGCGAGACCGCCGTTTTGTGCCCGTGCCTGCATGGGCGTCCTTCGCGCCCAGTGCGTGGGCGATCGGCCGGTCAGGGGTGCGGCCGGCCTTCACAGTGCCGTTTGTGCCGCTGGCCCCAACCGTCCGCGGTTCTTCCTGCGGCATCTTATCTTGACAGCGGAAGATGAAACCGTGTGTCCTCGATGATCGCCATGCAGCCGCCCGGGTCGATCCTGCTTGGCGGCGCCAATGTGCCGCCGGCCCTGCTTCTGCGCTACGCCAATCGCCATGGTCTGATCGCAGGTGCCACGGGCACCGGCAAGACCGTCACCTTGCAGGTCATCATCGAAGGCCTCAGC
This sequence comes from Thermoplasmatota archaeon, assembly GCA_041581335.1. Classification (GTDB taxonomy): domain Archaea; phylum Thermoplasmatota; class E2; order JACPAO01; family JAHFTW01; genus JBFGSX01. The sequence continues at coordinate 8,476 of JBFIDG010000004.1, forward strand.
CGCGCCGGCGTCCCCGTCTTCGTCGCCGACGTCAAAGGTGACCTGTCCGGCATCTCGCAACCCGGCAAGCCGCATCCGAAGATCGATGAGCGCATCGAGCGCATCGGCATCCCTGATTATGCCACAGCCGCGATGCCCACGGTGTTCTGGGACCTCTTCGGGGAACAAGGCGTGCCGATCCGCACCACCGCGTCCGAGATGGGTCCAGTGCTGCTGTCGCGCATGCTGGACCTTAACGACACGCAAGAAGGCGTGCTGAACATCGCCTTCCGCGTCGCCGACGAGGAAGGTTGGCTGTTGTTGGACCTGAAGGACCTGAGGGCCATCCTCAGTCACTGCGCTGCCAATGCCTCTGAGCTTTCAGGAATCTACGGAAACGTCAGCAAGGCCAGCGTCGGTGCCATCCAGCGCCGGCTCCTGGTCTTGGAACATCAAGGGGGTGAACGGTTCTTCGGCGAGCCTGCCTTGGACATCAAGGACTTCATGAAGACGACCGACGGGGCAGGCAACGTCAACGTCCTTGCCGCCGATCAGCTCATGGCGTCGCCGCGGCTGTATGCCATGTTCCTGCTCTGGCTGCTGTCGGAGCTGTTTGAGGAACTGCCCGAGGTCGGCGATGTCGACAGACCGAAGCTGGTGTTCTTCTTCGACGAAGCGCACTTGCTGTTCTCTGATGCCCCGAAGGCGTTGCTTGAGAAAGTGGCGCAGGTCGTGCGCCTGGTCCGCTCCAAGGGCGTGGGCGTCTTCTTCATCACACAGAACCCCGACGACATTCCAGACGAGGTCCTGGGGCAACTCGGCAACCGCGTCCAGCACGCCCTGCGCGCCTTCACGCCGCGGGACCAGAAGGCCGTCCGCGCGGCTGCGCAGACGTTCCGCCCAAACCCGTCGCTGGATGTCGCCAAGGTCATCGGTGAGCTCGGCGTAGGCGAGGCCCTGGTGTCGGTCCTTGACGAGAAGGGTCGGCCTTCCATCGTGCAGCAGACACTGATGTGTCCGCCGCGTTCACAGATGGGTCCCATCACGCCCGCTCAGCGCACAGCGGTCATGGAGGCCCAGGTCTGGGCCGACAAGTACACGCAGGCCATCGACCGACGATCAGCCCACGAGATCCTGCAGCAACGGGCGCTCACCCCGCGCCAACCCAAGGTGCAGGCTAGACCCAAGCCGACGCGGCGCAGCAAGCAGAGCAGCACCCAGAAGATGGCGACGTCGGCGATGCGGTCGTTCGGCACCCAGATCGGCGGCGGCATCGGTCGTTCGTTGGTGCGCGGCCTGCTGGGTTCCCTGCTCAAGTGACGGGTCGGCCTGGCCAGCCCTGCCGGGCATCGTTGCGCAGACCTGTACAGCGGCTGCGGGATGGGCTTATGAATCGGAAATGCCCGGGATCAGTATGTTGGGCGTGCCATACGTCTCCGTCATGCTGCAAGCCCCCGAGATGGCCATCACGGCGTTCACGGCGACACATCCGGGTGCGGTCATCGACGCCTTCTTCGGTGTGCCTGCCAGTGAACAGGATGGCAGACTCCGGGGTGCCTTCATGGCGTCGACGGTCTCCGGGGCGGACAAAGTCGCCTTGCTTGAGAGGCTGCGAGCGACCTATGAGCGCGTCGATGTCGTGGCCGACGACCCTGCCGCCAGTGAGATGCTCTGCACCTTCGTCGGGCCGGCGATCTCGGCATCCCACCGCATCACCGAGGCACTGCATCCCCTCGATGGACGCTTCGACAAACCTTGGGTCCATGTCGTAGGCACGACCATGGAGATCCGCTTGGTCCCATTGATGGATCCCGACCTCTTGGTCCTTGAGAGCGTCGTGCGGACCCGCCTCTCCGGACTGGCCGTCGCGGCGGAGGTGTCCGTGAAGCACCTCGACTTCGCAGGATACGAGAAGTGGAAACGTGTGCTGGCCGCACATGCGGACAGCTGAACGGTCGTTCCATGCAGCACACCGCATGGCGCCTGCGCCGGATCTGTCACGGTCCCGTGGGGCGCGAGCGTCCCAGGGGCGGCCACGCGGGCCCAAAAAAATAGGAGGAAAGGAAGAGGCCGCGATAGCGGATTTACTTGGCGCCGAGGAGCTCGTTGAAGCCCTTGCCCGCGCGGAAGCCGACCTTGACCGACTTCGGCTTGGCCTTGGTGATGTATTCCTCGCCCGTGAAGGGGTTGGTGGCCTTCTTGCCGCCCTTCGTGGCGGGCTTGACCTTCTTGCTGAAGGAGCCGACGCCGGTGATGGTCAGGCGCTCGTTCTTCTTCAGGATCTTGCCCACACCTTCGAAAGTGGTCTTGATGGCGGCGCGAGCTTCCGTGGTGCTCATACCGGTCTGCTTCATCACGTACTCGACTAGGTCCTTGTTGCTAGCGTTGGCCATGGGATTCCCCAATTTGCCGAATCGTCCCGGGGCTTAACCTTACAGGAATTGATCCGGCCCGGGAAAAAACGCGTTTTGCGGCTCCGGAACCGGCAATCGGCGGGCGAAAATGGGTGCTGCGGGGCACTGGCCCCATCCTGTTTGGCGGGGTCTGGGTCGGGCAACAGGTCAAAGAACTGTGTTTTATCCCGCTTCCAGGCCCTTTGGGCACCATATTCGTGGCAAACACCATGGATTCCGCACGGATCTTTGTGCGGGCAATGGCGGGGGCTTGCGGGCCGCGACACCCATCTGCTCCGCGTGCCAGGGCCGCTGGCCGCCCTTGGCCCCGAGGCCAGGCGGTGCTGGGCGGCGGTTGATGTATGCTGCCGGCCCAGGAGTCGGTATGAACATGCACATCCTGCGCCGTGGCGCCGTCGCCGCCTCGCTGCTGGTCCTCGTGGCTCTCGGCGTGCAGCACCCCGGCAACGCTGCGTTGCGTCCGGCGATGGTGTTCGCAGCCAGCGGCGCCTTGTTCGCGTCCGTCACCGTCGGCCTCGCCGCGTACTTCGAATACGGCTGGAAGATCGTTCGCAGCTTCGGGCGCTTCTTGCTGCACAGCGAGGTCGTCGTCCTGTTGGCGGGCATCTTCGTGCTGTCCCTGACGATGCTGGGCGCCTTCGTGTCCTGGAACGAGATGGTGGGCTGGCAGATGACAGCATACCTCATCGCTTCGGCAGTGGGCCTGCTGGCGGCGTTCCGTGAATACCTCGCCGGCGTGGACCTGGTGCCGGTGGGCGGACAACCTCACTGACCACGTCCAGGTGGCTACCGTCGCCAGACCCCCTTGCTTCGCGTCAAGCCTGTATACCCCAGGTCGATCAGAGCGCTATGGGTCGGTCAGATTGTCGGGCTTGTGGTCACCGGCACTTCAACCAGGGGATGGGGCCCTGCTGCTCGTGTTTCTGCGCGGCGTTCGATGGGGCGCATCGCATCTCGCGGGCAGCCCGGCGGCCGGTGCCTTCCAACAGCCATCTGGAGCGGATCCTGGTGGAACGGAAGCACCGGCTGCCGCCTGCGGGCGCTTAGAGCAGGATCAACGCGTTGTTGATGACCACCGCCAGCATCAGCGCCGCGAAGATGCCCATGGACGCCAGCACGAAGCGACGTTCCCCGCCACGCAGTCCGCGCGTGAGCGGAAGGATGGCGACGAAGGCTGCGGCCAGCAGCACCTTGACGGCCCCATACACCCACCAGCCGCCGTCTTCGATCATGGCACGGCTCACAGGGTTCGCCTCGACGGCGCCCTCCTGCAATGCCAAGAACGTCGTGGCCAGGTCCAACAATTGCAGTACGGCCTGACCAGCCAGCACGAGGGCCAGGATGGAGACAGGGGGCGGCGCTCGGAGCGTGATCGTTTCGCTCATGGGTGCAGCAAGCCGCCGACGGCCTTGGTGTGCCTGGCGAACACCCGGAACATCGGCCAACACTCATCATCAGGGGCCGCCTGGCCCGGCCATGGCGAGGCAGAAGATCTCAGGTCAAGCGGTCCTTCGAGGCACCGGGCACGACTGGGACCATTGGTTCGGGATCATTGACGGCTTTGGACCACTGCCGGACCATACGGCGCGCGCTGCACGCTTGGCGGAGGCGGTCCCGGACCTGCGCGGCTGGTGGGTGCAGGAGATCGTTGTGCAATACGAACGCAAGCGTGGCCTGCGCGTCGAGGGGCAGAGCAGCCGCGGCGACTTCCAGGTCACGTGCTCCAAGACGCTCTACGTGGATCTTGATGAGGCGTGGGAGAAGCTCGTGACGACGCCGTTCCTGGGCCCTGTCGACTGGACGGTCGGCGTCGAGACGGAGGTCCCTGGAGGGCGGATCGAAGTGCGCCGGGTGACGCCTGGCAAGATGCTACGATGGTTCTGGTTCGACGACAGTGGCAAATCCACCGTGGAGGTCGACTTCCAGGCCAAAGACGGCCGGACCGCCGTTCGCTTCATGCACTCAGGGTTGCCCAGTAAAGAAGCGCTCGTGGCGCACCGAGCCCGCTGGAAAGAAGCCTTGGAAGCGCTCGTCTGAAGAGACACGGCACAGACGCGGCGTCATCTGCGTCGTCGCACCAGCAAGGCCGCCGCCATCGCAGCGACCAACCACCCGGCCGGCAACGGGGCGGGTCTGTCCGGCGGCGGTAGCGCTACCGGCTCCACGGTGGACCACGCGGGGATCGTCCCATTGGCCACGTCTGCCGCGCCGCCGTAAGGGGCGACGGTGAAGACGATGCGGTGCACGCCAGTGGCGGCCAGGCCGGGCGTATCCAGCGCTTGCGGGCTGGCGAACGTCACGATCTCGTAGTCGCCGGGTGGCAAGAAATTGAGGTGCAGGGTCGCCTGACCATCGTGGCCATGCAGCTTGCCTGCCCACGCGAGGCGGCCTGGCAGATCGTCTTGCAGCCGGACGATCCTGGTGTCGAACTCGTAGTGGGGTAGCAGTGTGTCATCGATGCCCAGCGCGGCGAAACCGATGCTGACGCCGACAGGGTTCTTCACAGGCGTGACCTCCAAGCGGCCGGTCGGGGCCGGACCGGGAAGCACCTGGAACACGAGCTGGCACGTGGTGTCCGCCGTCACGAGAAGCCTGCCTGGCCCGGGCGTGGCAGGGCGGAACGTGAACTGGCCAAACGGATCCTCCGCGGTCATCGTGATCGACGGCACGCCAAGGCCGCCGACGGGCAACACCACCTCAGCGCCGAGGGTCTGGTACGTCGCTGGGCCAGCATGGGTCACGCGCACGTCGGTCCCCGACTGCCACGCTAGACCAGGGGACAACACGGAGTCCGGATCGGTGACGATCTCCGGACCGCACTCCGGAAACTGCGCGGCGGGTGGTCCCTGTGCTTGCACGGCAGGGCCTGTGATGGAAGGGCTCGGCGCCATCACTGCCCCACGAGCCTGCGGATCGCTTGGCGACGTCACCAGCAAAGCCTGCACCGCGGCATCGGGGGATGCATCGGCGGCTGCGCCGTGGCTCCACGCGCGGGCCGACAAGTGGCCCTCGGGTGCAGGGACCTCGAACAACGCAGCGTGCGCAGGCGCCTGCTCGATGCTCCACGTCGTACCATCCACGTGCAAGGACGCTTGGCCGAACCCGGTGGCGTTGTACATCGTCGCGCCGACGACGATGGGGTGTTCGGTGGGTTGCCCGTCGACGATGGCGACAAGGCGGAGCGCACCATGCCCCGGCGGCGTGAACACCATCGTGAACACGCCATCATGCTCATGCACATCGCGACTATCGACGAGCAAGAATCCATCGAGCCACACCTGCAGCTCCATGTCCACATGCGCCTGCCCCCGTCCATCGGGGCCACGGCTGACTGCCGCCGCGAACACGGGGTGGTCAGACGCGATGCCGTCGGGGGCGCTCCACGTGATGCTCGCGGCGCTGAGCCCGGGCAGGAAGAGCAACGCGACGAAGAGCGCACCGCGCACGCAGTATCATGGGGGCCGGCCCCCCTAAGGGTTTGCTACGGGGACGCGTCGGGCCAGACCGCGTTCCACACCGCGGCGGCGTTGTCTTGCTTCTTGGCGCGGCCAGCGATGCGCGCCGGTGCGGGACTGCCGCGGTGCTCCCGGCGCCCACGCGGACCCCAGTAGGAACCTCCTTCGACATCAGCGGTGGCCGCGTAGAGTGTCGGCCAAGAACCCTTGTTGCCCGATTGCAGGAAGGGCACGTAGGGGAGCATGAGCATCTTGAGGTACCACGGCGTGTCTTTGGCCAGCCTCGTCAGGCTGACGCCTGGGTGGGCCGCCACGGAGAGCACGTCTGAGCCGGTAGCACGGAGGTGGCGCTCGAGCTCAAGGGCGAACAACAGGTTGCCGAGTTTGCTCTGGGCGTACGCTTTCCACGGCACGTATTCGCCACCGCCCGTGAACGTCTCCGGCTCGATACGGCCATGGCGGTGGGCGAGGCTGGCGATGGTCACAATGCGTTGGGTGATGCGGTCCAAGAGGCCATGCGTCAACGCCGCATGGCCCACCACGTTGATGCCCCACTGCGACTCGAAGCCCTGCGGGGTCTTGGCGAACGGCACCATCATGATGCCGGCGTTGTTGATCAGGATGTCAATGCGCTCGGGGGCCCGTGCGACGAACGCCCTGACGCTGTCGAGGTCGGCCAGGTCCAAGTGCTCGGCTCGGGCACGGCCGGGCGCGACCTTGTTGATGCGGTCGGCAGCCGCCTGGGCAGCATCCAGTCTGCGACAGGCAAGCACGACGTCTGCACCGTGTTTGGCCAGTTCGAGCGCCGCGTAGTACCCGATGCCGCTGTTGGCACCGGTGATGACGACCGTCTTGCCCGCCTGGTCGGGCATGTCGTCAGGAGACCACTTCATAGGAGGTCATCAGGCCGGGCCGTATTTCAGTGGTCGTCAATGAGCTCAGCCTAGGTTGACGATCGGACCACAACAGGGTTTACCCGTGATGCCAGGTTGAGAAAATGCCCAGGTTGCTTTAGAGCACGGGCAAGGGTCTGATCGCCATGGCTTCAGTAAACTGGCACTCCCGGCGTCGCTTCTTCGTGGCGCTCGGCATCATCAGCGTGATGCTCGTCGCCGGCGTCAGCGCCGTCGGCCTCGTCGATGAAGATCCAGGCACCATCCCGGCGACGTTCGGCGTCCCGGCCCCCAAGCAAGGCGACCGTGCCGAATACGTCTATTCCCTCGTCGAAATCGCTGGTGGCGTGCCGGTCCGCATCGGCGAAGAACTGCCCATCTTCAGCATCGAATTCGGACAAGGCACGCCCCTCGTCACGGCGGAAGGCGACCGCATCGAAGCCTCCCTACGTGCCGACAGCTGGTCGTTCTCTAACATCCGCAGCGATTACGAGAGCAACGCGACCCACTGGGGCGAATGGCTCGGCCTGACCCAGTACGGCACGGCCGACGGCAAGCACGCGGGCTTCGACTTCGACGCGGATCTAAGCGCCCTGGCCGGCTGGGCCTCTGGCGAAACCGACCCCACCGGCCTGGGCCTGCTCCGCACATCCACCGAATCCACGATGGGGTTGCGCTCGTTCAACTTCCAGAGTCGTGCTGCCTCGGAGCCATTTGGCACCGTCCTCCCATGCGGCGCCATCCATGCGCTACAAGGTCGGCAGCTTGCCATCGACGAGCCGGTCACGCTCGCCTCAGGGTGCATGGTGTGGGGCTTCCCCGTCGATCCCACCTCGCCTGATGCCCAGCAGGGTGTCGGCGAATTCGATGCACCCGTGCAACTCGTGACCGCTTTTGCAAGGCCCATGCAGGCGGTCGGATGGCAGACCCTGGTGGATGGCCCCGCCCTGGCGTTCCGTTCTATTGACGCCGTGGACGACGCGGCGGTGCATGCGTGGTTCGACGCCGATATCCCGTTCCCGGTCAAGATGGCCGTGCCGGCCGACGATGGACGATACCACGTCCTGCGGCTGGCCACCTACAGCGCCGTCGATCCCGCCGCCGCGAGCCTCCAGATGGAGGAACCGCCGGCTCCCGTCATCCGGGCCATGCGGCCTTGGGGTCCAGACGATTCCGGTATCGAGTTCCCGTTCCCCGCGTCAGCCGCTTGGGCCGAGGCCATGAAGCAAGACGACGTGCAGGCGCTCCTCGACGGCCGTCCTGACGCGGTCTTGTCCATGCTGCGTGGCGATACCCGCATGACAGCCACGTCCGACTCGGTCTACTGGGACTTCCAGTTGGAGGACCTGGAGGGTGATCTGTTCGGCTTCAGCGTCCGGTGGGACCGTGAAGCCCCGCAGCGAACGTTGCCGGCCGTGGAGACGCCCGTCATCTGGTCGCCGCTGAAGCCCATGGTCCGGATCACCGTCGATGAAGACCAAGGGTACAGCCATGCCAAACCCCGCGCAGCAATCGACGCATTCGCCCCCACCGTCGCGTCCGCCCTGGCCACGCTCCAAAGCCTGGATGAGGTGCCCCTCGAGCACCTCAGCTGGCGGACCGAGCTGACGTGCCAGGAGTCGAACGGCCCGGCCTGGGATGAGTGCGGGCGTTATGGCTACTCGACCAGCGTGACCAACCTGCGCGACCAGACTGATCCGGGTGTCGACATCGAGGGGCGCTCGGCGGGCACGGACACCACGTTCGATGCCGCGACGGTCGTCCTGGATGGTTGGGGTGGACTCCAGCGTTTCGAACGGACCGCCATCCACCAACAATGGGCGGTCGCCCCCGCAGCCACGACCAAATCGACGCCCCCGTCGCCCACCGCTCCTGCCCCTGCCGAGCCGTGGCTGCCGAGCCAGGTCGTCGTCATCGCCGGGGCCGGGCTGCTTGGCATCCTCGCCGCGGCCGCGTATTATTTCGCCCCGGGTATCCTTGGGCTGTTCTCCCGGATCAACGAAGACGATCTGCTAGACCATCCTTCTCGCCGTTTGCTGCACGACGCCGTGCAGGCGCAGCCCGGCGTGCACCATCAAGCCCTTGTGCGCACCCTTGGCAAAGGTCGCGGCACGGCAGGACACCACCTGGACAAACTCACGGCCGCCGGCCTAGTGACCGCGACGCAGGGGCCAGGCTACACGTGCTACTTCCCACGCCGGACCGATCGCCGCGTCATCGCCGCCGGCCCCGCGCTGCGCAGCGAGAACGCCCGCAACATCCTCGCCACGCTGCAACAACGACCGGGCTGCCACGGCGGCCACGTGGCCCAGGCCCTCGGCATCAACCGTGCCACGGTCTCCCACCACCTGCAACGCATGGAGACCGCGGGCCTCATTGAGACCCGCCGCGATGGCCGCGCCATTCGAGCGTACCCTACCCAGGTCGCTGACATGGTCAGTGGGTCGATAGTAGCGTCGGCTTGAGGGCGCCGGATTCCCGTCTACTATGGGGCACGCACAAGGAGGCTGCTCGACGGCCGGAGATCCACCTGCTCTCGCGTCAAAGCGAAGCCGCGATGAGGGCGGCGATGGCCGCTTCCAGGACCCAGGAGACATGGCGCCCGCGGGACAGGGCCACGGTCAACACCGCTGTCGCGGCGAATGTCGAAATCAGGATCCAGCGCACGGTGGTCGTGGGCTCGAGCCAGAGCACGGCGGCGAACCCCCAGGCCATCACGGTCATGATGTGCCAAACGAAGCGGAGCGTCCGCTTCGTGAAGACGTCCGAACCGAGCAATTCCGGCTGCGGGATGCGCTGCATGGGTCGCACGACGAGGCGTTCGCCCAGGATGCTATGCGCGGCCCCTAGTAGGACCATGAGGATCGATGCCGCCACGAGGCGGCCGTCCATCTACGCCTCGAGGATGCGCTGCACTTCGGCGACGATCTTGACCTCGTCAGGCATGTACCAGTGCTCACGCGCCAAGAGCGGCGTGTGGACATCGGGTGCGCAGACGAGGCCGATCGGGGCTTCGAGGGCGTAGAACGCGTCGGATTCCGTGATGCGGCGCGTGATCTCGCTGCCCCAGCCGCCGGAGCGGGGGGCTTCTTGCACGATGACGACGCGGCCGGTCTTCTTGACCGATGCGAGGATCGTCTCGGAGTCCATCGGACTGATGGTCTGCAGGTCGAGGACCTCGACGCTGACGCCGTCGGCTTCGAGCTGCTTGACAGCGATCTGGGTGAAGTAGCGCATGGCGCCCCACGTCACGATGGTGATGTCGGTGCCTTCCTGCACGACCTCGGTCTTGCGCAGTTCTGCGACCTCTTCCTCGAGCGGGACGTCCTCACGGTACTTGCGGTACAGGAACTTGGGCTCCATGAAGATGACCGGCTCATCGCTGCGGATGGCGGCCTTCAGCAGGGCGCGGGCGTTGCGCGGCGTGCTCGGCATGATGACGGTCAGGCCGGGGGTGTGCGCGTAGTACGCTTCGCGGGATTCTGAGTGGTGTTCGAGGGCACGGACACCGGCACCCATGGGCATGTGGATGACCATGGGGAGTTTGTGGCGGCCGTTGGTGCGCTTGAGGTAGCGCGCCATGTGGGATTCGTAGTGGTGCATCGCGTTGTATGCGAAGCCGCTGAACTGCATCTCGCCGATGGGGCGGTAGCCGGCGATGGCGAGGCCGGTGGCGGCACCGACGATGGCCATCTCGGAGATGGGGGTGTCGAAGACGCGGTCGCGGCCGTACTTGTCGAACAAGCCGTCGGTGAGGCGGAAGATACCACCGTCACGGCCGACGTCTTCGCCGAGCACCATGACCTTGGGGTCGTGGGCCATCTCTTCGTCGAAGGCCATGTTCATGGCTTCGATGAGGTTGAGTTGGACGAAGCCGCTCTCGTCGCACTGCTCCTTGTTCTTCTCGTACTGCACTTGCCAGGTCGGCTTGGTGAAGAACGGGTCGTCCTCGGGCGTGGTCTTCGGGTGGTTGATGACGGTCTCGGGGGACATCAGATTGCCTCCGGGTATGTGGTCGCGGCGGCAGAGCGCTTCGCTGAGAGCATCAGTGCATCCCCTCCGGGAGGCCGTGCTTTTCAAAATGCGCAAGCAGTTGTTCCTTCTGCATCTCGAGGTACGGCGGGTTCTCGAGGTACGCGTTGGCGAACATGTAGTCCGGCGTCTTGAGGGTCTGGCGCCGGGCTTCGAAGCGCTCGATGGCGTCGTCGATGCGGGCGCGGATACGGTCCTCCATCTCGGTCTGCTTGGTGGCGTTCCACCAGCGCTTCTTGACCAGGTACTTGCGGACGCGGTCGATGGGGTCCTTGGCGGCCCATTCCTCTTCGAGGCTGGCGGGGCGGTACTTCTTCGGGTCGTCCGCCGTGGTGTGGACGTTCATGCGGAAGGTGACCGCTTCGATGAGCGTCGGGCCTTCGCCGTTGCGGGCGCGCTCGACGGCTTCGCGGGTGACCTTGATGACGGCCAGCAGATCGTTGCCGTCGACCTGGATGCCGGGGATGCCGTACGCGACGGCCTTCTGGGCGATGGTCTCGGAAGCGGTCTGCCACTTGCGGGGCACGGAGATGGCCCACTGATTGTTCTGGATGAAGAACACGACCGGGCTCTTCAGGACACCCGCCATGTTGAGTGCTTCATGGAAGTCGCCTTCGGAGGTGCTGCCGTCGCCACCGTAGGTAATGGCGATGTTCTTCGTGCCATCCTTGACCTCGGCCCAGGCGCAGCCCAGCGCGTGCGTGTACTGGGTACCGATGGGGATGCAGATGGGGAGGACCTTGGCGCCCTCGGGGATGTTCATGCCCTCTTCGAAGCCAGCAGCGTACAGGAGGTCATCGCAGGGGTCGGCGCCGCGGTGCAGGTAGCCGACGGATTCGCGGAAGCTCGGGCAGAACCAGTCATCGTCCGTGGTGCAGTACATGCTGCCGGCCTGGGCGGCTTCTTGGCCGTGGGCGGGCGCGAAGGTGCCGATGCGGCCCTGGCGCTGCAGCTTGAGGCGGCGGTGGTCCCATTCGCGGCTGAAACTCATCAGTTCGAAGAGGTACAGCAGGTCGTCCTTGGGGACTTTGGGGTCGAGCGTCGCGTCGACGTTGCCGTCCACGTCAAGGACGGAGACGAAGTCGATCTTGGTGGATTGGTAAGCGGTCGTGACCGGCATGAAATGACCTCATGGGTCGCGTGCCTCCTAGAGGGTGCACGCTGAGCAAAGCCGCGCGACGAGGGGCTCCTATAAGACTCATACCGACGCCGGAGGCTCAAGTCATGAACATGTTCGAGTCTGGTGCCGCATATCGGGTGGGCATGCCACGGTGGATGGTGGCACTGCGCGCTGCGCCGATGATCGCGACGAGGAAGCCGATGGCCGCGAGCGCGACGACCACATTCCCGAAGACGGGCGCAGGATGCCTCAGCACCATGGCCAAACCGCCGGCCAGGCCTGTGCCGACGACCCATGGCCGCCAGGGCGCGAGGGCCACGCCGGTCCCCGCCGTGACCAAAGCGGGCCCAAGGATCTCCACGGGAGTCAGGGGCAGCACATTGTGTCCAAGGAATGCTGTCAAGGCACCAGCAAGGACGAACCAGAACGCCGGGGTGGCCCAGACGCCTGCGGCCAGCAGCATCATACCCACGCCGCTGAGGGTCCCGCCGACAGCGAAACCGATCCAGTAGAACCCAGGTTCAGCGACGCCAGCGATGACCAATACGGCGCGTACAAGTGTGACTGCGGGCGCGACGCTGAGCATCCACAGGCCGGGTGCGAGCAATCGGGAACGGTCCACGAAGTCGCCGACTCCGCGCTCCTACATCACGCCTGCGCCACGAGCCGGTCCAGGATGGCTCGGGCCGCGTCCGGATCCGAACGCAACGTCGTCTTGTCCGCGCGCTGTCCTTGCCAGACTGAATCAATGGTGCCGTCGGCGTCGATGAAGATCGTCACGGGTTGATAGGAGACCTGGAACAGGGGGCGGACCTCGTCATCCGGGTCCCACCAGTTGTGGTACGGCCACTGCGAAGCCTCGCTCTGTAGGTCGTCTTCGTCGGAGCGGAAGTCGATGCTGACCATGACGAAATCGACGCTGTGGCCGTATTCGTCGAAGAGCGCCTCAAGGATCGGCTCTTCGCCCTCGCACACGAAGCACCACGTGGCCCAGATGTGGAACAGCACCGGGCTGCCGAGGTGGTCGTCCAGAGCGACCGGCTCGCCGTCCAGGTCCTGCGCCGTGTACGTGGGCGCCGGCATGCCTTCCAACGGGTGGCCCTTGCGTTCACTGCCGACGAGGTCCGGGTCCACGGTCGTGGGGGAGGTCATGCAGCCTGCGAGCATGATGGCGGCGAGGACAAGCCAGCGCATGTCGGTCACTGGGCGCTTGGATTACTTGTGGGTTCCTCCCCGGGCTACGGCCCGTGCTCGTCGACCGCGGCTCACCCAACGTGCCCCTGGCGTTCCTGGCCTAGGTCGCCGTGCCGCCCCGCGCGGCCTCGGCGGTCAGGGTCTGCTCGATGGACGCTGCCATCTCGTCCGTGATCCCCATCGTCGCCTGCAGGTTGAGCAGGAACCGTCGCTCCACGTCGCCGATATGCCCATCGATGAGGGTCCGGCGGACCTGCTCCCGGTAGAAGCGCAGCTCTTGCTGCGTCTGGGCCTCCGGCGGCACTTCCTCCACGACCCGCCGCTGCAACCTTCCCTGGAGGGGGCCCAGCATGAGGGTGAGGCCGGCCGCAGAGCCCAGGCCGACGGCCGGGCCGAAGCGGCTCGATGCGAACGCCTCCAGGCCTTCCGTGACGGCGAAGAACACGGTGAAGAAGACGCTGGCCAGCCCGAAGCGGCGCAGTTGCTGCCGCATCCGGGTCTGTTCAGTGCTCACCTGATAACGGGCGATGCCGTAGGCCACGAGGACGGGGTACGGGATCGTCCAGATGCCCTGGAAGATGTTGAACGCCCCGAGGGCGCGGCCGGCGGACACGATCGGGTCCGGGCCCATGAAGAACACCAACACGGCGACGCCGAGGCTCAACAGCGGGAGGACCATGGCGATGAGGTACAAGATGAAATGGAGCCTGGCGCCGCGGCGCTGGGGTTCAGCACGGGCATGGCGGCCAAGGACCCATCCAGCGGCCAGGGCCGGCACCAATGCCAGGACGGCCGCCCAGTGGCCGATCTCGAAGCCGGTCCCGAGGCTGGACCGGGCGATGCCGCCGGCGGATTCGAGCCGGCCGAAGAAATCCAGCACGTCGACGAACAGGAACTCGCCCGCGCCCGAGAACACGGGTAGGAAGAGGAACCCGAGCCCTGAGTAGAATGCACCCGTGCGACGGTCGTCAGGGATGTCTTTGACCGATTCACGGAACAACAACAACGCGAACACCGCGTACAGAGGATAGTAGAGGCCCGTGATCAGGAACAGCCAGCCGCCGGGTCGTAGTGGAGCCGATTGCCACCAGACCGAAGGCACGAGCAAGTAGAGGGCGATGAGGGCCACCGCAGCGCCGATGCTTGCCCACTTCGCGATATGCTGGCGCACGGCGAGCCGGGCGCTGTTCATCGCCAGGTACGTGTACAAGAAGTACAGGGCAGCGAACAAGACCAGGATGTTGGTGACCGGGTGGAGGTGTCGTGCGAAGCCGCCCGTCGCCGCATCCAGCCCTTCGCCGGGGCGGATGTTGACCGTGCCATGGTTCGCCCAGAGCGCCAACACGATGTCCGCGGCACCTCGGGCAATGAACAACGCGGCGAAGGCCACGTTGATGGGGCGGCTGCTGTCCCGTGCCATCAGCCAAACGGCGAGCGCCAACATGACGAAACCGGCAAACAGGAGCGGCATAACATCGCCCGCGACCCAGCTGCTGTAGGTGCGCGGGCCCACTTCGAAGCCGGCCTCGTGGATGAGCATCTGGCCGTCTGCATCGATGATGAGGAACAGGCCGTAGTCGCCTTCGGCACCCAGCGTGGCCTGGGTCGTCGCCGGGAACCGGGAGCCGGTGGCCATGAGCGTCTCCGCGCCCTGTGCCACCAGGAACAATTGCCACGACGCCTCGACCTCTGTCGGATTGTCCAGGTGGACCTCGAATGCCTTGCCCGCTGACGGGGAGCCGTCGATACGGATCTGCACCGATCCTAGCGCAAGGGCCTTGGCGTTCGAACCGACCTCCACTGTCGCCTCTGCACTGAGGTCTCGGCCCACCACCTCGAGCCGCATGGTGTAGCTGCCCGCCTGGTTCAGCGTGATCGCACGGTCTGCGGGCATCTCCTTGCCGGTGGCGATGACCTGGTCTGCGCCGGCCATGGGCATGACGATGCGCCAGTCCGCCTGCATCGGAGGGTCGGCCTCGATGCGCAGCCGGATGTCGGCCGGCGCCGTGCCCTCGGTGGGGTCGGCGGTCAGGCTGACGGCTTGGGCGCTGACGCCTCCGGCCGCGACGAGAAGGATCGCGAAGAAGACAAGTGGGACGGTCCGGGGCCGGCCGAGCATATTGATGGTTGACCGTGGTGCGGGGTCAAAAAGGGGTGGGTACGCCCGTCATTCTGTGATGAGTCCCATGATACCGCGGCTGCGGCCGCCGCCGTTGCCACCGCCCCCGGGGAGCCGGCTCGCGAGCCAATCGAGGAAACTCTGGCTGCTGCGAGACTGGGTCCAGACCGTGCCTGGGCCGGTGAACTCGGTGACGATGCCTTCCCCGGAGAACAGCATCGACTTCATGCCCCCGAAGCGGCGGATCTGGTAGGTCATCGTGTCCGTGAAGGCGACGATGTGGCCGGAATCGACGGTGAACCTGCCGCCGGCCCCGATCTTGTGCTCCTCGATGGCGCCGTAGGAGGACAGGATCAGCTCGCCGCTGCCGCTCACCTTCAGCATGACGAACCCTTCGCCCGAGAAGAAGCCCTTGGCCCCTTGCCATTTTGTGTCCACGGTGACGCTGGCGCTCGAGGCCATGTACGAGCCGTCCTGGACGATCAGCGTCTCGCCGTTGAGCTTGTGGTGGTACAGGTCGCCGGGTAGCGAAGGGGCAAGGTGGAGGATGCCGCCGCTCGGGCCCGCGGTGTACGTGTTCTGGAAGAACGATTCGCCGCCCATGAGGCTGCGCTTGAGGCCCTTCATGATGCCGCCCGACTTCGTCTCGATCCCGATGTCCCCCATCATGGCCATCATGGCCCCCGATTCGGCCTTTACCTGTTCACTGGGATCGAGTTCGATGCGGGCCTTGGCGTAACTGGGTCGGTGTTCGATGCTGACCTTCATGTCCCTGCCAGACGGACGGCGGTTCAACAAACTTTCCGCGCCGGGGGGTGCCGGCGCGGGGGTTATGGGCAAAGGCCGGTGTCAGAACGACTATCATGGTCGGCCGCAGGTAGAGCATGTATGCGCACACTGAGTGCCGTCTTGTTGCTGGCGCTGGCCACCTTGGCAGGATGTGCCGACCCCACGCCGAGACCTGTGGTCAATGGCGAGATGCCGGGCGAGGAGCCTGACCAGAACGCCGAATTGAACGCCACCCTGCAAGGCATGCAGACGTTCTGCGCCTCTGAGGAGGTCTGCGACTTCTGGGACGACGCATTCCACCAATACGTGGTCTACGACCTGGACACCGTCGTCATCGACGTCGTCATCGTGCCCCCCGTGGGTGGGTCCACGCCGGACAACCTCGTCGCCAGCCGCATGGCCGTCCAGGGCTGGGCGGACGGCATCGCCGAACTTGGCGCCCCATGGCTGGTCGAGAACTTCACGATCAACATCTACGCCGTCGGCATCGACGTGCCGAGCCTGGATGCAGTGGAGGACCCCGAGATCATCGTCATCAGTTCCTCTGCTGCGTTCATCGTCGGCATCGGCCTTGAGCCGAAGCAGATCGGCTGCATCCTCATCGACGAAGGCGTCCTGGCAGACCACGGAGGGCATTTCCATGGCGAGCACTACATCATGGCGCAGGACTGCACCGGCACGGGCTTCACGTGCTTCGCCTTGAACGTCGGCGCCCTTGACCCACGGGGTCTGTACGACCTCATTGCCCACGAGGTCGGCCACTGCCTAGGTCCGGGCCACGTCGGCGACGCCGGCGATTTCCGTGCCAAGTACGCGCCCGTCGAGGACATCATGAGCTACCAGGACAACCCCGCCCAGGTGCACTGCGTCAGCAACATGAACGTCCGCGTCATCGAAGGCGTCTACGCCCACCTGCTCGACCGGCCGGAAGAGGAGTTCCTGCCCCGCGGTTCGTACCTGGAGCACAGCATCCTGGACTACGCCCAGGTCGACTGCCCCAACCCGCCCGGCGTCTGATCGACGCGCGAGGCCTCAGCGTCGGCCGGGTCGCCCGGGGGGGTGGCGCGGCTCAGGGTCCCGGGGCAGCCTGCGCAAGCGTGCAGGCACGGGCTTCCCGTGCGCCTTGAGCCAGCTCCGCAACTCGCGGTGGCCCTGCGGGCCCACCATGTAGCCGATGCACTTGGCGGTCCTGCAATGGCACTCGGGCGGAGGATCCTGGAAGTCGAAGTGGTAATCGTACGTGATCTCGTCTCCGGCCGCGATGTCCCGCGTCGCATGTAGCCAGATACGGCGTCCTCGGTCGTTCTGGCTCTCCGCGTTGGGGTCACAGGAATGATTGGCCCGGCGGGCCACGTTCCACGGCTTGGAGCCGTCGATGTCAAAACGCTGGTTCAGGCGGAAGATGAAGGTCCGGCCGCGTTCGGCCTGCCGTGCCGCGCGCCGGTTGCCTTCGCCGCGTGAGACCTTCTCGCCCCGGTACTCGATGATGTTGGTCCCTGCGGGCAGGTCGATGGCGGCGAACAGTCCCTTGCCGTGCAGGCCAGAATCTCTGACCCGGACGTACTCGTTGCCTGACGGGTCTGCGAGGGGTTCCGCCATGGCTGCGCATCGCACAGGGCGGTTCAAAAGGTAGGTGGAAAGGAGAAGGATGTCGGGCTGGTTCAGCCGTGCAGCAGTTGACGACCCTGGTAGAGTGCGTCCATGTAGGCCACTGCGGCCATGGGCTTGGCCGGCGCCTCCTCGACCAAGAAATGGTCGATGGTGGCGTTCGCCACAAGGCCGTCATAGAAGCCCCAGCCCCATTGGGCCCACGGGGCGGCCGGGTTGAGTGGGACGCTCGTCGGTTCGCCGGTGTGGGGCTGCGTGGGTTCGGGGTCGTAGCTCGCGGTGCGGTTGATGGCGTCGCGGAACATCTGGACGGTGATCCCGAGGATGGGGTCGACCATGCCATCTTGCAGGGCACCGGTGTAACCGCTGGTTTGGCGCAGGGCAAGGACGACCTTGCTCGCAGCACCAGCGGCCGTGGGCGTGGCGAAGCTGGTACCGCAGTAGCTGGCACGCATCTCGTCCACGGACTTCGTCTGCGCGGTCTCGCGGCAGTAGAAACTGACGATGTCGGACTGCTTGGCCGCCATGAGCTCCTCCGATTGGTCGGCACTGTAGGCGCCGCCGACGCTGATCACATAGGGGCTGCCGGTCCAAGCGTCACTGTGGCCGGGGCGGGGGTCATTGCCGGACGCCTTGAAGTACAGGGGGCTCAGGCGGTTGTCGAGGACGCCTTCGACGTTGACCGGGACGGGGGCGATGTAGCCCCAGGAGACACTGAAGATATCGACGGGCAGGCCGGCTTCGAGCATGGGTGTGATGTCGCTGCTGCCTTCTTTGAACGCGATCAGGACGTCGGGGTTCTCGCTGACGACGCTGCTCGTCGTACCGGTGCCGTGCATGCCGTTGTCGTCCAGGATGCAGATGCCGTCACAGCCGAAGCCGCTGGCCGCCACGAAGACGGTCTGGGGGATCCAGTACCATTGGCCGTCCGTCACGTTGGCCCATGTGTCGGCGTCGGCGTCGAAGCGCTGCTGCCAGTCAAGCGCCATCGGTCCGACGCTGAGGTTGAGGGCGGGGATGTCGCAGGGGAACGCCTCGATGTAGGTGCACGGGTGCTCGGTGCGGGCCTCTCGGTAGTACATCATGTGGTACGGGTTGATCCCGGAGTCCGGCACACCGACGAGGACGTGGGGTTCGAAGCCGCCGGTCGCGGGCTGGTCTTCGGTCAGCGTAGGAGCCTCATCCACGGATGCACAGCCTGCCAGCGCCGTCATCACCAGAATGGATGCTACGATCAATCGCATGGCCTCGCCTCTTGGAGCCGCGATATAGGGGTTGTGACTGTCCACTGCCCTTCGGGCCCTCGGCTGCCCAGCACGTCGTCAATGCGTCGCCAACGACGCCTTCTCGATGAGCGCCGTCACCACAGCGGGGTCCTCGAGCGTGCTTGTGTCCTGCGTGATGTCCTCGCCGCGGGCGATGGCGCGCAGGATCCGGCGCATGATCTTGCCGCTGCGGGTCTTGGGCAGTGCCTCGGCGATGATGATGCGTTCCGGCCGCGCGGTCTTACCGATCTCATGGGCCACGTGGGCACGCAACTCCTCGACGGAGGCGGCCTCACGGAGCACGACGAACGCATGGATCGCCTCGCCGGTGATCTCGTGCAGAGCGCCGACGACGGCCGCCTCGGCCACCGCAGGGTGGGCGACGAGCGCCGACTCGACCTCCATGGTGCCGATGCGGTGCCCGCTGACGTTCAGGACGTCATCGAAGCGGCCCATGATCCAGTGGTCGCCGTTCTCGTCGCACCGCGCCGTGTCCCCCGCCACGTAGTAGCGGTTGTCGAACTTGGCCCAGTAGGTCTCGATGTAGCGCTCAGGGTCTCCCCAGACATTGCGAAGCATCGCTGGCCACGGTTTCGTGAACACCAGGTATCCGCCGCGGTCCGGTTTCGTGATCGCCTCGCCCTGCTCGTCGACGATGGCCACCGACAACCCTGGTAGCGCTGCGCTGCAACTGCCGGGTCGCGTCGTGCTGGCGCCGGGCAATGGACTCAGCATGATGCCGCCGGTCTCCGTCTGCCACCACGTATCGACGATCGGACACCGGCCGCCACCGATGTGCTCGTTGTACCAGATCCATGCTTCGGGATTGATGGGTTCGCCCACCGTGCCAAGGATACGCAGGCTCGACAGATCGTGTTTGGCTGGCCACTCGTCGCCGGCCCGCATCAAGGCGCGGATGGCTGTCGGGGCCGTATAGAAGACCGTGACCTTGTGGCGTTGGACGATGTCCCACAGGCGGTCCGGCTTGGGGTACGTGGGCGCCCCTTCGTACATGACCATCGTGGCGCCGTTGGCCAACGGCCCGTAGACGATGTACGTATGGCCGGTGACCCAGCCGACGTCGGCGGTGCACCAATAGATGTCGTCTGGTTGCAGATCGAAGACCCAGCGCGTGCTGAGCCGAGCCCAGAGCATGTACCCGGCCGTGCTGTGCACGATCCCTTTTGGTTTGCCGGTGGATCCAGACGTGTAGAGGATGAAGAGCGGGTGCTCGGCCGGGAACGCGGGGGCCTCCGTCACGGGGGTCGCGGCGGCCATCAGGTCATGCCACCAATGGTCTGGTCCTGCCATGGGGACGTCTGCGCCCGTACGTCGCAGCACCACCACGGACTCGACGGGTGCCTTCGCGACCGCTTCGTCCACGTTGGCCTTCAACGGCACGACCTTGCCGGCACGGAATGCGCCGTCGGCCGTGACCACGACCTTGGCTTGGGCATCCTGGATGCGGTCGGCCAGTGCCTGGGCGGAGAAGCCACCGAAGACGACGCTGTGCGTGGCGCCGATGCGGGCGCAGGCGAGCATCGCCACCGCCACTTCGGGGACCATGGGCATGTACAGGATGACGCGGTCGCCCGGTGCGACGTCAAGGCCGCGCAGGACGCCCGCGAAACGGCATACGTCTTCGTGAAGCTGGCCATACGTGACCTCGCGGCGCTCCCCGTCCTCGGCCTCCCATTGGATCGCGACCTGGTTTTCTCGCTCAGGCAAGTGGCGGTCGAGGCAGTTGGCCGCCGCGTTCAGCGTGCCGTCCTCGAACCAGGTGTAGAACGGTGCTTTGCTGTCATCCAAGACCTTGGTGAACGGCTCGTCCCATAGCAACTCCTCATGGGCCCTGGCGGCCCAGAACGCCTCGTGGTCTGCCTCCGCCTCCTGTTTGAGTCGGGCCAAGCGACCCACGTCCACATGGGTCCTTGCCTGGACGGATGCCGGGGGTGGGAACGAACGGTCCTCGTGGAGCATCGACTCGAGATCGGACATGGGCGTGGCAACCCGACTCATCGACTAAGGACCTTGGGCTGGAACCGGTGGTGGGCGGGCAGGGACCAGCCCTGGCCATGCACGCAGCAGCAGGCCGAGCAGCGCCAGCAATGCCATGGCGCCGTCCAGCCCGTAGCGGATATGGCGGTCCAGGCTGCCATCCACGGACCGGCTCAGCCCGACGGTCAGGCCGCCGAGGGCGATGGCCGCCGCGATCACGGCCCATGCAGCGGTCCGGCGGGCGTTGCGTGATGCGTGCACCATGCCGCTGATCAGCATGACCATGGTCGCGACGTACAGCAAGGCCTCGGCGCGGGCGACGGGTCCAGGCCAATCCGTGGACAGGCTCAACGCCATGGAGATCTCCACACCGCGGTATGCCGGTAGGGCCAGGAGCCCGGCTCCCAGCCAGGACAACGAACGGCCCTCGGCGTCGTCCGCCCGCAGGGTGGCGGCCAGGCCGGTCAGCGCAAGGGCCGCAAGCAGCGCAGGGAAACTGAGGTTGAGGCCCGCTACTGGCCCGCTGAGGAAGGCGTCGTGGTCGACCGCGTACCAGAAGAGGAGTGCGCCGCCGAGGGCAGCCAGCACCAAGACCGCCACGGCCCGGCTCCGTCCGCGCAGGAAAATGGCGGCGGCGGCGCAGAAGCCGCTTGTCACGGCCGCGATGAACGCGTAGACCATCAGCCGCGTGGCAAGGTCTGCAGGGGGCCAGGCGAAGCAGATCAGGATGCGGCCCCAGCCCCATGACCAAGCAAGCAGTCCCAGCGTCCAGCCCTCCCAGCGGGGCAGGCGGGCTACGATGAACGGCGCGGCGGCGGCAAGAAGGATCCCTGTGACGAGCGTCGCGATGCGGTACTCGGGGATCACGACCGGTGGGAGGCGGTGCCGGGTCAAAAGACCATACCCGCTTATCTTCCATAGACTCGGATGTATATCCGGTCACCATGCCTGAGACGACGAACGAAGGACCCGAAGAGTTGCTTGCACTATTGATGGCGATGGCCCAGATGAAAAGGCGGGACGACAACACCGGACAATGCGGCGAAGAGGGAGAGTGGTGCTTCCAGTTGTTCGCCTCTCCGATGACCGTCGCCGCGACGGGCAGCGTGGCCGTCGACGCTGCCTTGCAGGGGCTCCGTCAGTCGCTGCTGACGGCCTGGCAGGACGGGCGGGCGGCAGTCGTCGCGGCAGCCGAGGTCGCGTTCCCGGGTCCCCAATGGGACGTAGAATGGGCCTTCGATGGGGACAACATCCAATTGTTGTGCACCAACCCGTCGCCGTGATCTGACGCTCCATTGACACGGTCC
>JBFIDG010000005.1:0-29728 GCA_041581335.1 Thermoplasmatota archaeon
ACGTCGCCGATGTGCTGGCCGGCGCCGGCGCCCGTTCCCTGCGCCTGGCCAACGAGGTCGAAGCCGACATCATCGTCCACGCCAACGACGGCGACCCCAACGCCGTCCGCACGCTTCTGCAAGGCCGCGACGCCTTGGGCATCGCCCCCGAGCGCCTGGACGCCCAGCGCGGCGCGGCCCACATGTTCCTGGCGGCCCGCCGCTACGACATCGTCGACGTCGATCCGTTCGGCAGCCCCATGCCGATGCTGGACGCAGCCATGCGTTCCGTGCGCCACGACGGCCTGTTGTGCCTGACCGCCACGGACACCGCCGCCTTGTCCGGCACATACCCCCGCGTATGTCGACGCCGCTACGGCGCCTGGCACGGACTACACCGGATGCCTTGGCGCGCCGAAGTGGGACTGCGCATCCTCACCGCCGCCGCCATCCGCTCCGGTGGGCGCTTCGAGCGCGGCGTACGCCCGGTCCTTTCGGTCTCGCAAGGACACTGGATGCGGGTCTTCCTGCACGTCACGGACGGCCGCGACCACGCAGACAAGGCCACACGCGCCTTGGGCGCCGTCTGGGGTGACGAGGCCCGCATGGCCCACACAGGAGACCGGGCCCCCGAAGGGCCGTGGGCCGGCGACCTGTACTTGGGCCCATTGCACGACCGGTCGTTGACCGACGCCTTGACCCTGAAGGACGGCATGCACGCCCGTACCCAGAAGCTCCTCCCCATCCTACAGGCGGAGGCCGGGATGCCGGCGTTCTGGGCCGCCATGCCCCAGATGCGGCGGGTCTCCGACAACGACATGCCCCGCAAAGCGGTGCTGTTCGAGCGCATCAAGGAAGCCGGTTACCTGGCCGGGCCGACCCACATGGACCCGGAGGGCGTCCGGACGGACGCGCCATGGTCCGCCCTGCGCCCGCTGCTTGCGCCACAAGGCCTCTAAAGGACGCAGCCTCCTGTCCGGTCGTGCGCACGGCAGCGGTCGGCTTGGTCATCGCATTGGTCCTTGTTGGACAACCCGCTGGGGCCTCGGAGCCCATCGGCGTCTGGATCATCAGCGGCGAAGGCGCCGCCGGCGAAGCCCTGCTGGCGAGCCTTGAGGCCCGCGGCATCCCGACCCACCCATACCCGCTGCTGGACATGAGCGCCGTCGTCGCCGGCGGCCCCACCATCACCTGGCTGCGGGCGCAAGGCTACGCCCTCCACCCCAACGAGGTCTTCGATCTGCACCTGGACCAGTCGGTGCCAAAGATCAAGGCAGACGTGGTGAAGGAGGCCCTTGGCCCGGTGCGGGACGGCCCGACGATCCTCGTCATCGACACGGGCCTGGACTCCCAGCACCCCGATTTCCGGCTCGGCAGCAACCTGGCCGCCAATGTGGGCATCGACCGCAGCCCCAATGGACTCGTGAGCGGCGCCTTCCAAGACCGCCCCATCACGGACCGCAGCGGGCATGGCAGCCACGTCGCCGGCATCGTCGCCGGAAGCGGCGAGGCGTTCGGTGACCGCGACGCCCAGCACGGACGCTACCAAGGCGTCTACAGCAACGGCCGACTGGCCAGTTTCCAGGCCGCCAACGATGCAGTGGATCCAGAAGACATCGGCGTGGACATGCAGGCGGCCCTGGAGGCGTTCGAGTGGGCCCTGACCAACCAACAAAGGTACAACATCCGCGCCATCAGCAATTCGTGGGGCAGTGCCGGAGACATCGTGCCGGAACACCCGGTTACCAAGGCGACGTTGCGGGCCTACGCGGCCGGCATCGCGGTCTTCTTCTCGGCCGGCAATGACGGCGCCGAAGGCACCCTGAACAAGCACTGCCTGCCACCATGGGTCCTCTGCGTCGGCGCCGGCACACTGGACAAGACCCGCAGCAGCTTCAGTTCCATGGGGAACGCCGGCAGCAAGGCCCTGGGCCCCTATGACCACCCGGACATCACGGCCCCCGGCAGCGCCATCCGCAGCCTGACGCCCGTGCTCGCCCCGGAGAAACTGGGCCGCTTCGTCAACGGGGACCGCGAATCATTGTACCGTGACCGCAGCGGCACCTCCATGGCGGCACCCCACGCAGCAGGGGTCGCCGGACTCCTCCTCGCGGCCAATCCCGGCCTGTCCCCTGATCAAGTCATGGACATCCTGGTCTCCACCGCAGACCCCATGTCCGAAGAGATCCACCGCGTCGGCGCGGGGTACATCAATGCGCAGAGCGCATACACTCTGGCATCGGCCACCCAGGGCCAGCTAGAGGGCTTCCTCGTCGGCGAGGGCGTCAAGTATGCCGGCCTGGCGACCGGCGATGACGACTTCAGCGACGACCCGGTGAGCATCGGGTATGATTCCGATTCCGGTGGGGCCTTGGACGCGGCATTGCTGCGCGGGCCGACCCCGAAGGCGTGGATCCTGGCCAGTGTGGTGCCCGGCGTGCTGCTAGGCGTCGGACTGCTGTTGGCGCTGGCGGGGATCCGTTGGCGTCGCCCAGCGACCCGATACGAAGCCCCAACTGGCCACGATGCAGGCCACACAGGCGGCTAAGGCCACCCCGATGACCACGTAGTCGAGCGGTTGGCTGCGCAGGAACGCCAGGAAGCGCCAGTCGACGCCCGTCGATCCGACGTCGGCGACGTGCCCCGACGTGCGCCAGATCCCGAGGACCGCCGTGATCCCGAAGAGCCAGCCGGCCAGGGTGAACAAGGGGTAGTCCAGCGCCGTGAGCCATCGCCCCGGGCCGGGGTCGTGTTGGTAGACGAAGAACAGCACGATGCCGGCGACCACGAGCGCCACGCCGGGGATGAAGGTCCCCAGATGCGCGACCCAGTGGTCCGGCGTGGTCAATGTCACAAGCACGCGCCAGCCCCCGTCGATGCGGGCCACCTGGGGTGCCAGGTGGATCATCAAAGGCACGCCCAGCAAGAGCATCGGTGCCCACAGCAGTTTGGCGGGCCAGTACACCCAGCGTGGACCACGTCGGCTCGGCACGGCCCTAGAGCCGGACCGACACACTTCATGGTTGGGGTCTTATTCCTCTTCTGTGGACTGCCGCGGCCCTTTGTGCCCCTTGGCGATGAGGTAGACCTCACTGCTGGATTTGCGGCTGGCCGGGGGATGGGCCATGCGCACGGAGCCGAACTGGCGGCGCACGTCCTCGCGGAACTCGTGGAAGTCGGCCCCTTCGAAGACCTTGGTGACGAAGATGCCGCCTTTGCGCAGGTGTGCCGCGCAGAAGTCGAGCGCCAGGCTGCACAAGTGGACGCTGCGCGCCTGGTCGAGGCTGTAGGTACCGGTCATGTCGGGGGCCATGTCGCTGACGATGACGTCGACCTCGGTCCGGCCTTGCTCGCTGAGGATGTCCGAGAGGCGGTCTCGGGTGGCCTCCTTGGTGAAGTCGCCGCGGATGAACGTCGCGCCTTCCACGGGGCGGGTCCGCTCCAGGTCGACGCCCAGCACCATGCCACGGTCGCCCACCAATTCGACGAGCACTTGGCTCCAGCCGCCCGGGGCGCAGCCAAGGTCGATCACGGCGTCGCCGGGCCGGATCAGGTTCCACTTGGTCTGCAGCTGCTTGAGCTTGAAGGCACTGCGAGCGCGATAGCCCTGCTTCTTGGCGTCCCTGAAATAAGGATCACGGCGGCGCTCTTCGTGCCAACGGCTGCCCACGATGGTCGCAGATTGGCCTCATCCTTAAGCGCAGGGGGCGCTAGAACGGGCTGGACAGTGTCGTCAGGACACGGGGCTCGACCACGACGAGCGCCAGGCCGTTCTGGCTGCCGGCCAATAGGTCGAAGTTCCAGGCCTGCCCGGGCTCGATGCGGATGACGCCTACGTCGTCCACTTCGACCTGGCCTTGGCTGCAGTCATGGTTCAAGCCGTACTCCGGCTCCATGACCGTGGGGATCGGCGGAAGTCGGACCTGTTCGTCGTCCGCCTTGGGGCTGACGCCGATCAGGATGTTGCCGGCGGCGTCACCGTTGCAGAAGCCGTGCAGGATGAGACGGAACTCGTTGGCGTCGCCGAAGCTCGTCGTGGCTTGGTGGACGGAGCCACCCGTGGCCTGGAGCACGACCTTGTCGTGGAGGTCGTAGCGCAGGACGTTGCCATTGTAGCCGAGGCCGTGGGCGGTCCGCTCCATCTTGTACATCTCGGTGCCGTTGGCATCGTAGAAGATGATGGATTCGAAGAAGCCGGCTTGGGCACTGTAGGTGTACTCGGCGGTCATGCCGTTGCCGTCGTGCGCCATGAGGTGGGCGTCGCCGTTGTCCATGACGTGCTTGACGACGATGTCTTGGCTGACGCCGTCCCAGGTCGTCTTCCAGGTCTTGTTCTTCTCAAGAGGGAAGTCGAAGAACTTCACGCGCTCGCTGCCTTGGGCACCGGCGAGGTCGGTCTTGCGGATCTTGCCGACGTAGCTGACATCCATGAGGTCGTCGTAGTAGGCCATCGTGGCGTCGTTGGTATCGACGATCCAGTCGCCGCCCTCATCACCGGTGACGACGAGGTTGATGGCGCCTTGGCCACTGTCGCCGCCCGTGGTGCGGTAGCTCCAGTGCTGGCCAAGGGTCCATTCGGGGGCCGATGTCGCCATCTTGCTGCCGGGGCCGGCCGCGGTCGTCGCCTCAGGTGCATCGGAGCAACCCGCAAGGGTCGCCGTCAGAAGCGCCAAGGTGACGAGCAGGAATCCACGCATGCGTTCCCAGCATCGGCGCGGCTTAAACCGCTTGTGGTGAGGAAGGTCAAGGCTTCACTGTGTTGTCGAACTCCGTCGGGGTCTTGGCGTCGCCAAAATCGTTGCCTTGCATGGTGAAGGTGACGTCGCTGAAGCGGCCGGCCTTGATGCCCACCTCGAAGCCCTTGGCCGTGTTGTCGGTGAAGACCAGGTCGGCATCGCTGAGGCGGTCTACTTGGTACGCGATGGGGCGGACCTGGGGAGCGATGGGCAAGGTGGTGCCGGAGGAGCGCGGGACATAGCGGGCGTCGTTGCCCTCAACGAGCATCTCGACCTCCTTGGACGTCATGATCTTGTAGCCGACGATGGGCTGGTAGGCCGGCGCAGACAGGCCAATGGCGCCGCCGTCCCGTTCGCGCAGGATGACGGTGTTGTCCAGCAGCCAGAGCCAGCCGTCATTGCGGGCCTTGTGGTGGCTGTCGTCGGCGTTGAAGACATCGATCCAGATGCCTGCGCCGTCGATGGTGTTGCCGGAGATGACGACGTCGGTGCGGTGCCAGTGGTCCAGCTCCAGCGTCTCTTCTTGCTCCGAGTTGGCCAAGCGGTCGTCGCCGGCGTGGTTGCGGTCTTCGTAGCGCAGACCGTAGCCCCATTCGTCGTGGACCAGGTTGTCCTTGAACGCGACACTGGTCCAGCGCTGGGTGTGGTCATGCTCGTGCAGCGTGTAGTTGGCCGGGTCGTCGCCGTGGTAGTGGCTGTGCGGCGCGAAGAAGCCGTCGCCGTGGTGGTGGCCGTGGAAGTCCAGGTCGACGCTGCCGTGGAACGTGTTGTTGTGGATGAGCGCCTCGTTGAAGCCGTCGATGTTGGCGATGAGGACGCTGGCATCCAGGACGGGAGTCGTCTCACGCACGGGGTCCCAGGGGCCGCCGTCGGGCATGGGGCCGACGGTGTTGTGGCGGAACTCGCCGTCGTAGTGGCGCAGTTGACCGACGTATTCGATCTCGTTGCGCTCCATGAGGCCCCCGGTGGCGTAGCCGATGCGGCGGATGTTCTCGTTGACGCGCAGGTCGTAGATGTGGTTGTGGTGGACGTGGACGCATTGGGCGTTCCAGTTCAAGGAGAGCTGGCCGCCGATCCAGTTGTTCTTGATGACGACGCAGGCGTCGGTGTCCTGGATCATCAGGTCGCCCAGGATGTACAGGCCTTGGATGACGTAGGGGTCGTCGAGGGTGCCGTTGCCGGGGGCGTAGCCGCTGGATTCCAGGTCGACGTCGTAGATGAAGCGCAGTTTGGAGACCTGCGGCATGTTGCGGGCCTCCTCCGCGGTAGGCACCTTGCCGGTGGCGGGTGGGAACGTGGGGCGCTGCATGCCGGGGGCCTCGTGGTCGCCGGCGTGCATCCCTTCGTGGGGGGCGTCCATGGCGTGGCTCTCGTTGGCCATGTGCCCGTGGGCGGCTTCGCCGGCGCGGTCGCCGACGTCGGCATCGGCGCCATGGGCGTGACCATCCGGTTCTTGGAACGCCAGGTCGGCGCAGCCGGCCAGCACGGTGGAAAGCAGGGCGATGGCAAGCAGGAACGGTCGCATGATGGTCCAAAACCTGGCCCACTCTTACTTACCCTGTTTGGTGGTGGGCAACGATTGTACAAGCCCTGACCGGGGGAAGTGCGGTCCACTGGAAACCGCGCCCGCCCCTTTATCAATCGGCCTTCGGTCGCGGCGTCAAGGCCCTGGCCCCCGAGTGACTCACATGGCAAAAATCGTCCACATTGTCGGCACCGGAACCATCGGTGAACCCCTCATCGCCCTGTTTTCGGACAAAATGAAGGAACTCGGTATCGACGAGGTGACCTTCAACAAGCGCACCCCGCAGTTCACGGACCGCTCGAAGATCCAGATGCTGATCAAGAACGGCGCCAAGCTGGCCTGCGGCAACAACGTCAAGGCCGACTTCGAGGAACTCGGCATGCCGGTCTCCTACGAGACCGACGAGGCCATCCACCGCGCCACCGTCGTCATCGACTGCACCCCGAGCGGCGTCGGCGTCGCCAACAAGGCGCAGTACTACGAGAAGTACGACGCGCCGGGCAAGGGTTTCCTGGCCCAGGGCAGCGAGTTCGGCTTCGGCAAGCCCTACTGCCGCTGGGTCAACGATGACAGCATCGACCCGAAGGAAGACCACTTCGTCCAGGTCGTCAGCTGCAACACGCACAACATGAGCGCCGTCATCAACGCGATCGCGCTGCGCCACGGCGAAGACAACCTCGTGGAGGGCAACTTCAACTGCATCCGCCGCGGCAGCGACATCTACGAAGACAAGAACATCGGCGCCCCTGAAGTCGGCGCGCACAAGGACGGCGACTTCGGCACCCACCACGCCCGCGATGTCTGGCACCTGTACCAGACCAAGGGCCTCGACCTCAAGCTGTTCTCCACGGCCATGAAGGTCCCGACGCAGTACATGCACACGTTGTACTTCGACATGCGCGTCAAGAAGCCCACCACGGAAGCCGAGATCATCGAGCACTTCCGCGCCCACCCCAGCCTCAGCACGACGTACAAGAAGAGCGCCAACAGCGTCTTCGCGTTCGGCCGCGACCATGGCTACATGGGCCGCATCCTGAACCAGACCGTCTTGGCCCAGAACACCCTCAAGGTGCTCGAAGGCGGCAAGCGCGTCGTCGGTTACTGCTTCACGCCGCAGGACGGCAACAGCCTCCTCAGCAGCGCCGCCATGGCCGTGCGCTACCTCTACCCGGACAACTGGGAAGAGAAGATGAAGGTCTTCGACGAAGTATTGTTCAACGAAGTGTAGGACCGCGAAGCGGGCCGGAACGAAGCGAACAACACGAGTCGGAGACCAGCGAGGCAGAGCCTCGCGGACCTCAGTGTCGAGCCGCAGGCTCGGCGATGAGGGGGTCTTCGACGAAGTCCTCTTCAACGAAGTCTGAGCCAGGCCAAGCAGCAGGCACGCCGACCACAGCGTTCTTGACCAGCCGCACGGCTCGTTCGGCGTGTTCGCGGTCGTCCTGACCATCATCATCGTCGCCGTCATCGGCGCACTCTGGTGGGACGCCCGGAGGCCGCCGGCCACGCCCGGCGCGCGGGCCCTGGCTGCCGTGGCCGGTATCGCGGCGTGCACGTGGCTCTCGTATGAGGTCATGGATGAAGCCCGTCGCGCATCCCTCGCGGCGCCGTCCCTGTGGCAGTTGGCCTTGGCGGGCGGGCTCCCGGCCTTGGTCTTCGGCCTGAGCATGGCCATCACGCAGGCTTGGCGATGGCGCGGCCTCATGTGGTTGGGGTACCTGGTACCTGCACCAGCGGGCATCGTGTTGGTGCTCGCCTCCAGCGACGGCGCCGGCCAGGTCGTCCGGGTCATCGGCTGGTGTCTCATCTTGTGGGCCGCCGGCGCGACCCCAAGCGCCGCCTGGGCCGCTCGAGGCCACTGTTACCGCTTCGCCCAGGTCCTCGGGGCGAGTCCGCTCATGCTGGTCGCCATCTGGTCCATCGCGATCTTCCCCGTGACGCTCCTGACCGGCTTCACGGACGACTTCGAGAACCCGCCACCAACGATCTCTTTCGACGTCGCCATCGCTGGCGGCGGCCCCTACGCCGTCCGCATCGCGTGGCCCAACGCAACGCTGGACGGCTCCGCCTGGCACGCACTTCAGGCCGGCATCGCGGCGGACGGCGCAGTGTGGGAAGCCGATGGCGACGCCGTCTGGTTCAACGGCACCGCCGACGCCGGCTGGCATGCGAAACTGTTGGGCTATGACTTCTACGACGATGCCTCCAGCCTCGTCGCGCTGGGCCCGGCGCACATCAGCAGCACAGCCGACGTCCGCGTCAAGTTCAGCATCCTGGTCCGTCCCGGCGGGTGCTACGAATCCTGGAGCGGGGAGGTGCAGGCCACGGCGGTCGCGGTCACCGTAGCGCCGGACATCGAAGCCGGCTGCGTCTGAGTTTCCGGCCGCATCGCCATTGTTTCCGGCCCCCACGGCGCCACTTTCCCGTGGCTGCGCGGAGCGCTATATGGCGCGGCGACCAAGTCAGTGTTGGAGTCCCCCATGACCCAGACCAACACCCCCAACGCCCGCACCTGGATGCTCCGCTTCACGGCAGCCGCCGCGATGATCATGTTCGTCGCCGCGCCCGCCGCAGCACAACTCGGACCCGCTGCCGGTGCACTCGGTGGCCTCGGCGGCTTGCCGGTCGGCATCCCCGAAGTCCCAGATCTTCCCGTCAGTGCCGGCGCTGACCTGCCCGGCGTCTCCGCCCACGCCGACGGCGCCAAGGCCCAGGCCTGCATCGACACCGACGCAGCCCGCGCAGCCGCCCGCGACGCCCGCGCCCAGGCCGAGGGCGCTGCCCGCTCGTTGGCCGCACCCCTGGCCCCTGTGACGAGCCAGGTCGACGCCGCCAAGGCCCAGGCCGAAGCCGCCGCCAGCCCTGTCACGAGCCAGCTCCCCGACGCCTCCAGCATCGACACCGGCTTCTCGCACTGCATCGACAGCGACGACCCTGAAGGCAGCGCGACCGGCGCCGTCTCGAAGGCCGAGGGCAAGGCCCAGGGCCTGGTCAGCCAGATCAAGGGCTTCTTCGGCGGCCTGCGCGGCGCCCTGCCATTCTAGGCACGCTCCTCTCCCCCTCATTCCCTTCCATTCACGGAC
This sequence comes from Thermoplasmatota archaeon, assembly GCA_041581335.1. Lineage (GTDB taxonomy): Archaea > Thermoplasmatota > E2 > JACPAO01 > JAHFTW01 > JBFGSX01. The sequence continues at coordinate 9,324 of JBFIDG010000005.1, forward strand.
GTCGTCAGCTCGCATCCCCCGCCGACACCGGGGCGACGTTTGGACAAACGGTGTCGGCTCCCATTCAAGGACGCCGCCTGCTCACCCAATTCTGGCACCGGGGCGGCGTCTTGGACATGTCCGGTGCCAGATCCATTTCACCTGCCCCCGAATCCATTTGACCCTGGGCCCGCTGCCTTGGTCGCATGGGGGCTTCCAAACTCCGGCAGCGGGTCCTTCAACTCAGAGCGCCGCAGCCATCCCCCTCGTAGACCCACCTGGTCGCTTGGCCCGGCTGCAGCCCATACGCCCCGGCTCCCAGGGCCGGCCGGATCCATTCACCGTCGAAGACGTCGAAGCACCAGCCACCTGCGCCGCTGTTGGCGTGCCCCGCGATGGATGTGACGAACAACGATTCACCGGCGCCTTCGGCTGTGTGGGGCAACCCCTCCAAGGCGAGCGCGGCGGCAAGGACACGGTACACGGTGCCGTCCACGACGGTGACGTTGCGGGCCAGGATCTGCCCCTCGGGTCCGATGACCTCGACGGGAAAAGACCCAGTATGGGCGGCGGGGCCGTCCTGTGCCAATAGCACGAAGACCAGCGCGACGGCGGCGATGAGGGCCAGCCAGGACCACTTCACGCTGGAAAGCAACCATCAACAGGCAAGAAGGCATCGAGCCACTGTGGCGGCCATCACCGTGCAGGGATTCCCCTCGCCGGCGGGACCGCTCGACGTCGCCATCGAGGCGGGTGAGCGGGTCCGCTTGGTGGGGCCCAATGGCTCTGGCAAGACCAGTCTGCTGCGTGCCATGGCGGGCCTGCCTGCGGCGATGTCCCCGGACGGCGCCGCCCTGCACGACGACACCCCTGCGACGCTCCCTGCCCGGGAGCTGAGCCGTCGACTGGCTTTCGTCCACCAGGACCCGCGGGATGGCCTGATCGGCCTCACGGTCGCATCGGAGCACCGGTTCCGCGGGCTGAGCCCACCGCCGGACCACCGGGACGTCGCGACCCTGTCCAGCGGCGAGGCCCGCAGCGTCGCCCTCGACGTCGCGCAGGCCGCGATCCTGCTGCTGGATGAACCCGTCGAAGGGCTCGACGCGGCCGGCCTCGGCCGCCTGCGCCGACGCATCCAGGACCATCAGGGCACGGTGGTCTTCGTGGACCACGATGGCCGCCTGCATGACCTGGCGACCCGCACCATCACGTTGGGTGCCCCCAGCCACGCCTCATTGCCCGAGGTGCCCGTGGGCAAGGGTCGCTCGTGGCGCGGCCAAGAAGCCCGATTGACGACGCCCGCCATCACGGTGCCTTCCGTGACGGTCCGGCCGGGGCTGCATGCCTTGGTGGGGCCCAATGGTTGCGGCAAGACGACGGCCCTGCGCCACTGGGCGGGATTGGCCGGGAAGCCTGACCCTGATGTGGCGTGGATGGGGCCTCGAGCCCGGGACATGCTCGTCGCCGAACGGGTCGATGCCCTCAGCACCGACCCCGACATCCCCGTCCATCTGGCCGCCCGCCACCCCTTGACCCTCTCCGGCGGAGAAGCGCAACGCGTAGCCCTTGCCATGACATTCGACAGCGGCCGGCGCGTCCTGTTGCTGGACGAATCGGAGGCGCACCTGGACAGCGCCGGACGCGCCTGGCTCGTCGGACGCATCGCCGAGGCCATCAAGGCGGGACGCATCGTCATCGTCGCGACACATGACCCGGAACTCATCGCGCTCGCCGCATCCACCATCAAGATGGAGGCGCCATGAACGGCCGAGGCGCAGTCGTGTTGGCCGCGGCCGCCACGGCAGCTGCCTTGTGGGCACCGCCGAGCTTCGTCGCCGCGCTGGCCTTCGTGGCCTGGGCCGCCATGCGCCGTGGCCACGCGGGCATGCTGGTCTTCGCAGCCACCACGCTTGCCATCAATGCGGCCCTCTTGGCGTGGCTGCACCCGGCAGGCATCCAGACCGGCATCGAGGCAGGCCTGGTCGGCGGCCTGCGCCTCGTGGCATTACTCGCCGTCAACCTGGCCGCCATCCAGTGGGTGCCACCGGCACAACTGCTTGCAGACCTTGGACTGCCGCGCCGGGCGGAGGCGTTCCTGGCAGCGATCCTCATCGCATCCCATGATATCGGTCGCGATGCACGGTCGATCATTGAGGCCCATGCTGCCCGCGGCGCCTGGCCCGAAAAGCGCCTGGCCAAGGCCCGCGTAGCCGCTGGCCTGCTGCCGCACCTGATGGTCGCCGCCCACGCCCGCGCCAAGCGGCGTGCCGAGGCGTTGCGTCTGGCCGGCGTGGACGTGGGCAGCCGCTTTGCACCCATCGTGGCCATCACAGCCTTGGCGGCTGCCGGCCGCTTGGCGCTCGTTGCGCTACCCAACATCTCCTTGACCTTCGTCATCGTGTTCGCCGGCGGCGTCGCGCTCGGTGGCCGCGTCGGTTTCTGGGCCGGCTTCTGGGCGATGCTATTGACGGACCTGATGCTCAGCGGCTTGTTCCTACCGGCCTTGGTCAATGTGCCGACGATGGCCCTCGTCGGGGCGGTCGGCGGCATGTTCCACAACATCCGCTGGGACGACCGCTGGGAGGCGCGCGCCACGGCGGGTGCCACAGGCATCCTCGTGACGTTGGCGTGGAGCGTCGCCACGGACGCGCTGAGCTGGGTGATCATCTCCGAGTACCGCGAGAGCCTGCCCTTGCTGCAGGTGCGCATCCTGGCGGGACTGGTGTTCAATGCCATCCCTGCGCTGGTCAATGGCGCCTTGTTCGCCGCAGCTGTCGGACCGGTAGGGCGGGCGTTCAGCGCACTCCGGCTTCGGCCAACGCCACCAGCACCTCGGCCGTAGCCCAGAGCGATGGTCGACCGGCCTTGTGCCATAGACCATCATGCTGGGCGTCGACGAGGGCGTGGATCACCTTTGCCGGCACCGGCGCGTTGGCTGCGATGAGTCCGCGGACCGCGTTGGCGGTGATCTGGATGTCGACCCCGTTGAGCGGATCGGAGTAGGCCGTGCCCTCGAGACGGCTCTCGATGTAAGCGACGGCGCCGACGCGTGCGTCCTCGGGGATGCCACCACTGGCCGCCAAGGCCCGCAAGGCGTAGCTCGTGCATTCAGGGCCGACCCATGGGCCGCAGCCCCAGGACCCGTCGTCGTGCTGGAGCTCGAGCAGTCTGGCCCGGAGCATAGGGACGGCAGCGTGGTCGTCCATGCCGCCTGCGACCATAGCAAGCAATTGGAAGCTCTGCACGGCGTCGTTCTGGCTTGCGATGGCCCGCTCGCTGTTGGCGTCCAGGCGGGCGATGAGGTCCACGTCGCCATGGACCGGGTCGGACCAGGTGCGGGCATCGACGGGCGCTTGGAGCAGGACGGCGATCTCGTAGAGCCCTTCGATAGGGTCGTCCGTCGCTGTGGGGATGCTCACCGCGGCAAGCAGGTCGACGCCTGCCCAGTCCCGGGCATCCAGGCCTGCGGCGAGGACCGCCTCCAGGACGTGGACATCTGTGGCACCGGCGGCATGCAAGGCGTCGAGGCCGGCGGCGACGGGGGCCTGGGGGGTCGGCGCCTCGGGACCCGGCAGCACGGCCAACGCCACCAAGAGGGCGACGAGCAGTGACGGCATCCAGATACGCACACGCAGCCCAGCCCCAGGCCCATGAAAACGGATTTGCACCCATTCAACCTGGCTTGACCATGGATCCCCGCTCGGCGCTGCGCGAACGCGGCCGCTGGACCCGCGCCTCGATGCTCAGCCTCATGGCCGAACGCCCCGGCATCAGCCGCAGCGCCATCGCCCGGCAGCTGGGACTCACCACCCAAGCGGTCTCCGTGCAGGCCCAGGAACTGGTCGAAGCAGGATTCGCCAGCGATGAGGACGGCCTGCGACCGACGCCGCAAGGCATCGAGATGCTGCACGGCGACACCGAAGCCTTGATCGCGGCCGTGCAAGGCCTGCGAGCGCCAGTGGCAGACATCGAGACCCTGAGCGCGGTGGCGGCGGCCCCCATCCAATCCGGCCAAGTCGTCGGTCTTTGGATGCGCAACGGGGACCTGATGGCCGACCCGGCCCACGTCGGCCCCAGTCGCGGCATCGCGGCCGCGGCGGCCGGCAAGGGCGACGAGGTCTGCGTCCGCAACCCGCAGGGCGTCGTCGAACTGACGCCAGGCACCATCCACATCATCCGCGTCCCGGAACCCGACCAGGGCGGCCTCGCCACCGTCGCCATGCACACACGATCCCCGCACATTGGCCTGGTCGCCTCCGTCGGCACAGGCGCCACCATCATGGCCCGACGCATGGGACGGCTCGATATGCCGTTCGCCGGCGCAGAAGGAGCCCTCAACGCAGCGCAACGCGGCCTCGATGTCCGGCTCTACGTGAGCGGCGACCAGGTCGCCGATGCGTTACGCGTCATCGAAGCCGGCAACCGTGGACCGCTGCGCGTCACGGTGAGCGTCGAAGACGCTCCGAAGAAGTAGGGGAAAAGGACCCGGTAGGCCGCGCGGACCTAGCCGGCTCGGCAGTGATGCAAGGAACACAGGCTCGTGCCTGGCTTCCTTGACTCCGTTCAGGAGCCGCAGGCCATGCCCTAGCCGGCATTGCAGGCGATGCCGGCGTCGTGCCTACCTTGCTCTCGTTCGCTTCGCTCACGATCCGCAAGCAAGGCATCTCGCTAGCGCTGCAAGCAGCGCAAGCTCGTGCTCGGCCTACTCCAGCTTCACTTCGTTCAGCTTCCGCAGGCCATGCAATCGTCGGGATTGTCGATGCTGCAAGCGAGTTGCTCCTCGGCCGTCATCTCTTCGGCGGCCTTGTTCGCGCGCAGCTTCTCGACATCCACAGTGACCTGCTGGGCCTGCGTCGCCGCGTTCGTGCGGAGGTAGTACATGCCCGTCTTGAGGCCACGGCGCCAGGCATGGAAGTGCATGCTGGTCAGCTTGGCGTAGTTCGGGTCGAGCACGTGCAGGTTCAGGCTCTGGCTCTGGTCGATGAAGGCACCGCGGTCAGCGGCCATGTCGATGACCTTGCGCTGCTTGATCTCCCAGACCGTCTTGTAGAGGTCACGGATGTGCTGCGGCAGCGTGCCGATGTGTTGGATGGAACCGTTGCCGACAACGATCTGGTCCTTGATGTCCTCGTTCCACATGCCGATGTCGATGAGGTCCTTGACCAAGTGCTTGTTGATGACCACGAACTCACCGCTCAGGGTGCGGCGGGTGTACAGGTTGCTCGTGAACGGCTCGAAGCACTCGTTGTTGCCGAGGATCTGGCTCGTCGAAGCGGTCGGCATGGGCGCGACCAGCAGGCTGTTGCGCAGACCATCTTGGCGGATGTCGGCCTTCAGCTCGTCCCAGTTCCAGCGACCACTGTCGGGCTTGACCCCCCAGAAGTCGAACTGCAGGACCCCTTCACTGGCAGGGCTGCCGGGGAAGGTCTCGTAGGTGCCAAGCTCGCGGGCCAGGTCATTGCTGGCCTTGAGGGCCGCGTAGTAGATGGTCTCGAAGATGTCCTTGTTGAGCTGCGTCGCCTCGTCGGATTCGAAGGGCATCTTCAGCATCGCGAAGGTGTCGGCCAGCCCCTGCACACCAAGCCCGATGGGGCGGTGCTTCATGTTGCTGGTCTTTGCTTCGGCGACCGGGTAGTAGTTGAGGTCGATGACCTTGTTCAGGTTGCGCGTCGCGTGGTACACGACGTTGAACAGACCTTCGTGGTCGTAGGTGCCCGCATCGCGGTCAGCGAACTTGGGCAACGCGATGGAGGCCAGGTTGCAGACAGCCACTTCGTCGGGGCTGGTGTGCTCGACGATCTCCGTGCAGAGATTGCTGCTGCGGATGATGCCGATGTTCTTCTGCTGGCTCTTCTTGTTCACGTTGTCCTTGTAGAGCATGTAGGGCGTGCCCGTCTCCACTTGCGACGCGATGATCTCTTCCCACAGGGCGCGGGCCTTGATCGTCTTGCGACCCTTGCCTTGCGCCTCGTACTTCATGTACAGGGCTTCGAACTCGTCGCCGTAGACCTCGTCGAGGTCCGGGCATTCGTCCGGGCACATGAGCGTCCAGTCGCCGTCTTCTTCGACGCGCTTCATGAACATGTCCGGGATCCACATCGCGTAGAACAGGTCGCGGGCACGGAGCTCTTCGGCGCCGTGGTTCTTACGCAGGTCAAGGAAGTCGAAGATGTCCGCGTGCCAGGGCTCGAGGTAGACCGCCAGCGCACCCTTGCGCTTGCCGCCGCCTTGGTCGACGTAGCGGACCGTGTTGTTGAAGACACGCAGCATCGGCACGAGGCCATTGCTGGCGCCGTTGGTGCCACGGATGTAGGCGCCCTTGGCGCGGACCTTGTGGATCGCGAGACCGAGTCCGCCGGCGGACTTGCTGATCATCGCGCATTGCTTGAGGGTGTCGTAGATGCCTTCGAGCGAGTCGTCCTTCATGTCCAGAAGGAAGCAGCTGCTCATCTGGGACTTGCGGGTGCCGGCGTTGAAGAGCGTCGGGGTCGCGTGGGTGAAGAAGCCTTGGCTCATCAGCTCGTAGGTCTCGAGCGCCGAGTCGATGTCGTTCTTGTGGATGCCGACGCTGACGCGCATGAGCATCTGCTGGGGGCGTTCGGCGATCTCGCCGTCGATCTTGAGGAGGTAGCTGCGCTCGAGGGTCTTGAAGCCGAAGAAGTCGTACTCGTAGTCGCGCTCGTAGCGGACCGCCGCATCGAGGCGGTCCTTGTTGGTCATGATGATCTCGTAGACGTCGTCGGCGATGAGCGGAGCCAACTTGTTCGTCTTGGGATCGATGTAGTGGTAGAGTTTGTCGATGGTCTCCGAGAATTCGGTGGACGTCGACTTGTGCAGGTCGTTGACGCTGATGCGGGCGGCGAGTTTGCCGTAGTCCGGGTGGGTCGTCATGAGGCTGGCGGCGGTCTCGGCGGCGAGCTTGTCCAGCTCCTTCGTCGTGATGCCATCGGCCATGCCTTCGATCACTTTCTTGGTGACCTCGGCGGCGTCGACGCTCTCATGGAGTCCGTAATTCAATCCCTTGATGCGATCCAGGATCTTGTCGAAGCGGACCTCTTCTTCCACGCCTTTTCGGTTGATGACCTTCATTCCCATTTCATGACCTCGCTCAAGCTACACACATACTCGTGGCGACACGTCGCCAAGGTCTGTCGTGCATCCCGTAGAATGTTGCCAAGGCCGGGGGCTTCATAGGTGCTGTGGCGCGGGCCGTACCTGTTCACCGGCGCCATGGGTCGGAGTGGAAACATCGGTACGGGACCTTCTGGTCGGAACCCGCCTTGAAACTTGCGTCGCCAGGCGAAACCACCGGCCGCCCACGGAAGGGGGGACGCGCCGGCCAGACGGACCATGATACGCCCAGGATCAAGGCCGGCCGCGCGGCGTCCGCCGGCGTCGGGCCGGTCGCCTGCGCTGGCGCGCCGGCCGCCCCGAGGGCCCATTGGGCGGGCCTCTCCGCTAGGCTCGGGCGACCTAGGCATTGGCAGCCATCACCCGCTCCAGGGACACGCGGGCAGGGCAGGCCCCGACCCCCGCGACCGGAGGGCTAGAAGTCCTCGTCCAGTGTGAAGCGGACCTGCGTGGTCTCCTTCTCCTTCGTGCCGGCCATGACGCCGGCCTTCTGGTAGTCGCCCACGCGCTTCTCGAAGAAGTTCGTCTTGCCCTGCAGGGAGATCATTTCCATCCACGGGAACGGATTCTTCGTATTGTACATCTTGGCGTGGCCGAGCATGTTCAGCAGACGATCTGCGACGAACTCGATGTACTCGCCCATCATCTTGGCGTTCATGCCGACGAGGCTCACCGGGATGGCCTCCATGATGAACTCCTTCTCGATCTCGACGGCGTCCGCGATCATGCGTCGCACGCTGACCTCGCCAGCGGGATTGCGCAGCTTGCTGTTCAGAAGCGCAGCGAATTCGCAGTGCAGCCCTTCATCACGGCTGATGAGTTCATTGCTGAACGTCAGGCCTGGCATGAGGCCACGTTTCTTGAGCCAGAAGATGGCGCAGAAGCTGCCAGAGAAGAAAATGCCCTCCACGGCGGCGAACGCCACCAGGCGTTCAGCGAAGGTGGCCTTCTTCTTGCTCAGCCATTTCATCGCCCAATCTGCCTTCTTCTTGACAGCCGGGATATTATCGATGGCGTGGAAGAGGTAGTCGCGCTGCTTGGCGTCGCTGATGTAGGTGTCGATGAGGAGGCTGTACGTCTCGGCGTGGACGTTCTCCATCATGATCTGGAAGCCGTAGAAGCAACGTGCTTCGGGGATCTGGACCTCCTTGGTGAAATTGACTGCGAGGTTCTCCAGGACGATGCCGTCGCTGGCGGCGAAGAAGGCCAGCACGTGCTCGATGAAGTGGCGTTCGCCGTCGTTCAGGTTGGCCCAGTCCTTCTTGTCCTGGTCGAGGTCGATCTCCTCGGCGGTCCAGAAGCTCGCCATCTCCTGCTTGTACATCTTCCAGATGTCGTCGTGCTTGATGGGGAACAGGACGAAACGGTCCTTGTTCGGCTTCAGCAGCGGCTCCTCATCGGGTTCGAAGAGTTCGTGGTGCTTCTGGCGGGCGAGCGCGTCGTCTGCTGCTCGCAAGGCCACGCTCTCCTGTTGCGTGTCCGCCTGCTTCCCACTTGCCTGCTCGGCCGCCAACCCATCCATATGCATCCCGCAAACCGCACCATGGATGGTGCCATGTAAACGCTTGCCGAATGAGAGGCTCCAGTGGATGCACAGGAAGCCCTCCTGGCGCCATCGGGAGAGACTGCACGCGCCGATGGAAACGCCCCAGACCCCGCCGCCGAAGTGCCCAAGAGGCGGCAGGCAGCAGCCAGCGGGCCGGGCTGGCGAGCCCGGGCTCAGCGGCGGCGCCGAAGCACGACGGCGAGGGCCGCCAAGCCGGCCAGTGCGCCGAAGCCCGGGAGTTCGGCGTCAAGGACGTTCTCGTCAGGCGAGCCTAGGGTCTCATTGGATCCGGGGGCGCCGACCACGTAGGTCGCTTCGGCCTGGGCGCGGTCACCGTATTGGTCTCGCTCGTCGAACGAGGCCCAGGTGCTGACGCCGATCTCCCGCAGTTCGGTGCCGGTCGCCACGTCGAAGGCGGAGCGAGGGACCTGCCAGACCAGCGTCGAGCCGTCAAGCCAGCCGTGCGCGGCGGGCCACTCGTCCGCGTCGCGATCGTGCATGTTGAAGCTCCAGCCGCCAGCGCTGGCGGCGCCGTTGCGACCTGGCCCCTCGTAGAGGGCCCGCATGGAGTAGCCATCGTGGCCATCTCGGGTGATGAAGCTGAAGGCGTATTGGACGTGGTAGTTGGGGTCGCGGGGCTCATCCTGGACGCTCTCCAGGTCGACGAGGGCGAGCGTGAAGACCAGGTCCGCGCCGGCCTCACCGATGCTGGCTTTCAGGATGTCCGTCGCCGGCACCCCGCCGCCGGTGACGATGCCATCACGCCCTTCCACGTCGCCTTCCGGGTCGGCGATCAAGGCGCCGGACGTGATCGATGCGGCAGTGTCTGGAACCGTCACCGGTCCGGCGCCCAGGACATACGGTTGGGTCGCACTGGCCCAGTCGCCGACCTGATCCGCGCCGTCGCGGGATGCCCAGGTCTGGACCTCCCAGCCGGCGATGCGGTCACCGTCGGCCAGTCCAAGCGCTGACGGGGCGACGTCCCAGACCAGGGTGTTGCCGTCGCGGCGGCCGTCGGCGTCCACCCATTCATCGGCGTTGCGGTCGTGCCATTGGAACGTCCAGCCACCGACAGGAACGATCGTGTACAGGAGGCCGCCGAACATCGCCCGCGCCGAGTACCAGTCGCCATTGGACGTGGTGAAACTCAAGGCATACTGGACATGGAACGATGTGTCCCGGGTTTCGCTCTCCATGGCTTCCAGGTCGACCATCTCAAGAGTGAAGCGGACCGAGCCGTCTTGCTCCTCGAAGGATCCCTGGACGACGTCCACACCGTCGGCGACGGCGCCCGAGGCTGGGGCTTGGCCCTGCGTGGCATCGCCTTTGACATCCACGAAGGTGAACGCTGGCGGGGCGGCGGCCGAGAGCGGCGCAAGCGCCGTGAGCATCAGGAGGCAAGCGGCCAGGACTGCCAGGGATCGCATACCCTTCGAGCCTTCGCCCAGCATTTAGGGCTATTGGGCTAGGCGTCGAAAACCTCGCAAGGAATCCGCGTTACTTGCTCTTGGCGCGACCCTTGACGTGGTACGCCGGAGGCAGCAGGTTCGGGATGCCCTGCTCGATGGGGTAGACGAAGCTGCACTCCGTGCAGGTCAGGGTGCCGGTGACGATCTCGCCGTGCTCGTCCTCTTCTTTGGCATCCAGCGTCAGCTTGGCCTTGTCCTCGGGGCAGCAGACGATGGCGATGAGGTCCTTACGCATGGAGCGTCACCTTGGTGTGGTACGATTGCAGGCTGCGCACCGGGAACTTGCCCTTGACGGCGCGCTTGGCGACGATGGCACCCACTGCGGCGTCGGCAGCTTCCACGGTGGCCAGGAAGGGCACTTCGCCTTCCACGGCGGCGCGGCGCATCTGGTAGCCGTCGCGCATCTGGGGCGCTTCCATCAGTTCACTCGGGGTGTTGATGATGAGCTGGATACGGCCGTCCTTGATCAGGTCGATGGCGTCCGGGCTCTTGCGCTCGGAGAGCTTGTAGACCGTGGTGACGTCCAGGCCGGCGGCACGTAGGTCGTGCGCCGTGCCTTCCGTGGCGACGATGTCGAACCCGAGGGCCGCGAGGCGGCGCATGATGTCCAGGATGCGCGGGCGGTCCTGCTTGGCGACGGACACGAACACCGTGCCTTCGGTCGGCAGCGGGTTCATGGCGGCCTCCATGGCCTTGGCGTACGCCGTCGGGTAGTCTTGGGCGATGCCCATGACCTCGCCGGTCGACTTCATCTCAGGGCCCAGGACGGCGTCGACGCCGGGGAGCTTGAGGAAGGGGAAGACGGGGGCCTTGACGGCGACGTGGTCGAATTTGGGGGCGCGGTGTTCTGGGCCGTAGCCTTGGTCGACCAGGCTCTTGCCCAGGGCGACCTTGGCGGCGATCTTGGCCAGCGGCAGGCCGGTCGCCTTGGCCACGTAGGGCACGGTGCGGCTGCTGCGGGGGTTGGCCTCGATGACGTAGATGTCGTCGCCCTTGACCGCGTACTGGATGTTGATGAGGCCGCGGGTCCCGAGCGCCAACGCGATGTCGCGGGTGTGCTTGGCCAGGCGCTCCTGGATCTCGGCGCTGAGGTTCTGCGGCGGGATGACGGTCGTGGAGTCACCACTGTGCACGCCGGCTTCTTCGACGTGCTCCATGATGGCGCCCATCAGGACGTCGGTGCCGTCGCAGACCGCATCCACGTCCACTTCGATGGCGCGGGCCAGGAAGCGGTCGACGAGAAGCGGGTGCTTCTTGGTGATGCGGACCGCTTCGCGGACGTAGTCGCGCAGCTCCGCTTCGTTGTGGACGGTCTGCATGGCGCGGCCGCCCAGCACGTAGCTGGGGCGCACCAGGACGGGGTAGCCGATGCGGTTGGCGATGGCGACCGCTTCTTCGTCCTTGTAGGCGATGCCGGCTTCCGGTTGCTTGACGCCGAGCTTCGACATCAGCTTGTTGAACTTGTCACGGTCCTCGGCCAGGTCGATGGCGCCAGGAGGCGTCCCGATGATGACCGTGCGCAGGTCTGGGCGGGCGGCGAGGGCCGCTTCGAGGGGCAGCGCGAGGTTGATGGCGGTCTGGCCGCCGAACTGCACCAGGACACCGTCTGGCTGCTCGCGTTCGATGACGTGCATGACGTCCTCGAGGGCAAGCGGATCGAAGTAGAGGCGGTCGCTGGTATCGAAATCGGTCGAGACTGTCTCAGGGTTGTTGTTCATGAGGATGGCTGCACAGCCTTCCTCGCGGATGGCCCACGCGGCGTGGACGCAGCAGTAATCGAACTCGATGCCCTGGCCGATGCGGATGGGGCCGCTGCCGAGCACCAGGATGCGGCGACGGCGGTCGGTGCTGCGGTCGGCGGGGAGCTTGGCTTCCGCGTCGACGGGGTCGTAGGTGCTGTAGTAGTACGGGGTCTTGGCCTCGAACTCGGCAGCACAGGTGTCGACCATCTTGTAATCTGGGGCGATGCCGGCGGCGAGGCGGCGGGCCTTGACCTCGGATTCATCGACGTCCATGCGGCGGGCCAAGGCGGTGTCGCTGACACCGAGGCGCTTGGCTTCGCGCAGCAGGTCGACGTCGTCAGGGTTGTCCTGCACGGCGCGCTCGGCGGCCAATGCGTTGGCCATCTTGTGGATGAAGAACGGCAGGTAGCCGCTGAGGGCGTAGATGTCCTCGGGGCTCCAGCCGCGGCGGATGGCCTCGGCGACGGCCCATAGCCGCAGGTGCGTGGCCACTTCGAGGCGTTCCTTCAGTTCGGCGTCGCTCCACTTGACGGGGGCGTCGAAGCTGTCGGCGTCGACCTCGAGGCTGCGGATGGCCTTCAGCATGGATTCCTCGATGTTGCGGCCGATGCTCATGACCTCGCCCGTGGATTTCATCTGGGTGCCGAGCCGGGGATCGACAGTGCGGAACTTGTCGAAGGGCCAGCGCGGGATCTTCGTGATGACATAGTCCAGCGTCGGCTCGAACGCCGCCACCGTCTTGCCGGTGATGGCGTTGGGGATCTCGTCCAGCGTCATGCCGAGCGCGATCTTGGCGGCGACACGGGCGATGGGGTAACCGGTGGCCTTGGTGGCCAAGGCACTGCTGCGGCTGACACGGGGGTTGACCTCGATGACGCGGTAGTCACCGGTGTCTTGGTTGAAGGCGAACTGGACGTTGCAGCCCCCTTCGATCTTGAGCGCACGGATGCAGCGCAGGCTCGAGGCACGCAGCATCTGGTGGTCGCGGTCGCTGAGGGTCTGGCTGGGGGCGACGACGATGGATTCGCCGGTGTGGACGCCCATGGGATCCAGGTTCTCCATGTTGCAGACCGTGATGCAGTTGTCCACGTGGTCGCGCATCACTTCGTATTCGTATTCCCGCCATCCCAGCAGGCTCTCTTCGATGAGGACCTGGTGGATGCGGCTGTAGGCGAGGCCCTTGCGGGACACGGCCATCAGCTCCTCGCGGTTGTTGGCGACGCCGCCGCCAAGGCCGCCCAAGGTGTAGGCGGGGCGGACGAGGACCGGGTAGCGTCCGATGTCCTCTTCGGCGATGCGGACGCATTCATCGACGGTCTTGGCGACGAGGGCCTTGGGCACCGGCTCGCCGATGCGCTCCATGACCTTCTTGAACAGGTCGCGGTCCTCGGCGTCGGCGATGGCCTGCAGGGGCGTGCCAAGGAGTTTGACGTTGAACTTCTCCAGGACGCCCAGCTCAGCAAGTTCCGACACGAGGTTCAATGCGGTCTGGCCACCCATGCCGGCAAGGACGCCGTCGGGACGCTCCTTCTCAATGATCTGGGTGATGCTGCTGGCCGTCAGGGGCTCGCAGTACACAGCCTCAGCCATCTCGACATCGGTCTGGATGGTGGCCGGGTTGCTGTTGACCAGCACGACCTCGTAGCCTTCCTCGCGGGCCGACTGGCACGCTTGGCTGCCACTGAAATCGAACTCCGCAGCCTGACCGATCTGGATGGGTCCGCTGCCGATGATGAGGATTTTTTTGACGTCAGTGCGCTTGGGCATCAAGTGGCTCCAGGCGGCCAGGGGCGCGGCCCCGACCTGGCGTCGCACAGAGGGACCCCTCAAAACAGTCACTATGCCTTGGGCGGGGCCCGAGCGGGGTGATGGCCGGGACAAGTCAGGCCTTTGGGGCACACTTCGGCCGGGATTTCGGCTTGTTTCTCAGCCTTTCAGGCCTTGGTACCCTCGTCAGCGATCCGCTGCGCCACGCCCTCAAGCCAACCGACTGCTTGGCCGTCGCCGGGGGCGCCCGGGGTCTGGCCGGCCTCGTCGACGGCCGTCGCGAGACCCGGGACCGCAAGCATGGCCGTCGTGGCGGGGCTCGTAACGCCGTCTTGGCGCCCCATACGGTATGCGATGCCCCCGAGCCATGCGTCGCCGCACCCCACCCTGAGCGCAGGCCCCGGGCCTCGCAAGGCGCACGCGAGGTCCTGCGACAGCAGCGGACCGGCGCCCGTGGCATGGGTGAGCGCGCGGGCATCCCCCGACGGAGCGGTCGAGCTGACGCAGATGATCTCCATGCGCCGCGCGATGCCCTCCAGCCAGGGCTCGCCACAACCGGCCGCTCGAGACGGCTTGGCGCCACGGACGGCGCGGGCCAGGGCTTCATCGCTGAGCCGGGGCATCTGCACCTGGACGACGTCCAAGCGCCGCGGCGTGACGGCGATCCATGCGGCGCGTCCGCCTAGGCCCATGAAGAGGGTGATCGGCGGCAGCACGACGTCCCAGTACACTCCTTGCGGCGTCTCCGTCCGCCCAGGCGTCGCGATGACATCGCCGCCACTGCCCGCGGTGAAGTTGGCATAGGATGCACTGCCAGGCTGGACGATGACGTCCAAGCCCTGTGCCTCGCGCTCAGCCACGACCGTTGGTTGCCTGACCTCGGCGTCGTCGCCCACGGTGGCCACCATGGCCAGAAGCAACAGGGCCGCCAGAGACGCGGGCAGCCAAGCACGACTCCGCCTTCTCCGGACGCCCAATGCGCGCAGGATGACGGGATTCCGACAGACGGCGCAGCCACCTCGCCGGGCCATGTCCTCGCCGCAGCCCCCGCAGACCAGGATACCCTTCACGGCATCACCAGGAACAGGCGCATGGGCGCCTGGGTGGGCGGTACGAACGATGCGGTGCGCTGGCAGAACACCTGCATGTTCAGGACCTGGCTCTTCTCGTGGACGACGAAGGCGACGGAGTACGTGGCCCAGCCGCCACTGATCGCCGTCACGCCTTGCGTGTCGGTTTTCAGCACGCCATCTTGGTAGGCGCGGACGCGTGCGCCGCACTGGATGTTGTCGGCGGCGTTCGCTTTGGCAGAGAACTCGATGAGGACGGGGACGTCCTTGCTGATCGGTCGATCGACCAGGGTGATGGACTGTTCGACGATCGGTTTGTCCCCGGACGCGGCGGCATTGGAGACCGGGAAGAGTGCGCTGCGTGCCCCCGTTGCAGGCGCCGTCGTGTCGGCAACGGGGACCGGTGGTTCGAGTCCGTTGGATTCGATCCACGTCGCCATGTCGGTGCCAGTGGCCGTCTCGAATCCTGGGTTGACGACGGGCAGCGAGACCACTTTTGCGTTGGATGCCCAGAACACGACGTTGTCGATCCATGCGGAGGCCGGGCGCTGGCCATCGACGACCATGCGGGCATTGGTCGTGCCATACGAAGGGTCTGTGTAGGGAGCCCCGACGAGGATGCGGTAGGTGCGCTCCCAGGGCATGAACAGGCCATCGCCGTTCAGATCGTATTGGTATTCGTCCGTGACGTGCGGGGTGCCTGTGTCGATGGTGAACGTGCGCACGATGGCACCGAGCCGCGCTGGGTCGACGGTGGCTGGCGCGTCAGTGGTGTGGAAGCCGTAGATGTAGGACCCCGTGGGTGGCTGCCGCGTGTAGATGACCGGGCCTCCGAACCAGGTCACCTCGGTGCCCGCATTGACAGCGAGCGCCGCCAGCGCCGTGTCGTTGCTGCCAGAGACCGTGACCGCCGAGCCACCCCATTGGACGGTGCCCGCCTGGCTGGTGCCGGCGAGGCCTGCAAGAAGGAGCAGGAAGAGGATGCCAGCGACGCCAGCGAGCTTCATGTCGTTCGCCTTACACGACGTAGAGGTCCAGTGCCGTGGTGCCGAGGTCGTTGGTGTCGACGATCATGGCGAAGTTGTAAGACCCGATGTTGGCGTCCGTGGCGACGGCTGCGACGGGCACACAGTATGCTTCCAGCGACGTGGAGTAGGTGTACTTCGTCGTGGTCCATGCGACGCTGTTGGGGTCGGTGAAGACGTACGTCGTCGCCGTGGCGCTCAGCGTCTCGCCGACGGGCGTCGCTTGGCCGTCGGGGACGGCGCAGATCTCTTTGCCGTCGACCACGGGGATGGCGCGAGAGTAGATGGCGGCGGCGTTGAACCACGTGACCTGGTATTGCGCGTGGCCGGCCAGGCCCGCCAGATTGGGATCGGCTTCACCGATGTCGATGTCTGTGGTCGTGCCGACGACGCCGGTGACGTCGGTGGCCGCGATCGTGAGCGGGACGGTCAGGAGCAGGACGGCGCCGAAGGCGATGAGGACGTGTTTGCGACTCATGTGTGCAGATGCGTCGCCTGGCCTGTTGGCCGTTCGCTCAAACGTGCGGAACAATGGTCGCCGAGGCGGTGTCGCCGCCCAGACCTGGTCCCGGCCGGGTCGGAACCATGGCGAGGCGTCGTGCGCCCCGCGCAGGCGAGGAAGCCCTATGCGATGAGGCGGCGCCCACTGCTGGGCGCTTCACCGGTGCGCTTGGCGAACGGCGGCGTGTCCTTGCCATGCAGCGGCGGGAACTTGCCCGCTTCGAAGCGGCCTTCCTTGACGGTGTGGATGAGTTCTTCGAACGCATCGAACAGCTTGCCGGAGTCCCACGGGCCGGGGGCGGCCTCAGGGTGGTATTGGGTGGTGAAGATCGGCAGCGTCTGGTGCATGAGGCCTTCGACGGTGCCGTCGTTGGGGCAGGTCTCCCAGATTCGTAGCTCGGTCTCGGCGACACTGTCGGCGTCGACGGCGAAGCCGTGGTTCTGGCTGGTGATGCGGACCAGGTTGGTGCCTTCTTCGCGGACGGGGATGTTGGCGCCGCGGTGGCCGAACTTCATCTTGTGGGTGCCGGCGCCCCAGGCGCGGGCGGTGAGTTGGTTGCCGTAGCAGATGCCGAAGGTGGGCAACTGGGCGGAGAGGGCACGGATGGCCGGGACGGTCTTGGCGACGATGTCCGGGTGGCCGGGGTCGCCGGGACCATTGGCGAGGAAGAGGCCGTCCGGGGCGTGGCTGAGCACGGTATCCGCGTCCACGTTCCACGGGCACCAGATGAGGTTGAAGCGGCGTTGCAGGTTGCGCACGATGTTGCGCTTGATGCCGGTGTCGATGACGGCGACGGTGAGCGCCTCGGGGTCGAAGGGCGTGGCGGGGTCGAGGCCTTCGCCGCGGCCGATCTTGGTGATCTCGGTGATGCTGGCTTCGCCGGCCAGGTTGTCTGCTTCGACGCTGGGCATGTCCGCGATGCGGGCCTGCAGGTCAGCCAGTTGGCTTTCGTCGTCGGTGACGAAACACCGCAGGCACCCCTTGGTGCGGGTCTTCAGGGTCAAGGCGCGGGTGTCGACGCCGCTGATGCCAGGGATGCCTTGCTCGGCGAGCCAGGCGTCGATGGTCTTGGTGGATTGGCGGTGGTCGGGTTGGCGGCACCATTCACGCACGACGACGGCGCGGGGCCAGACCTTGTCGGATTCCCAGTCGGCCGGGTTGACGCCGTAGTTGCCGATCATGGGGTAGGTGAACATCAGGACCTGGCCGTTGTAGGACGGGTCTGTGAGGCTCTCCTGGTAACCGGTCATGCCGGTGTTGAAGACGAGTTCGCCGTAGGCGGTGCCTTTGGCGCCAAAATGCTGCCCGACGACTACGGAGCCATCTTCCAGAACGATCCAGGCTTTGCGGGGAGATGGTGTCGTCATCGGCTGCGACCTGGCCGGCCAAGCCGCCATGACAAAAAGGATTGGGTCTCCACGCGAAACCAGGGTCTTAGTCGAAGCACACCCCCCAGGCATGGATATGTCAACTGATTCCAACAAGGCTTAAGGCGGAACTTAGGCTGGACGAAACTATGTCGGAGACCACCCTCTCGCTGAGCCTGCGCAACATCGCCCGCTACGTCCGCGACGTCGACGCCAACGTCGCCCTGTACGAAGCGCTCGGTTTCGCCGCCACCCGCGAGGCCGGCGACATGACGGTCCTCCAGCACCCCGACGGCATGCAACTCGTGCTGCACCGCTGGGACGAGCGCCCGACCAGCATGCTCGACACCGCCATCGGATTCACCATCAGCGGCGACGCCGAAGACATCCAGAAGCATCTCGAAGCCGCTGGATGGCAGCTCCTTCGCGCCCCCCACGCCAGCGACGTCGGCTACTTCTTCATCTACGGTGACCTGGACGGCAACCCGATCAACCTGGTCGGCAAGCCCATGCGCACCGCACCCCCTGCCGGCACCGTCCGGCTCGTCATCCGTGACGGCAAGGCCGTCGCCGAACCCCAGGCCTAGACCTCCAGCCGGCTTGCTTTGCCCTCCACCACGAGGCGCCGGCAACACTTATGTCTGGTCTCGCCACACACGGCCCATGCGTGGACGTCGGCCCCTGGTCGCCCTAGCCTTGCTGCTGGTCCTGACCGCCTTGACCCCGAGTGTCGCAGCGCAGGCCCCTGCACTCCGCCTCGAAGCCGAGACCGCCGACATCGATGTCGGTCGAGAAGCGACCGTCCAGATCGACTTCACGGTCTACGAGGACAGCGGCGTCAAATGGGTCCTGATCCCCAACATCCACCCTGATGCAGGCCACAACTGGATCCTCAGCGTCTCACCCGCCTCGAGCGTCGTGACCGCCGGCCAGAGCCAGGTCTTCACCGTCACCGCGACGGCCGACCGCATCGCGGCACCCCGCGACCTTGACATCACCCTCGAGGTCGTCGCCGTCTCCGACAACAAGACCGTCCACCTGGAAGCCACCGCCACCACACACGCGGTCGCCTCCGGCCTCGTGCTCGGCCGCTGGGAGAACCCCCTGACCGGCGCCTTTGCCGGCGACGCCGGGACGTTCATCCTCAATGTCGGCGCCTGGCTCGGCATCGCCTTCGCAACGTACCTTGTCCTGAACCCCGGGATCAAGACCTTGGCCAAGCGCAGCAAGACCGACCTGGACGATCAGTTCGTCCGCATCATCACGCGCCCCGTCTTCGTCGTCATCTTCGCCTACGGCCTGAAGCAGAGCCTGGAGTCCTTCCAGTTCCCGACCTGGTTCTTCAGTGGCCTCGACATCGTCTGGCAGGTCGTCCTGGCGTTCGCGGTCATCCTCGTCGTCTACCGGCTCTGGAGCTCTATCATCCTCACGGTCGGCAAGCGCGCCGCCGCCAAGACGGAGAGCCAGCTCGACGACCGCCTGTACCCCTTGTTCGAGAAGATCGGCGGCGTCATCATCCTCATCGCCGGCGCATTCTACATCGTCTCGGCCCTCGGCTTCAACACCACCTTCTTCGCAGCCGGCGGTGCCATCCTTTCGTTGGTCATCGCCTTCGCCGCCCAAGACACCCTTGGCAACTTCTTCAGCGGCATCTTCCTGCTGCTCGACCAGCCGTTCCAAGAAGGCGACGACATCCAGATCGAGACCGGCGAAGTCTGCCGCGTCGAACACATCGGTCTGCGCTCGACGAAGCTGCTGTACAAGGCCAACCATGAGCATTTCATCATGCCCAACAACATGTTGGCCAACGCACGCATCGTCAACCTGCTGCGCCCGGACCGCTTCTACAAGGTCAACATCCCCATCGGCGTCGCTTACGGCAGCGACGTCGCCAAGGTCAAGGCCACCCTCCTGAAGGTCGTCGACGAGCACCCACTGGTGCTCAAGGACGACGACCACAAGCCGTGGGTCTGGTTCATGGGCTTCGGCGACAGCAGCCTCGACTTCAAGGTCTTCGCCTGGGTCGGCGACGTCTACACGCGCTTCCAGGTCCGCTCGGATCTCTGCGAAGCCATCGACCACGCGTTCCGCCAAGAGAACATCGACATCCCCTTCCCGCAGCGCACCCTCTGGATGGGCCGGGAAAGCGACGTCACCGTCGGCCCCGCCCCCGACATGGTCCAGACCATGGAGGAAGCCACCGGCATCGGCAAGGACGAGGATTAGGGAGCGCCCCGATGCGCGGCACACCCCACCTTGAGCACCCCGTGCGCGCCCAAGCCATCGCGGCACTGCTGTTGTTGTCGCTGGCATTGAGCATCACCCCAACGGGCCTGTCGCAATCGCCCGGCGACTCTGACGGCGACGGCGTCCTGGATGGCACGGACCTCTGCCCTGCCACCTATCCAGGCGACGTTGTGGGTCCGGACGGCTGCACGGTCACGCCGCTGGACACGGACGGCGACGGCGTCCCCGACAGCGACGACCTCTGCAACCCCAGCGACACACCCTGGACCACCGACGGCAGCAACGACCTCGACAACGACGGCTGCCTTGATGCAGGTGAAGACCTCGACGACGACAACGACGGCGTCTCCGACTTCGCCGACACGTGCACCCAGACTCCCATGGGCGACCAGGTCAACGCCACCGGCTGCACCGACACGGACGGCGACGGCATCGGCGACGACGACGACCTCGACGACGACAACGACGGCCTCGATGACCTCATCGAGGACCCCGGCAGCGACGGCGTCGACCCCGGCGAGACCGATCCTCTGAATCCAGACACGGACGGCGATGGCCAG
>JBFIDG010000006.1:0-28698 GCA_041581335.1 Thermoplasmatota archaeon
CAGCAGCGGGACTCCTCCAGTTCCACGTAGTCGGCTGGGGCCGATGCCACCGTGAAACCAGCGATCAATAGCATTGCAAGGACGGCCGACCAGGCGCGCATACCCACGCGAGCCTCGTGGCCGGCCTTAAGTGTGACGTGTTAGGCGTCGAATCATCGCGGTAGCGTGCCGCGGGCCAATCAGAGGGAAGGGGGAAGAGGGGCCAGGCCCGCGAGGGCGGGCAGAGGTGCCGGCGTCCAAAGCCTCGCTAAACGAGCCTTAGACTCACTGGTCCTTGCGGACCTGTTCGCTCCGGTCGCTGCTCGCAGCGCTCACACCAACCGCGTCCATCGCGCCGTTTGCATGGCACGAAGGTCCGGTCGCTGCGCGCGCTCTGAACCCGGTCTTCGCGAAACTCAGACCAGCTTCAGACTCACAGGTCCTTGCGGACCTGTTCGCTCCGGTCGCTGCTCGCTGCGCTCACACCAACCGGAGAACGTCCATGCCGCGCACGATGTCGCCGGTGAAGACGTAGCCGTTGCTCACCCGGGCGTCCCAGGGGTTGGTGACGCTCTGCTGGTACTGGTCCAGGATGATCGGGCGGGCCGGGTCACTGAAGTCGATGAGGATGACGCCGGCGCTGTACCAGGCCATCACGAGCTTCTCTTCGCCGGGGATGAGGCTACCAAAGTGTGCGGTGCAGTTCGGGACCTCCCCAAGCGGGTTGGTGGGGTCCGACGGTGCGCCGGCTTCGGGCTGCACCAGCGGGGCGCTGAGCCAGCTCAGGAGCTTGGGGGCGGTCTCGTCGGTGAGGTCGTAGAACCACAGGGCGCCGAAGGGGGTGCTGACGCCTTGCTGGTTGAAGAAGCAGGTGCCGGGGCTGCCGCCACCGTTGTGCTCGTCACCGATGATCAAGACCGTGGCGTCCTCGTTGACCATGGCCAAGTGGTGCAGGGTGCGCAGGGGTGCCGCGCCGAAGACCGGGTTGCCCACGACGGGGCTGTCTGCGCCTTCGACGGTGCCGATGACATCGATGCCGAAGCCGGGCTGGTCGGGGTCGAACGCGGTCATGTCCCAGATCTCCGTGCGCTGGATGCCCGCGCAGTAGGCGCGGAACTTGTCGTCGCCGAGGCTGCCGAAGTACGTGATGTCGTGGCAGCCGTGGTTGCCGAAGGTGCCTTTGACGACGGGGCGCACGGGGTCGCGCAGGTCCACGAGGTCGTTGCTGCGGCCGAGGCCGCCGGATTGGCTGTTGAACACCATCTCGGTGCCGGGGATGACGGCGATGTTGTGGTTGGGGTCCACTTCGACGCGGGCGCGGAACACCGGCGCCGAGGGCGTGGTGACGTCCCAGATGTGCATGCCGTCGTTCTGGGTGGCCAGCACGAGCGTCAGGCGACCATCGGCGTGGGCGACCACATCAGCGTCGCGGGCGAAGCTGGTGATGGTGTTGTTGCTCTCGTCAGCGGCGTCCGTCGTCGCGTTGTACACCAGGACGGGGTTCTCCGGGTCGCTGATGTCGGCGATGAAGAAACCGGCGCCGAGGGCACTGGCGAAGATGTAGTCGCCGTGGTTCCAGATGCCGCTGCCGCTGGGGAAGGGCGTCGTGGTGTTGGGGAACATCAGTTGCGTGACGAACTCGAGGCCGGAGACGCTGTCGGGCTGCGTGTTGTTGAAGCTCGGCATCGCGCCGGGACCCACAGCAGGGCCTTCGGTCGTGCCGGGGGTCGGGTCATCGGTGCAGCCGGCGAGGGCCGTGACGAGCAGGAGGGTGGCGATGAACAATGTGCGCATGGATGGGCCTCAGACGAGTTTCAGGATCTCCATGCCAAGGCCGGTGTCGCCGGTGTAGACGTGGCCCTTGTAGTAGCGGGCTTCCCAGGTGTTGGTGCCGGCCGGCGTGTAGAGGGCGACCTCCTTCGCGTTGGCGGGGTCGGAGAAGTCGATGAGGGCCGTGCCGGCCGAGTAGTGGCCCATGACCATCATGGGGCGGTCTTCGACGAGGGTGCCGAAGTGGGTGCTGCAGTAGATGGGGCGGCCTTCTTCGGCGCTGGCGCCGACGGCATCGTGGCTGACCTGGTAGTAGCCGACGGGGGTCGGGACTTCGATGTTGGTCACGTCGATGAACCACAGGGCGCTGGTGGGCATGCTGTTGCCGCAGCCGGGGACCGGGGCGGCCACGCCGGCGACTTCGTCACCGAGGATGAGCATGTTGCCGTCGAGGGTGGCCCAGACGCCATGGTGGATGTTGATGCCGGGCCAGTCGATGACCTGGATGATGACGGGGTTCCAGGGGTCGCTGATGTCCCAGATGTGGGTGTCCGTGACGCCGGCGCAGTAGCCCAGTTGGCGCTCCACGTGGAATGTCATGTCGTGGCAGGTCGTCGAGACGACCGCCTTGGGGACGCCCATCGGGGTCTGGATGACGGCAGGGAAGAAGAATTCCTTGACGATGGGGGCTTGAGGGTCGGCGAAGTCGATGATCTGGATCTTGCCGGTCTCGGGGGTGCCGTGCAGGGGGCCGAGGTCGGTGTTGATGCTGTGGCTGTTGTAGACCAGCGTCGTGTTGGGGACGACGGCCATGTTGTGGCTGTTGGAGCCCGCGGAGCTGATCAGGATGGGGTTCGTGGCGTTGGTGACATCGACGAGGTCAACGGCCCCGCTGCTGAGGACCGCGTACAGCTTACCGTTGGGGTGGACCATGATGTCGACGTCGCGGCTGTTGCCCACGTCGGCGGTCTCCGTGGCCAGGGCCACTGGGGCAGAGGGGTCGCTGATGTCGAAGATCCGCAGGCCGGCGCCCGTGCCGGACAAGTACGCCTTGTCTTCATGCAGCCAGATGCCGGTGGTGCTGTCCGTCTCCGCCGAGGCGAGGAACTCCATGCCGGTCACGGTCTCGGGCAGGCCCGTGAAGTTGTAGCCTGCCTGGGGGCTTGGCTCTTGGTCCGGGTCGGTGTCGGGTCCGTCGGTGGCGGGGTCGGAGAGGCAGCCTGCCAGACTGGTCGCGATCAGGGCGGCGAGGAGAAGCCAGCGCATGGGCTTCGACCACCTCGGGTCCCTTTTCTCCTTTGCGGCAGAGGCGCTTGGTTGTCGGAGCCATCGGAAATCCCCTTATCCCTGCCCTTGATGGGTGATCGTGCCTGACGACGACCGCCTGGACCCGGACATGGCCCAGTCATTCACGGTCGACCGTGACCCCGAGGCTGCCATCGGCGCCGCGGAGGAATACCTGCATGGTGCTGGCACCATCAGCCCCTCGTTGCAGGGTCGCATGGAGCGCTTCGGCACGAAGCTCGCCGTCCACCATGGGCGCATCAGGACCAGCATCAACGCCACGGAGACCAGCGCCGCCACCCGCATCGAGGTCCGGCGCACGGGTCAGGCACCGTTGGAAGAGACCCGTCGTTGGCTGTACGCCGTCGGCCTTGGTGGCTTCCTCGTCGCCCTCGGGCTGACCTTGTACAATGAGCGCGCCGCGAGCGCCTTGCCACCCCTTGCGACGATCACGATCTTCTTCATCGCGGTCGTCCTGGTGCTGGCGGTCTTGTTCGTGGCCGACCGCTCCTTGGAGCGGCGCAGCGAATCCATCGTCATGAGCATCGAGGACGCCATCAAGGGGGACCCCATCCAGGTCCTGCACCGGGAGATCGACGCCCTCGAGCGCAGCAGCAGCCTCGCCAATGGGCTCATCTTCTATTGTGCCGCACTGCTTGTGGAGTTCCTCATCTTCGTGATCGTCCTGAGCGATGGTATCCGGCAGGGCATCGATGAGGTCGCAGCCCTCAACACCCTGCGTTTTGGGCTCCTGATCCCCATCGCGCCCGCGCTGCTCTTTGCCGCCATCTACTTCGTCTGGGCCAACCGCATCCACCAGGACCGCTTCGCGGGCCTCAGAAGAACGGGATGAGTGGCGCCAGGTGCGGCAGCAACAAGGCGTAGGCCGCCGCCAAGGCGAGCGGATTCAGGATGTTGTCTGAGACCGAGAACGGCACCGGCGCCAAGACGTCGACGAGCAGGAACACCACGGCGCTCGCGATCGCCACGGGGAGGCCCACGAAGGGCAGGGCGACGACGAAGGCCACCAAGCAACCTCCGGCGGTGCCTTCGAGGGATTTGCCGCGGTTGTGGGGCCATTTGTGCCGGCCCCAACGGATGCCGAAGATGGCGCTGGCCGCATCGGCGAAGACGCTGACGCCGAGCATCGCGATGACGGCGAACAGGGTGACGTCCCAGGTGGCGCTGTCGTCGGTCAGGAAGAGCACCGCCATGGGCAACGTCGCAGCGATGTAGTAGTGCGCTCCGAACAGGCCTCGTTCGCGCTCTCGGAGCATGCTGGTGATGGTGCCCTTGAACGGGTACTCCATCTGCGGGAACTGCAGGCGCAGCATCTCGACGGGCAGCAGCAGCAACAGCACTGCCAGCAGCGCCGTGATGGCGACCATGTGGCCGGCTTCCATGATGCCGCCACTCAGCGCGGCGTTCAGGTTCATCAGGTTCTCGCCGACGGTGGCGTCGTCAGGCACGAGGGCCGCGATGCCCTTCAGGATGCCATAGCCAAGGCCGACGTATGCGACGACGAACAACCCCATCATCAGGTGGGGCGTCTTGCGCTTCTGCTCTGGATGGAGCTGCTCGAAGCGGTTCTGCAACCAGGCATCCCTCTGCGACTCAGGCAAGGCCTTCTCGGCCCATTCCTCGATGATCTTGCGGACGTCTTCGCGCCACGCCTCGAAGCGCTTGGCCATGTTGCCAAGCGTGTAGCCCAGGGTGATCGCGATGCCGACGACGAATGCCGCCAGGACGACGAGGCTGAACGGGGCCGGCAGCAGGCGGGCGCCGTCGATCCACAGCAGGACCGCCATGCCGATCATGACCCAGGTGGCCATCATGGCGCTGCCTCGGTCCGGCAGTCTCTGCTGGTACGCCGCGACCGCGTGGCGCGCGGTCAGCAACGCATACGTGCCCACGACGAGCGCCAACAGGCGAGCGGCCGCCTGAGAGACGGGCCCGATGGTGAAGCCAATGGGGTCGACCACGCTGTCGCCACTGGCGCGTCCGTACTTGACTCAGATGTTCTGGTCGAAATAGCCGGTCGTGCCGCCTTCGGGGGTGATCTTCAACGCCGTCAGGATGGCGATCGGCATGGCGAGGATCATCAGGGCGCCGACGAAGCGGCCCGGTGCCACGCCTTCGATGACCGCGCCGAGGCCCCAGAGGCCACACGTGGCGCCGCCCAAAACGAGGAGCACCGCTGCGAGTTTTCGCAGGAAGTCGGTCACGGACCGCGATGACAAGGGCCAGGGACGGGATTCGAACCCGTGCCAGCAGAACCACAATCTGCTATGCTTACCAGCTACACTACCCCAGCCAGGGTGAGTCGGCCCCGTCGCCGGGGCAATCGCGGCCGACTTGGGTTGCTTCTTTAACGCTTGCGTACCAAAAGCGCTAGGCCGAGCAGGACCAGGGCCACCGGTGGGCCGGGGATGTACTTGCCTGGATCATACCAGGGCTTGTCCTGTTTGGCGAAGGCGTCGGCCTCCAGCACGGGTTCCACTCTGTCGAGCGTCGTGACGGTGTCGCCCGTGTCAAGGGTCGCCGTGATGCGGACGACGCCCGCGGTGGCGGGCGTGAATGTGAAGGGGATCTGTAGCGCCCCGCCTTCAAGGACCTCGAAGGTGACGGCGCTGGAGTCCTCGCCGGCGCTCAGCCGCAGGGTGCCTCGGATCTGCAGGCCCGGGTTGCGTTCGGCGCGGCCATCGTCGCTCAGGCTGCGCAGGTCCACCCGGACCGTCACCGGCGTCCCCTCGCCCATGGTGGGGATCTCCAACGAGACCTCCAGGCCTCGGTCCAGGACCACGTGGCCGCCGTACCCGCCGGTCTCCTGGAACAGGGCCACGGCGCGGTAGGCGCCAAGATGTGCTCGCAAGGCGCGGCCATCCAGCGTCGCCCGGGCCGTGCCCTGGTCGACGGGCAGGATCGGGGCCGTCGTGATCGTAGATGAGCCGTCCTCTTGCAGCCCCAGGGCATGCAGGGCGCCGGGTGCGAGGCGAAGCGGCCCCAGGCTCGGGGTAGAGAAGTCGAACGTGACGCCGCCCTCGGTCCCGGGGGCAGGGGCATCGATGTTGGTCACGGCGAGGGCCGCATCGCTGACGCCCATCGCCCAGACCTGACTGCCGCCGTGCACTGGGTCGACCGCGGCGACGATGAAGACACCCGTCGTGTCGGCCGCCGTCGCGAACGCGGCGATGGAGCGGCCGCCGGCTTCGCTGGATTGCAGGGCCTCGAAGCGCCACATGTTCGCCGCCGTGGGGCCCGGCAGACCCAGGCCCGGGGCCGCGGGTGCGGCGTCGGCCAGCGTGTACCAAGATTGCCATTGGATGCCGGTGCCTTCGGCTTCGAACAACGCGATCACGCCGGACGGGTGTGGGGCCTTGTTGAACCACACCGCCTCGGGGCCGACCTCCGTGATGTGGGGCAGCAGGGCTGCCGGGAACTGTAGGGATGGGATGGGCTCGCCCCCTCGCGTCGGATCGGAGGCCGCCAAGGTGCGGGTCTCCAACTGCGTCTGACCCGACCCTTCGGGGATGGGGTTGCCCATGGCGTCGTCGGTCGTGGCGCGCACCCTTAGCGTCCAGGTGCCCGGAATGAGCGCCGGGACCGCTGCCATGCCAGGCAGGGCCCGTTGCCCATCGACGTCGAAGCGTGCATAGAACCGTCCTGCGGGGTCGGGCGTGACCAACCCTTCGACCTCTGTGGCTCCGTCCGTGAGCCAGGCGCGGTACTCCCAATCGTTCTGGGCATTGCCCTGCTTGGGTACGGCACGGACATGCACATCCAGGTATGCCCCGAGGCTTTCGCCCCAGCCCGACAGGCGCTCGGTCAACGAACCTTGGTCATCGGTCGGGAAGCCGTCCTTCCATGCCTCGGGGCCGAATCCGAACGCATGCTCTTCGATGGTCACGTCGAGGCCGCTGGGCGCTTGGCCCGCCACGGGCATCGCCAAGATGAACAGGACCGCCAACCAGCGCACGTGGGCCACAGCCCCGGCGCCGCTCAAAGGCCTTGCGCGAGGGTCTGCTGCGTGCCGCGGACCGCGTTGATCGCGGCTTTGACGTCGGCGGAGCCGTACACGAACGAACCCGCCACGGCGCAGGTGGCGCCCGCGTTCTCGCAGAGCCGGGCAGTCTCGCCGTTGATGCCGCCGTCGACCTGGATCTCCAGCGGCGTCTCCCGGTCGGCTTGTTGGGCCATGCGGTGGATGCGGCGGACCTTCGCCACCATCTCCGGGATGAACGCCTGCCCGCCGAAGCCAGGGTTGACCGTCATGACGAGGACCAGGTCGACGTCCTTGATGACGTACTTCAGCACGTCTTCGGGGGTGTGTGGGTTGAGGCTGACGCCTGCCAGGCAGCCCAGTTCCTGGATCTGCTTGATGGCGCGCTGCAGGTGGTGCACGGCCTCCGCGTGGATGGTGATGGAGTTGGCGCCGGCCTTGGCGAAGTCGGCGACGTAGCGCTCGGGCTCTTCGATCATCAAGTGGCAGTCGATGTGCTTGTCGGTGTGCGGCCGGATGGCCTTGATGATCATCGGGCCGATCGTGATGTTGGGGACGAAGCGACCATCCATCACATCGACGTGGATCCAATCGCAGCCGGCGTCATCGACCTTCTTGATGTCCTCACCCAGCTTGGCGAAATCCGCAGAAAGGATGGAGGGGGCGACCTTCAGCACAAGTCGGGCAAGGAAGGAGAGGAAAAAGGTGCCACCCTCCAGTTGGTGGCGTTGCCCAAGGCCCGCGGATGCACCGGGAAGGCCCGGCCGGCCGGCTCAAGACGGCGCTTGGGCGGGGATCCGCACCTCGAAGCGTGCCCCGAGGCCCGGGCCGTCGCTGTGGCATGTGATCGTGCCGCCGTGTTGCTCCACGATGCCTTTGCAAACATGCAGGCCGAGTCCGGTGCCGACGCGCCCCGCCTCCAGATGCACGCGGGCAAAGGGTTCGAAGAGGCGGCTCCGTTGTGCCTCGTCGAGACCCAACCCGTCGTCGCTTACCTGGATGATGACATCATCCTCGACGCGGGCGTCGACGCGGATGTGTCCGCCTGGGTCGGAGAATTTCAGGGCGTTGCTCACGAGGTTGATGATGACCTGGCCGATGCGGTGCTCGTCGATGTGCGCTTGGCCCGGGGCGGCGTTCACTTCCAGGTGCTTGCCTTCCTCTGTCGCCTGCGTCTGGAACGTGGTCGTCGCATCGATGACCACTGCGGCCACATCGGTCGGCTTCCGGTCCACCGTGAGGCTCCCTTGGCTGATGCGTGCGACGTCGAGCATCTCGCCTGTCATGTGGATCAGGCGATCGATGTTCTTGGCGATGATCTCGAGAGACTGCTTCGCCGTGGGGGCGACGTCGCCGAGTTTGCCCATGTGAAGCAGCTCCACTTGCATGGCCATCGGGGTCAGAGGTGTCTTGAGTTCATGGGCGAGGACGTTGAACGCCTCCTCGCGTGCCTTCGCGATGGCCTGCAATCGTTTCAGTTCGGCTTCGCGTTCGGCTTCCCGCGCGGCCGCCTGCTCCGCCATCCGCATCTGCGTGATATCCTGCGAGACGCCGTACATGCGGACCGGCTTGCCGTCCTCGACGGCCACGGCCCCTTGGCCATGCAGGATGCGCACCTCGCCATCGGGGCGGATGATGCGATGGTCGAAGCTGAACTCCGCCATGTCCTGGAACGCTTTTTGCACCACTCCTTGCGCCAGCTCGACGTCGTCTGGGTGGATGCGTTCCATGTAGGCCTCGAACGTCGCAGGGAATTGCTGCGGTTCCAACCCATAGATGCGGTACAATTGGTCCGTCCAGGTGATCTTGTCATTGACGATGTCCCAGACCCAACTGCCGATGCCCCCTACTTCCTGGGCTTCCCGCAGCTGCCGTTCGCTGGTCACGATGGCCGCGAAGGCATTGCGTTGGCTCTCCGCGTCGTGGAGGTGCAGTTCAAAGCCGGTCGGGGTCGACCGGATCTGGTACGTCACGGGGGCCTTGCCGCCAGCGTGGCGCAGGCTGGCCTGCTCGGCCGGCGGCAGCAAGCCGTCTTGGCAATCGACGAACAGATCCTCGAGGCGGCGCCCGACGAAGTCCCCCCAGTGATCACCGTCCTGTGCGGTCACGGTCGAGTCGCTCACGTGGAGCACGCACGCGTGCATGGTCTAGCGCATGGACATCACGTGGATGTGTGTTTCGCTGCCCTATGCAGGGGTTATCAGTTTGCTTCCAGGGTCCACGTGGGTTTCAGGGAATAGAGCCCCGTCGTCATGTCGGGGATGAAAAGCGTCTGGCCGTCGGCGGACCACTGGGCGGCCCACACGTTCGGGATGTCGGCGGTCACGACGGCGCCGATGGGGCCGCCGGTGATCGGCGTCCAGCTCGTGCTGACCGGGCGCTCGTGGGGCTGGTAGTACGCAAGCGTGACGGGCGAGGCGGCGCGTTCGGCGGTGCTGATGTCGAAGACCCAGACGCCGGCATGGTAGTGGCCGATGGCGACCTGGCCGTCGCAGTTGCCGTCGATGTTGTGGATGCTGAAGCGGTACATGCCCTGGCCGCTTAGGCTAGGGGCGTCCGGCAGTTGCCATTGGCCGACGACGAAGGGCGATGTCGGGTCGGTGGTGTCCACCACGGCCACGCTCTGCGCGACGCCGCCGCCGCTCTCGCCCGCGCCGATCGTGTAGTGGCGGTCGTCGATGAGGCACGGCATCGGGGACTGCTCGTGCCACGTGGCGGGGATGCTGCCGTTGTGGGTCTCCGGGTCGAGGGCGCCGATGAGCTTGGGCTCGAAGGGGTCTGCGACGTCCCAGATGCCCATGTGGCCCTTGCCGCCGGCGCCGGAGTACAGCAGCGTCTGGTTGGTGAGGGGGTGGGTCTGGACGTGGATGTCGTGGCTGCCCGTGACGTTGGTGCTGGCCAGTCTGACGGTCCGTGCCTCGGGGTCCCACTCACCCATGGCGCCGTTGGCGCTGAGGAAGTAGTACTTCTCTTCGTGCATGAACGAATAGACGTTGTGGGTGAAGCCCATGGGCAGGTATTCGATGAACACCGGGTCTCGGGGGTCTTCGATGTCGAAGACCGCGATGCCGCCGGGGCAGGTGGCGACGCTGGCGCAGGCGCCGCCGCCGGTCACGGCGGGTTGTTCTCCGCTGTCCTCGACGCCGGTGCAGTCGAAGGCGCCGCTGCCTTGGCAGCCGACGAAGACGTACTTGCCGTCGGGGCTGATGCGGGCGTCCCAGTTGTCGTCGAGGTTGTAGATGTGGCTCAGGACCACCATGTTGTCGGGGTCGCTGATGTCCACCAGCGTCGCACCGCGGCTGCCGAGGATGCTGGCCACCAGGGCCAGGTCGCCCACGACGTCGACCTCGATGAAGCCGCTGCCGGAGCCGATGAGGTCCTTGGAGAGGTCGTTGTGGTCCCGCAGCTCGAGGTTGTAGGACTCCGTGTGCATCTCAGGCACTTGGTGGAAGAACGCGATGCTGGCGACGCCTGCTCCGGCCGGGTTGGTCACGCTAGGCAGGACGTGGCTGTTGACGATGGTGCCGATGAAGGACGCCTGGTCGGGGGCGACGGGCACGAGGCCGCTGGCGCGGGGGCGGTCGTCGGTCACGTCGTCGGTCGTGGTGATGGGCGCGGGGCCCGAATCAGCGCAGCCGGCGAAGCCGACCACCAGGAGGGTCAGGGCCATCCACAGCGTCTTCATGGCCCTTCGACGGCTCATCCGCACCTTGAACCTTGTCGTCTCGGGGTCCACGCCAAGCGCTGCGGCACGCGCACGAACCTTCAAGGCGCGCTCGCCGTGGCACCGCCCATGGCACAAGGGCCCGGGCACGGACCGGTCTTGCAGATCGCACTCGACGAGGTCAACCTCGATCGGGCACTCCAGTACGCCCGCGAAGCGGTCGCCGGCGGCTGCGATTGGATCGAGGCGGGCACGCCCCTCATCAAGGCGGAAGGCCTCGAGGCCGTGCGTGCCCTCAAGAAGGCGTTCCCGGACAAGACCGTCATCGCCGACATGAAGACCATGGACACCGGCGCCTTCGAGGTCGAGATCGCCGCCAAGGCCGGCGCCGACCTGATCGGTATCTTGGGCGCGGCCAGCGACGAGACCTTCGAGGAGGCTGTCAAGGCGGCCCGCAAGTACGGCGCCAAGGTCTACATGGATCTGATCAGCGTCAAGGACAAGATCACCCGCGCCAAGGACGCCGAACGCCTTGGCTGTGACTATGTCTGCCTGCACATGGGCATCGACGACCAGATGATGGGTGCCAGCCCGTTGGACATCCTCAAGCAACTCGCCGACGCCGTCAACATCCCCGTCATGGCGGCAGGGGGCCTCAACAGCGAGACCATCGGTCCCGCGGTCGCTGCAGGAGCCAGCGTCCTCATCGTCGGCGGCGCACTCACCAAGGCGCCCGACATCGCCGCCGAAGCGCGCAAACTCAAGCAAGGCATGGCCAGTCAAGCCGCCGTCGCCAGTGAGCGCTTCCGCCGCTACTCCGGCGAATCCCTGCGCGAAGCCTTCCTGCAATGCAGCAGCAGCAACGTCAGCGATGCCATGCACCGCAAGGGCGCCATGGATGCTGGCATCCTGGCCCGCCAGCACGGCCACCGCGTCGTCGGTAAGGCGGTCACCGTCTTCACCGCCGATGGGGACTGGGCCAAGACCGTCGAGGCCATCGACGTGGCCAAGGAAGGCGAGGTCATCGTCATCGATGCCCGCGGTGGTGCCACGGCGACCTGGGGCGAACTGGCATCCGAGAGCTGCAAACTCAAGGGCATCGCGGGACTCGTCAATGACGGCGCCTGCCGTGACATCGACGACATCAACAAGATGGGTTTCCCCGTCTGGAGTCGCTGGATCGTCCCCAACGCCGGCGAGCCCAAGGGTCATGGCCAGATCGGCTTAGAGATCAAATGCGGCGGCCAGACGGTCCGCAACGGCGACTGGATCATCGCAGACGACATGGGCGTCGTCGTCGTGCCCCAAGACGAAGCGCAGGAGATCGCCAACCGCGCGCTCGAGGTCCTCGAGAAAGAGAACCGCCTGCGTGAGGAGATCCGGCGTGGTAAGACCCTCTCCGATGTTCTCCACTTGAAGAAGTGGGAACAAGTGGTCGGCTAAGGAGGAGCGTGGCGACGACGTGCCGGCCACGCTGCGCCGGCATTGCTTGCAATGCCGGCACATGCCGGCGGAGCGCGTAGCGCGATGCCGGTCGCCTTGCAAAAGTCACCGACGCGCCTACGCGCCTCGGCGCAGCCAAATGAACGACGGACAGCGTTCAGCAATGGTCGGGTGCTAGCCGTATTTTGGTAAGCAAGAATTGGGCCTTCCCCTCTTGTTGCCTCCGGCTGTCCGCCGAGGGGCGACCTGTGTTGGCCACCGTATTGAAGTGTTGGGGTGTCGGCGCCGCACCGATGAACGCCGGCCAAGCCACGATGCCCTGGCGGGCCTTGCATCCGGCACCGCCGTGGTGCCGGAGACCCCCGCCGTCTGGCGGGTGGATGCAGCCGCTTGAGGCGCTGATCGCCTAGGTCCTGCCGGCCGCTCAGGACCCGCAGTTGAGGCAACCGTCGTCTTCCATCGCTTTGCGGCAAGCCCCGCAGACGTTGCCGTCGTTGCCGAACATGTCGGTGATGGCCGTCAGGGGGGCTTCTGTCTTGCACGAATCGCAGCGAGCCATATCAGTCGAGTGTGACACGGTAGGCGCCGGTTTCAAGTTGTTCGGTTTTGAATCCGCATGCCTCCAGGACCTCGTACAGGGCCCGCCTCTTGGCGAATCCGAAGTCCTCTTTGTGCACTTTCTCCTCTGCCAGGATGCTGCCGATGCGGTTGACGCTCACCCAGCCCTGTTCGTGGCTACCGGCCTTGCGCAATTGGGAGATGGCGCGCCGTACGGCCTTCGCGTAGCCCTTCGTGTCCGCATCGTCCTGGCCGCCCCGTGGTTGGCGGCCCTTGGCGGGTCTGGGTGGCTTTTTGGCGGCACTGGCGGGGGCAGGCGTTGGCTTGGCCGCGGGACGCGCGGCCTTCGGCGGGGCCGGCGCAGGCGCTTTGCGAGCCGTCCTCGGCGCCGCCTTCTTGCCGGCCGTCGGCTTCTGCGCGCCGCGGCCCCGGCTGGCCTTCTTGTAACCGGCCAGGTCCTGGGGGCGCACCCATTCGACGTGGGCGCCGCCCCGCTTGATGCGCTGCACGACCGGCGTGAAGTCCATATCGCCCGTCACCAGGCAGAACGCCCTGGCGCCGTCGCGCAGCAGATCCACGGTGATGACTGCCAGTTCGATGTCGGCGGCGTTCTTGCCCGTCGCCACGGGGTCGCGCTGGATGCAACGGAACCCATACTCATCGCTGAAGGCCCGCCACTCCTGCAGGTCGCGGGTCGAACGGTAGTTGCGGACGACGATCCGCTCAGAGACCGTCCATTTCTTCTCCAGGGTGGCGAGCAGGCCGACGAGGCCCTGGGTGGGGG
This sequence comes from Thermoplasmatota archaeon, assembly GCA_041581335.1. Classification (GTDB taxonomy): domain Archaea; phylum Thermoplasmatota; class E2; order JACPAO01; family JAHFTW01; genus JBFGSX01. Next base: position 13,483 of record JBFIDG010000006.1, read on the forward strand.
TCTGGTCGCCGTCGATCAGGAGCGCGATGGCCGGAAGCACGCTGCTGCATCCCCGGGATGGTTCTTGGCGGCGTCGGTATTGCGTGCCGGCGCGGGAAGCTCCATTGTGCCTCCGATGGGCCAGGGTTGGCCGGTCCTTTGACCGGCGGCCGGCGAGCACCACAGGCAGCGCCGTGGATCGCCTGGCTCGCGACGAATGCCTTGGTGCATCACTGCCGGCGGTAGTGCCGATGCGGGGGCTGGTCCTTGGCCCGGCGGCCTACCTGTAGGCGCCGGGGTCAGCCATCGGCCGCCTGATCCTCGCACATGTGGACTCGCGCCGGTCGCGGTGTGTTCCTCTCACCGCAAGATGACCACGACGGGCTCGATGTCATACTGGCCATTGTTGTCGCCGGCGACGACGGCGACCCAGTCTCCGGGTCCACAGTCGACGTCGGTCTTGTACATGCCCTCGCCATCGGCCATGTAGTGGGCGCTGCCGTGGCACTGGCTGAAGAACGTGATCGCCTTGGCGCCGTCTGGCCCCAGGCTCATGAGCTTCCCGAGGGTCGCCGTGGCAAGGCCGGCCGGGGCCGTGATGGTCTGGCCTTTGGGGATCTCCAGCTGGCTGGCATCGTAGAAGTCCGATTGGTCTGTGTACATGACGCCGTTGAGGCTGGCTCCGTGGCTGACCAGTAGGTCTGTGTTGTACACCAGGGTCGATGTGCTGGCCTTGACGCGGCCGTCCTTGACGATCACGCTGGCGGCCCAGTATCGGACGTCGTCGGTGTCCACGGCCGCTACGTGGGCATCGAAGATGTCGTCGCCGCCGGCGAGCCCGTCTACCTCGAAGAGGACGATGCCGTCGGTGAGTGACGCGCACCCGGCGAGAAGGATCAACATGCAGGCTAGCCAGCGCATGACCGCGCCACGGCCGGGTCGCCATAAGACGGTTTGGCCGGGCGGGTCAGCCGGGCGGGTCAGCCGGGCCCGTGGCCGGCCCCAAGGGTGGTCCGTAGGCGTTCGAGGCCCGCGGCGAACTGTTCCTGCTCGCTGGGCTCCCAGTCGGCGAACGCCGCCTCGACCGCGCCGCGCAATTCGCGCTCGACGTCACGGCGGAAGGCCCTGCCGGCGTCCGTGACGTGGAGGTGGTGGATGCGGCGGTCCGCGGCATCCTGCCGGCGTTCGACGAAGCCCTGCGCCACCAGCTGCTGCACGATGGGTGTCACGCTCCCGGGGGTGAGGTGGAGTCGTGCGGCGACGTCGCCGTGGCGGATGCCTGGCTCGGCGTCGATCTGCCGGAGGGCCATCATGGCCGGCAACCCTAGGTCTGCCGTGGCTGCGGCCCTGCGGCCGCGGTCCAGCATGGCGTGGGTGACGTCGCGCAATCCGAACAGCAGGCGGTCTGGGTCCACGGGTGCGCAACTTCACCCGCACAAATAGTTTGGCACCCAAACTATTACATGGGGGGTCGCGTCGCCGCCGACGTGGCTCATATCCTGGCCGCCAGCGCCCGCTGGTCCGCGACCCACCCTGCCATCGCCATCGCCTCCGTCCTGGCCGTCACCTTGCTGCTCGGCGCCGGCATGACCCAGGCGGAACAGGGGCGCATCCAGGACCTGTTCGTCCCCGACGGCCTACCCGCCCAGGCCACCCTCGAGACGATAGGAGACATCTGGGGCCAGAGCGACGCCAGCCTGTTCCTGTACATCGTCGATGACCCGAGTGATCCTGGACTGCTGCGCGCTGTCGCCGAGGACGCCGGACGGTTACGGGCACAAGCGGTCGTCCAGGACGTCGGCGGACTGCCCGTCCTCCTGGAAAGCCAGCTCGGCGACCTCGGGAACATCCCCGACGCGCAGCTCCGGGAAGCCGCGCAGGGGCTCATCAAGAGCCCTGCCGGCAGCGCCCTTGCCGTCGATGACGCCCTGCTGCTGCGTATCTCCATCGAACCTGGGCAGGATGTCGTCGCGACCACGGCACTCCTGGATAGCATCGCCGCCCAGAGCAGTGCCGATGGCGACCTGCGCAGTGCCGGTCCCCTGTACGTGGAACGGATGCAGCAGGACAGCGGCAACGCCGATGTGGCCTTGCTGATGCCCTTGTCCGTCGCGACGATCGTCCTTGTCCTCTCCCTCCTGTTCAGACGCCTACGCGACGTGCTGGTCCCCATGGTGGTCTCGTTCCTGGCCCTTGCCATGGCGTACGGGACCGTCGCCTGGGCCGGTTTACCGTTGGCGCCGCCGAGCTTCATCACCATGCCCCTGCTGCTCGGTCTCGGCATCGACTACATGCTTCACATCATCTATGCCTATCGCGAACAGCCCGAGGCGTGGCCCGTGCCTCGACGCTTCGAAGCGGCGGCCGGCCATGTGGGCGCCCCGGTCTTCTTCACCGCCCTCACGACCCTCATCGGATTCGGCTCCTTCTTGGCAAGCAACATCCCGCAGATCCGTGTCTGGGGCCTCCTGATCGGCAGCGGAGCGCTCTACGCGTTCATCCTCGGCTTCATCGCCCTCCCTGCGTTCTACCGGATCGGTCGCCGCCGCAGAGCCAAGACCATCGCCTTGCCTCTGGGCACCATCCTTGAGGCATGGTCGCACGTGGTGGTCCGCCAGCGTGTGCCCGTCCTGATCGTCGTCGCCATCGTCACACTAGGGCTTGCGGCCGCCGCCACGACTTTGGACGTGGAGGCCGAACTCGCCTTCGAACTCGACGAGAACGCACCAGAACTGGCCGACCTGGCAGCGGTCGAAGACCGCTTCGGCGGTCAGACCACGGCCCAGATCCTGATCCCTGCCGACGACCGCCAAGGCCTCGAGCGGCTTGAAACGGCCCTCGATGGCATCGCTGGCCTCGGCTTCATCGACGGCCCCGTCCATCGGCTGCAACAGGCCGGAGACCCGGACGGCCCCCTGGTGCAGGGCCTCACCGAAGGTGTCGCCACCGCCGCCTGGTGGCGCATCACCGTCGGATATGCCGAAGGAGACGATGGTGCTGTTGACGCGGTCCGGGACCTCGTCGCCGAGGGGCCCGCTGGTGCCAAGCTGACCGGCAGGGACATCATCGACCGGGAAAGCCGGGACGTCGTCCTGCAAAGCCTGTTCATGAGCACAGGCATCGCGTTGGTCCTCGTGCTCGTCCTGCTGCTGATCGTCTTCCGCGACCTCCGCGCATCTGCCATCGCGTTCGTGCCGTTGCTGATCACCATCGTCTGGCAGACCGGCATCCAGGCTCTGGTGGGCATCCCGCTCAACCCGATCACCGGCGTCATCATCGCCATGACCCTCGGCATCGGCGTCGACTATGCCCTGCACATCATGGCGCACTTCCGCCAGATGCGGCGGTTCGGTCGTCAGGAGGCCGCCCGCCGCGCCGTCGCCAGTGTCGGGCGCCCGGTCCTCGCCGCGACGCTGACCACCGTGCTGGCGTTCAGCGTCCTCGGCTTCAGCTCGCTTCTGCCGCTACAACAGTTCGGGTACACAGCGGCGATCGTCATCCTGTGCGCCTTCATCGTCAGTCTGACCTTCCTGCCGGCCTTCGCCAGTCTCGGAGCGACCAAGGCCCGCAGCATCGGCCAGCCACGGGTCGTCCCGTCGTCATACCAAGGCCCGCGCCAGGTGCTCCGGCCTCGCCCCACCGAGGACAACGCCTTTGTCCCTGCGGCCCCCAATGTCGGGCATGGACGATGACCTGAAGGAGCGCCTGACCCCGCTGCAATACCACGTGACCCAGGAAGGAGGCACCGAGTATGCTGGCTCGGGCAAATACTACAAGCACCACGACACCGGTGTGTACCATTGCATCTGCTGCAAGGCGCCGTTGTTCACGTCGGATGCCAAGTATGATTCCGGCAGCGGCTGGCCCTCGTATTGGGACGCCGCCCCGGGCGCCGACATCAAGGAGATCCGCGACGACAGCCATGGCATGGTCCGTACGGAACTGCGGTGCGGGGTCTGCGATGCTCACCTTGGGCACCTGTTCGACGATGGCCCGCGGGACAAGACCGGGCTCCGCTACTGCATCAACTCGGCCTCGCTCGACTTCGTCTCGCGGACCGAGTAGAAGCGCTTGGTCGCTGAAGCGACCTTCGCTGCATCAACTCCGCATCCCTCGATTTCAGCTCGAAGCCTGAGTAGCGTCATCGGGGCCGACCTGGACAGAGGCCCACGACCCGACTCGCGCCCGAAGCGTGCGGCCGATCGGATGGTCGGGGACGTCCATGGTCCCTGGATCGGGCCTTGGTGGTGGGGGGCTTCGTCCCCAGCGCCCCGAGTCCCCCTGGCGACCACCTCATGTGTGTCCAAGCAGAGCTTCAGGCGTGGGCGAACAAGCACGCGTCCGTGCGTCGATGGACCAGTTGGTCTTAGACACGCTGCGCCCCATGAACCTCGCCCTTGGGAGCCTGCTACTATGGACCGCCTGGAGCGACCGCTTCGACTACAGTGGGCCGTACGCATCATGGCCCATCTGGTCGGACGTCATCGCAGGGGGGTTCCTGCTGCTGACCGCTGCCGCCGCATGGATCCGGCCACCGCCGCCGTCCTGGGCGCATCCGTGGGCCTTCTCCGTGGTCGTCATGATCTGTTTCACCAGCTCGGTCGCCTTGGCCGTCAGAGGCTCAGCGGACCTGGTCCCTGCGTTGGCGTTCGTGGCCCTTGGCGCCGGCGTGGTGTTCTTCTCGATCCCCTGGTTGATCGCCGCGCTGGCGATGATCACGGTCACCTGGTTCGGGGTCATCACATGGGCCGATGTCGCCAACACCTCCCGGCCCACCTTCCTGCTGGAGGTCTCCCTGATCCTCGCCATCGCGGTCGGCTGGGCCAGGCGGAGGGCCTATGGCCAGATCGTCGAGGCCCGGGACAAAGCCGAGGCGGCCCACCTACGCGCGGCCCGTCTGAACGAAGAACTGGAACGCTTCGCGCAGGTCGTCACCCATGACCTACAGACGCCGCTGACAGCACTTCGCCTCAAGGCACGCATCGCGCGCATCGCGCTTGAGCGGAACCAAAGCGACCGGGCCACCGCCGCGCTGGCGGACATCGACCGCATCGCCAACGAGTCAGGCGTCTTCGTGTTGGAGATGCTTGACTACGCGCGCAGTGGTGAACACACGCTGCGCAAGGAACACGTCAGCGTCGATGCCGTCATGAACGACGTGGCCGACCTAGTGGAGGCGCCGCTCATGGCCATCGGTGGCCGCCTTGTCGTCAGCCCCCTGCCGGCGGTGCACGGGGATTACGTCCAGTTGCGGCAGCTCTTGCTGAACCTGGTCTCCAACAGCATCCGCTACCGTCGCGAAGGGATCCCGTTGGTCATCACCGTGCATGGCCAGACCGACCCCGGCGGGGCCGCCATCACGGTCGAGGACAACGGACAGGGGTTCACGGCAGAAGATGGGGAGAAGCTGTTCAAACCGTTCGAGATGGGCTCCAAGGGCAAAGGGCACGGCCTGGGCTTGGCGCTGTGCAAGCGCATCGTAGAGGCCCATGGGGGGCACATCGACGCTGAGGGCCGACCCGGGGAAGGCGCGACCTTCACGGTCGAGCTCCCCAAGGCCGTCACCGTCGCCCGGGATGCCGGCGTCTCACATCCGGCGTAGGCGCGCGATGCGCTCCTGGATCGGGGGATGCGTGGCCCAGACGGATTCTTTGCGGACCCGCTTGAAGGGGTTGGCCAAGTACAGGCCCGCCACGGTGCGGTCCCCGCGGTGGTTCTCCTTCGGCTCGATGCTCCCGATCTTCTCCAGCGCCCGGGCCAGCCCATCGGGATTGCGCGTCATCTTGGCGCCCGAAGCATCGGCCAGGTACTCGCGCTTGCGGCTGATGGCCATGTACGCCATGCGGCTCAGCATCGGCGCGAAGATCACCGTGGCCAAGGCCACCAAGAACAGGACCAGCATCAGCCGGGGATCCATGTCGCGGCGGCCACCGCCGCCACGGGCGCCGAAGATGAAGTGCCAGAAGATGATCTCGCCCAGCATCGCGATGATGCCGATCAATGCGATGGCATACATCGAGACACGGATGTCGTAGTTCTTGATGTGGCTCAACTCGTGGGCCAACACACCTTCCATCTCTTCTTGGTCAAGCCAGTGCAGGGCGCCTTGGGTGACCGCGATGACGCCGTGCTCAGGGTCCTTGCCCGTGGCGAATGCATTGATGTCCTTCGACTCGGACACGTAGACCTTGGGCATCGGGATGCCGGCCGCGATGCTGAGCTCTTCCACTTTGTACAGCAGCAGTTTCTCCTCACGGACCTGCGGGTTGGCGGGGCGGGCACGTGCCGATTTGAGGATCGCGTCGACGCTGAACGCGCTGGCCGAGGCGAGGTAGATGATGCCGAACACCAGGGCTAGGAAGCCCGTGATGAACGGCGGATAGCCTAGGAGGTAACCGATCGAGAACACCATGGCCCACAGGAGCAGGAACACGATGGCGAAGAGCCGTACCGTGGCGCGTTTGTTGTGGACGATCTGGTCCTCGAAGTCCCAGTGTTCGGCCATCAGAACTGGACCTTAGGCAGCTCCTTGGCTGCGACCGGGACTTCCAGCATGGGCTTCTCCTTGCGGTTGGTCATGCCGGCGATGATGCTGTTGGGGAAGACCTCGATGAGGTTGTTGTAGCCCAGCACCGAGTCGTTGTAGTGCTGGCGGGAGAACGCGATCTTGTTCTCGGTGTGGCTCAGTTCGTCCTGCAGTTGCAGGAAATTGGTGTTGGCCTTGAGGTCCGGGTAGGCCTCGGCGACCGCGAAGAGCTTGCCAAGGGCCTGCTCGAGCATGCCCTCACCGGCCATCTTGCCGGCGGGGGTGTTGGCGGTCATCATGGCCGTACGGGCCTTGGTGACGGACTCGAGGGTCTCGCGCTCGTGCTTCATGTAGCCCTTGACGGTCTCCATGAGGTTGGGGATCAGTTCGCCGCGGCGTTGCAGCTGGACGTCGATCTGAGCCCACGAATTGTCGATGCGGTTCTCGGCACGGACCATCTTGTTGTAGATGCCGATGAACCAGAACACCGCGATGACGAGGACGGCGACGATGCCGATGACGAACAGGGTTCCTAGGAGGGCCATGGACGTGGACCTACGGGGCTTCTTAAATCGACTCCGGCAGGTCGCGCATGGGCACGACCAGGACCGGGCACTTGGATTTCTTCACGATCGTGTCCGCGGTGGAGCCGATGAAGAAGTTGTGAAGGGTCCGATGGCCTTCGCGGCCGACGATGATCAGGTCGGCCTTGCGCTCCGCCGCGACATCCAACACGAGCCTTGCGGCGTCATCCTCACGGGCGATGACCTCGACGCTGAGGCCACCTTCCCGGGCGGGCTGCGCCCACTTGGTGGTCAGTTCGATGGCCTCGTCCAGCTTCATCTCCTGCTCCAATTGCAGCAGCGGGTCGATGGCGCCGTCCTGGTACACCATCGCCAGCCGGAAGCCGGCGTTGAAGGCGTGGACCATCAGGAGTTCAGCGTTGTCCGCTTGGGCGCGGGCGATGGCGACGTCGAGGGCTTGCCGGCTGCACTTCGAGAAGTCCACGGCGGCGACGTAGGTAGGCACAGGGGGACATGCACCCGCGCCTTCAAAATACAAGGGGGAAGAAAGAAGGGGGAGAGGGGGCCGGGGCCGCAGGTCCAAGACCCACGTACCCGGGCTCGGGAGACGCTGGCCCTTAGTTGAGCGTCAGAACGTCGAGACCGTTCTGGGTGTCGCCAGTGAACAGGTAGCCCTGGTAGTAGTGGACATCCCAGATGGTGCCGGCGCCTGCGCCCTCACTGAGGGGGCCGGGCAGGGGCTGCTCGTAGCGGTCCTTGACGTACGGGTTCTGGGCGTCGGTGAAGTCCACCAGGACGACGCCGGCGCTGTAGAAGCCCATGACGACGTGGTTAGTGTCTTCGACGACCTTGCCGAAGTGGGCCGTGCAGGAGCCGCGCTGCTCGTGGGCCGACGGGCTGACGCTGCCCTTCAGGACAGGCTTCGTCTCATCGGTGATGTCGTAGAACCACAGGTTGCCGAGCGGGCCGGTCACGGTCGTGCCTTGGGCGTGGACGCTGAAGTCACAGCCCGGGGCGGCGCCGCCACCGGTCTCATCGCCAAGGATGAGGATGCTGGCATCGTGGTTCGGCATCGCCAGGTGGGCGAAGGTCACGAGGCTGATGGCGGAGGTGTCGTGGACACCGAGCGCCGGCCAGCCGAAGGTCGTGATGACCGTCGGGTCGGTGGCGTTGGAGATGTCCCAGATCTGCAGGGCTTCGATGCCGGCGCAGTAGCCGCGGAACTTGTCCTCGGTGGCGTTCATGTAGAACGTGATGTCGTGGCAGCCGTAGCCGTTCTGCCACTCGCGGACGACGACGGGGGCTTCGGGGTCGCTGGCGTCGATGATGTCCGTGTATGCGACACCGCTGGAGCGGGGGTCGCCGACGGTGGGCGCGATGGATTCGCCGTTGCCGTTGCTGGGGCTGTTGTAGACGATGGGGCTGCCCGGGATGACGGCCAGGTTGTGGTTGTTGTGGGGCGTCGGCAGCTCGGAGATGATCACGGGGTTGTAGACATCCGTGACGTCGGTGAACGTGATGACGCTGCCGCCGGCGGTGCTGACCATGACGAGGCGGCCGTCGGGGTACAGGATCGTGTCGATGTCACGGCCGGGGGCGGGCGTCGTGCTGACGACCTGCGGGTTGCTCGGGTCCATGATGTTGATGATGGAGACCGGGCCGCCGGTGCCGCCGGTGAAGGCGAGGGGGCCGAAGATGGCGATGCCGGCGCCCTTGGTGTCCGTCGTGCGGGCCTCGAAGGCCATGCTCTCAAGGACGCTGGGAAGCTCGCGCATGGCGGGCTTCTTCCAGGCCATGGCGCCGGGAGGGTTGCTGGCGTTCCACATGCCGGGGGCCGGGAAGTCGCTCATGTTACCCTCCATGAGGTCGCTGTTGGTCAGGTACCCGTAGGTCGGGTGGCTCTGGATGATCTTGGCGTCGATGGTTGGCTCCGGGTCGACGACGTCGGCGACGTCGGTCGGGTCGGATGCACATCCAGCGAGGACGGTCGCGACCAGTAGAAGGCCGACTAGGACACTGCGCATAGGTTTCGACGTGCCGGCCAGCTACATGAGCGTTGCGTGGCCTTCAGTGACGCCTTTTGGCCCCAAAGGCCGCTGTCCCGGCCATTGCACGGTCGCTGACGGCTGCCGGGGCCCACGGCAGAGGCAAGGCTGGGGCGCTTGCTGTCCGGGGGCCCCGCAGGCCGTTGCCGGCCAGGGGTGCCCTGCGCGAGAGGCGTTCGGGCGAAGCTCGGGCCGCCCCGGCCGCAAGCGACCGGCGGTGACGGCCCCGCGCCTCCTGCGGACACGAACGCCAGGTAGTCCAGCCCACGGCCATCCTGCGGCGCTGCGCGCCCGAATCCCGCCGTGGGCTGGCTTTTTGGCGCCGCTTACGCGAAGCTCAAGAAGTCCATGCCACGGTCGATGTCGCCCGTGTAGGCGCGGCCTTGGTAGTATTGCACGTCCCAGACGCCGCACAAGACACAGGCATCAGTGGTCTCGCCAGGGGCCCAGAGGTCGACTTCGCGGGGGTTGTCGAGGTCACTGAAGTCGATGAGCGCCACACCAGCGGTGTAGAACGCCATCAGGATCAGGGGCTGGTCGCCGATGATGTCGCCGAAGTGGGCAGTGCAGCCGCCGCGCTCGTCCGTGGCACTGGGGCTGTAGGAGCCGTGCAGGACCGGGTCCTTCTCGTTGTCGCCGCTGATGTCGTAGAAGAACAGGTTGCCGAGGGGGCCGCTGGCGGTCTGGCCGGTGGGGGCCTCGACGTGGAAGTCGCAGCCAGGGCCGGCGCCGCCACCGGTCTCGTCACCGACGATCAAGACGGTGCCGTCGTGGTTGGGCATGGCCAGGTGGCTGAAGCTCGCGGGGGCGATGGCGATGCTCTGGTCGACCGGGGCGACGCCACCGAAGGGGAAGGGGAACGTGCTGATGACGCTCGGGTCCGTGACGTTCGTGAGGTCCCAGATCTGGGTCATCTCGATGCCGGCACAGTAGCCACGGTACTTGCCCTCGGTCGCGTTGATGTAGAAGCTGATGGCGTGGCAGCCGTAGCCGTTCTCGAAGTCACGCACGTGGACCGGGTTGAACGGGTCGCTCAGGTCCCAGATGTCGTTGCTGCCGGTCGGGGGCTGCGTGTTGGCCGACACTGGATCGGCGTGCTCGCTGCCGTCGCTCGGGGCGTTGTAGACGATGGGGGTGCCGGGCACGACCTGGTGGTTGTGGTTACCTTGGGTCGTCGGGATGCTGCCGATGATGGTGGCGTTGGCCGGGTGCGTGACGTCGATGATGATCATGTCACTGCCGCGCGTCGAGGTGACGGCCACCAGTCGACCATCCGGGTTCTCCGGCGTCGGCGGGTAGGCGATGATGTCCGTGTCGCCGGCGACGGCGTCCACGGAGCCCGCCACGAAGGCGTTCTGGGGGTCGCTGATGTCGACGATGTAGAACTTGGCGTTGCTGTAACTGCCGGCGTACGCGTAGTGGCCGAAGATGGCGATGCCGGCGCCGCTGGCGACGTCGGTCATCTGGCCGTCATGCTGGATGGAGGTGATGACGTCCGGCAGGGCCTTGGGGAGGGGCTTGTGCCAGTCGGCGGGGAGGCCGGTGACGTTGTCGAACATCTCCGGCAGGTTGTCGGCGGTCGGGAATCCGTACGCCGGGTGGCTGTCCGGGCCAGGCACCCAGGCCTTGGTCGTCGCAGGCAGGATGTCGTCAGCGACATCGCTGGGGTCGGAAGCACAGCCGGCGAGGGTGACAGCCACCATCAGAGCGGCGATCATCAATACGCGCATGGGTCGACGTCTGAGACTCCGCCAATAAGTGTTGTGCCGCTTCGGCTTGAAGGACGGCGGCCAAAAGGGGGTGAGGGAGAAGGGGAGGAGGACGGAATGGTCGCGCTCAGCTCAACGAGGGTCGGCCGCGGCTTGCGCCACGGCGTCTCTCTCGTGGAGCTTCGCTTCGCTCAGCTCAACGAGAGGATGTCCATCCCACGGGTCATGTCGCCCGTGTAGAGGTACCCCTGGTGGTACTGGACGTCCCAGATGTCGCCGCCTTGGTCCCAGCGGTCGACGATGCGGGGGTTGTCGATGTCATTGAAGTCGATCAACAACAGGCCGGCGGTGTAGTAGCTCATCACCAAGGTGTTGGTGTCGCCGATGACCTCGCCGAAGTGGGCCGTGCAGGAGCCGGTGCCCAAGGTGGTGGGGTCGGGTAGGTCCGCATCCGTGAAGCTCGGGCTGACGTGGCCGTGCAACACCGGGTCCGTCGGGTCCGTGATGTCGTAGAAGTACAGGTTACCAAGGGGTCCGCTGAAGACCTGGCCGTCTGGGCCTTCGTAGTAGAAGTCGCAGCCGTTGGCGGCGCCGCCGCCGGTCTCGTCGCCCATGATGAGCACCGTGGCGTCGTGGTTGACGATGGCCAAGTGGCTCAGGGTTCCGGGCACGCGGGGGACCGTCTGGCCGCCGACGCTGCCGGGGAGGTCACCGCCGACGACGGGCAGGCCATCGGTGGCGGTGAATGGGATCTTGGCGACCAGCACAGGTGCCGTGGCGTTCTGGATGTCCCAGATCTCTGTCTCGGCGTAGCCGGCGCAGAGGGCCCAGACCTTGCCCGCGGTCTGGTCGATGTAGAATGCGATGTCGTGGCAGCCGCCGCCTTCGTTGAAGTTGCCCACCTGGACCGGGTTCATGGGGTCGCTGTAATCGACGATGTCCTGGTTCGAGTTGTAGACGATGGGCGAGCCGGGGACGACGGCGATGTTGTGGTTGCTGCCGGCGGTCTCGTAGGTGCCGAGGATGCTTGGCATCGTCGGGTCCGTGATGTTGGTGGCCGTGATGGTGCTGCTGCCGGCGGTGCTGATGACGATCAAGCGTCCGTCCGGGTACAGGATGGTGTCGGCGTCGCGCACGGGGCTGTCGTCGCTGGTGCCGATGACCTTGGGGGCCGTGGGGATGCTGATGTCGACGACCTGCATGCCGGCCGCCGTGCCGCCGGTGATGGCGAAGCTGGCGAACGTGGTGATGCCGTGGCCTTCAGGGACGCCGTCGACGCTGGCATCCAGGTCGAGCTTGTTGGCGACCTCGGGCAGGCCCTTGAAGGCGGGCTTGTACCAGACGCGGACCCCGTCGATGTCCTCGAAGAGGACGCCGGGTTCCGGGGCCTCCAGCAAGGCTTCGTTGGTGTAGTAGCCGTACGTGGGGTGGCTGGCGTTGAGGCCTGCCGCCACATGGGTCAGGCGTTCTTGGACGTCATCGACGGGGTCGATGCCGGCATCGGCGCAGCCGGCCAATGCGGCCGTGGCCAACAGGAGCAAAGACAGGCTCGTCTTCAGGTGCATACGCTGGCCATGCCAGGGCACTCCATATGGGCGTTGTTGTGGTATGGGAGGCTACCCGCCTGGCCATCGCCGATTACGCGCTTGGGGGTCGGGCTCGGGTCCCGCGGGCCTTAGCTGAGGCCGATGACGTCGACGCCCCTGGTCATGTCGCCGGTGAACAGGTAACCCTGGTGGTATTGGACATCCCAGATGTTGCCTTCCTGGTCGAGCCGGTCGACGATGCGCGGGTTGTCCAGGTCGTTGAAGTCGACGAGGATGATGCCGGCGGTGTAGAATGCCATGATGACATGGTTGGTGTCCTCGATGGTCTTGCCGAAGTGGGCCGTGCAGGAGCCGTCTGCGTCGTAGGCACTGGGGCTGACGTGGCCACGCAGGATGGGGTCCTTGGGGTCGGTGACGTCGTAGAACCAAAGGTTGCCGCTGGGGCCGCTGAACGTCTGGCCATCGGGACCTTCGGCGTAGAAGTCGCAGGCATTGCGGCCGCCACCGCCGGTCTCATCGCCCATGATCAGTACGGTGCCGTCGTGGTTGAGGATGGCCAGGTGGCTGAAGCTGCCGGGGAAGACCGGGTACTCGCCGGCGGGGTGCTCGGGCAGGTCGTCGCCGACGACGGGGATCCCGTTCTCCATGGTCGGGTAGTCGATGGCCACGACGAGCTGGGGCGACAACGGGTCCGCGATGTCCCAGATCTCGGTCTGGGCGTAGCCGGCGCAGAGCGCCCAGGACTTGTTCTGGGCCTGGTCGATGTAGAAGGCGATGTCGTGGCATCCATTGCCGCCCTCGAACGTACCGACGACCGTCGGGTTCTCGGGGTCGGCGTAGTCCACGATGTCCATGCCGGTGTTGTAGACGATGGGCGTGCCTGGGACGACGGCGATGTTGTGGTTGCCCGCGGGGGTGTCGACGTTGCTCAGGAGCACTGGGCTGGTGACATTGCTGACATCGGTGGCGACGATGTTGCTGCCACCCTGGGTCGTGATGAGGACCAAGCGGCCGTCAGGGTAGAGGATGGTGTCGGCGTCACGGACCGGGGTGTCGGCGCTGGTGGCGATGACCTTGGCGGCCTCCGGGTCGCTGATGTCGATGATGTGGAGGGGGCCGGCGTTGGGGCCGGCGAAGGCGAGGCTGCCGAAGACCGCGATGCCGCGTCCGCCACCCTCGACGCCCGTGACCTGGTGCAGGGAGTCGAGTTGGTTGAGCGCATCAGGGAGGCTGCGGTAGGCCGGCTTGTACCAGACGCGGACGCCGTCGATGTCTTCGAAGATGACGCCGGGGGTCGGCGCGATGGGCAGCGCTGCGTTCGTCAGGTAACCATAGGCGGGGTGGCTGACGTTGAGGCCTTCCTCGATGAGCTTGGCATCCGCGGGGTCTTCGTCAGTGACGATGGGGGTAGGTCCGTTGTCGGCGCAGCCAGCAAGGGCTACGGCGGCCAAGGTCACAAGAACAGCGATCACGCGGGCGCGCATGCTTCGAACGACGACCGTTTTCCTGTTTAGCCGTTGTCGTGGGTGCGGCAAGAGGAGAGGAAGGGAAGAGGGTGGGTGATCGGATCAGCGCAGGCTGATGACGTCCATGCCGCGGGCGAGGTCGCCGGTGAACAGGTAGCCGTTGTAGTACCAGGTCTCCCAGGTGTCCGAGTCGCTGACGAACTGATCGATGACGATGGGGGTCTTGGGCTGCGTGAAGTCCAGCAGCACGACGCCGGCGCCGTAGAAGCTCATCGCGACGACGTCACGGCCCTCGGCGGGCACCATGCGGCCGTGGTGGGCGGTGCAACTGACCTGCATGTTCTTGATACGGGGATCGTTGAGCGGGGAATACCAGCCCAACAGCACCGGGTTCTTTTCGTCGCTGACGTCGTAGAACCACAGGGCTCCGACGGGCGTCGACAAGGAGCCGAGCGCCGTGCGGGCCTCCCCGACGCAGCCCGGCGGGATGCCGCCGCCGCCCATCTCGTCACCGACCAGCAGCACCTTGCCGTTCTGGCTGAGGCCCGCGTAGTGGCTGAACGCCACGATGGGGATGCTGCCGCTGGGGGTGCCGGCGACGCCGTGGTGGACGGGCACGCTGACGATGACATTGGGGTCCATCGGGTCGGTGGTGTCCCAGATCTGCGTGAACTCGATGCCGGCGCAGATGGCGCGGAACTTGTTCTCTTCCAGGTTGTTCCAGAAGTAGACGTGGTGGCACGAGTATCCGTTCTTGAACTCCTGGACGAGGGTGCCGTTGGTGGGGTCGCTGAGGTCGAAGATCTCTGTGAAGCGGGTGCCGGTGCCACTGTGGCTGCCGGTGCCACCGCCGCCACTGGCGGCGTTGTAGATGATGGGGGTGCCGGGCACGACGCCGAGCTTGTGGCTGCCCTGGGTGGGGTTCAGGGGCGGCAACGGGACCGGGTATGTCGGGTCCGTGATGTCCCAGACGTCGATGATGCTGCTGGTGCTGATGACCGTCACGATGCGACCATCAGGGTAGGCGATGATGGCGGCGCCACGGTGCGTGCCTTGCTGTGGGGCGAACTTGCTCAGGACGACGGGGTTGGCCGGGTCGCTGATGTCCACGACGGAGGTCTCGGCGCCGAAACCGGGGACGACGGCGAGGCTACCGAAGAGCGCGATGCCGGCGCCAGAGGTGACGTTGGCGGTCTGCGCAAGGTGGGTCATACCGGCGAGCGGAGCCGGCAGGGGTGCGGCTGGGATAGGCGCCCAGTAACCCGTGGCGTTGGCGGCAGGGCTGCTCATGGTGGGGAAATTGAAGCTGGGGTGGGGTGCGTTCTGGGGGTCGTACCAGAGGGGGGCTCCAGCCAGCAGATCGACCACGGGGTCAGGCAAGGCGTCGGGGGCCAGGGGTTGGTCTGTGGCGCAACCGGAA
>JBFIDG010000007.1:0-28668 GCA_041581335.1 Thermoplasmatota archaeon
GGGCCCTTTGGACGCAGCTACACCTTCGTCGCCTGCATCTCCCACTTGCGGTCCGGGCAGGCCCTGGTACGGCAAGGCGTTGCTGGTGAAGTCTTGCGCGAGGATGTCACGGGCGGTCCCGTTCGGGATGCTGACGTGGCTGGAGGCACCAATGGCGTACGAGCCTTGGAAGTCGGCGGCGAAGCGGGCGGTGACATTGCGTCCCGCGGCGCCCGTGGCGCGCAGCACCGCGTCGCCGGCCGTGACCTTGCACGACAGGTCGAAGGCTCCTTCGTGGTACGTGCAGATCACCGTGATGCTGTCGCCGCCTGCGGAGACGTGGTTGTAGAGGTTGGTGTCGGAAGCGACACCAAGAGCCACGATGAACAGGTAGGTGTATTCTCGGTCCGGGGCCTGGGCCGGCGCCTGGTCTCCGATCATCAGATCGCCCCAGGTCTCGATGCGCAGCGAGAAGAGCCCCTCGTTGAGCGTCGCGGTGACGTTGCGCAGATCGATGGCGGGCTCGTCCACGGGCTCGCCGCCGACGCGTTGCGTGGCGTCCCCCTGGGGGTCCGCGATGCCGGCCACGAGCGGGATGGCAAGGATCAGGAGAAGGCAGCTTGCAAGTCGCGCCATTGGTCCTCCACGTCCTCGATGCCGACGCTGATGCGGATCAGGCCATCGCTCAGGCCGGTCCGTTCGCGCATCTCCTTCGGGACGCTGGCATGGGTCATGAGCGCAGGGATCTGGATGAGTGATTCAACGGCGCCCAGCGATTCGGCGAGCTGGAAGATCTTGGTCTGTTTGACGAGCCGCGTGGCGGCGGCCCCGTCGGGCAAGCGGAAGCTCAGCATGCCGCCCCCGCCCCGGGCCTGGCTGGCGTGTACGGCGTGGCCGGGGTGGCTGTCGAGGCCGGGGTAGAACACGTTCTCGGCGCCCAGCTTCTCCCGCAGCCGCTCGGCGAGGATCTGGGCGTTGTGGCAGTGGCGTTCCATGCGCAAGTGCAGGGTGCGCATGCCGCGCAACAGCATGTACGCATCGAAGGGGGGCAAGACGGCGCCCACCGCCATCTGGACGAAGCCGATGCGCTTGGCCAGCTCTGCGTCATCGACGACGAGCAGACCCGCCAGGACGTCGCTGTGGCCGCCGATGTACTTGGTGGCCGAATGGAATGCGATGTCTGCGCCGAGGGCCAGGGGGTTCTGCAGGGCAGGGCTCATGAAGGTCGAGTCGACGACCAGGAGCGCGCCGCCGCCGTGGGTGACCTGGGCGATCGCTGCGATGTCAGAGACGCGCAGCAACGGGTTCGTCGGGGTCTCCATGATGACCAGTTTGGTGTTGGTCTGGATCGCTGCCTCCACATTGCCCACATCGCGCGTGTCGACGAAGCTGACCTCGACGCCCTGGCGCGTCGCGACCTGGCGCAGCAGGCGGATGCTGCCGCCATAGGCGTCCTCGGCGCAGATGACATGGTCGCCCGCATCGAGCAGGCGCAGACACGCATCCATGGCAGACAGGCCGCTGGCGAAGGCGAAGCCGTGGCTGCCGCCTTCCAGGTCCGCTATCGCGGCCTCAAGGGCTTCCCGGGTCGGGTTGCCGCCGCGGGAATAGTCGAACGTCAACGGGTGGGCGGGCTCAGGTTGGACGAAGGTGGTGCTGAGCTGGATGGCGGGGTTCACAGCGCCATGGATGGCGTCGGGAACGGCGCCGGCGTGGACGCACTTGGTGGCCATCGCAGCATCGTCTGGGAGGCGGGCCATCAGTTGCCCTCCAGGTAGTCCGCTACCTTGCCGAGGTCGTGGCTGCGCAGCCACTCGGTGTTGAATTTGCTCAGGTAGCGCTCGCCGGCGTCGGGCAGGAGGGTGACGACGAGGGCGTCCTCTGGGAGGTCCGTGGCGACCTGCAGGGCGACGTGCACCGCGGCGCCGGCGCTGCTGCCGCTGAAGATGCTCATCTTCCTGGCGAGCACGGCCTGCATCATGTAGGCGTCCTCGTCGCTGCAGGGGATGACCTCGTCGATGACGTCCCACCAGACCGTGTCGGGCATCAGATCCTCTCCGATGCCGTCGATGAGGTACTGGTGGATCTGCGCGGCAGGGGGGAACTCTTTGTGCTTGTGGTAGTGGGTGTAGACACTTCCGACGGTGTCTGCCGCGATGACCTTGATGTCGGGGTTCTTGGACTTGAGGAACCGGCCGATGCCGCTGATGGTGCCTCCGGTGCCCATGCCGATGACGACGTGGGTCACTTTGCCGGCGGTCTGTTCCCAGATCTCTGGGCCGGTGGTGCGCAGGTGGCTTTCGGGATTCGCCTGGTTGTAGTACTGGTATGGCAGGTATGCGCCTTCTTCGTCGCGCAGCCTTTCCGCGACCTTGTAGTAGCTGCGCGGGTCGTCGGCCTCGACGTTGGTGGGGCATTCGAGCACCGTGGCCCCGTATGCCTTCAGGAGGTTCTGCTTCTCCTTGGGGACCTTGTCGGGTAACGTGCAGACCATCTTGTAGCCCAGCAGGCTGGCCGCCATGGCCAGGCCAAGGCCCGTGTTGCCGCTGGTCGGCTCCACGATGGTGCCGCCTGGCTTCAGGGCGCCCGACGCCTCGCCGGCGCGGATGAGGCTGAGTCCGATGCGGTCCTTGACGCTGAAGCCGGGATTGAACATCTCCAGCTTGGCTGCCACGCGGGCGCCTTTGTCGCCCCGTACACGGTCCAAGTACACCATGGGGGTCTGGCCGACCAGGTCGAGGATGGAGTTCGCGATGTCCACGCCGGCGGACCTGGGTGTCGCTTGAAAGGAGTGCGGGTCAGAGATGGCTGAGCCAGCGGGCCTCGAGGTCCTGCAGGATGACCTTCTCACGGGGATCAAGGAAGCCGTCCGCGTCGGCCAGCCGCCACAGTTCGTCGAGGAGGTGGATGAGGCCGTTGGGGTCTTCATTGCCCTGGTCGAGCGCTGACTGCAAGGCGTCGGCGCATTGCCGGAAGTGGACAAGGACCGCATCCGGTCCGGCCTCGCGCAGGCGTCTGAAGCGGAGGCTCGAGGCGGCCAGTGCGTCCCGGCAGCGCGCGGCGGTGGCGCCGAGGGCCGCCCCGCGCAGCACCAGTTGCTCTTGGATGTCGGTCCATTCAAGTTCGTGCAGGTGCCCGTCCGCCACCTCGGCAAGGAAGCGTTTGATGTAGAGATAGGCCTCCAGAAGGTCCATGGGCGTGGCCGGCTCGTCCCGAGTGATCGAGGCCCGCCCCATCCATGCGCTTGTGATCTGCGCCATGAAATGCTCTTCCATGGGGTCTGCGGTGCCGTCAGCTTCCACCACGGCTCGACAGGCAGCGATGAGTTCCTGCCGCAACACCGCATCGTGTGCGTAGGCGTCCCTGACCGTCGCGACGCAACGGTGGAACTGCCTGAGCACGCCGCCGGGGCCACTGTTCTTCAGGAGCGCGTCGTACGTGGCGGCCGCCTCTTCGACGTGGAGCCCCCAATCGCCTGGGGCGACCTCCAGGTGGGTGGCGAGGATCGAGGGGCGCTGGGACAACGCGTGCCACTCTTCGACACTGATCCGGCCGTCGTTGGCGTGTGCCAGGAAGCGCCGGATGAACAGGTACGCTCCGATGGCCCGCATACCTCACGAATGGAGGGTCAAGAGAAAAAGGAAGAGGTCAGCCGGTCGGCTTATGCGTTCTTCTTGGAGAAGCGGGCCTTGATGCGGGTCAGGAAGCCTTCGTTGGCGGCCTTGAACTTCTCGACCTCGGTCTTGGTGACGTGCTCGATCTTCTCCTTGAGTTCGTTGACGCGGGCCTGCGCTTCTTCGACCGCCTTCTGGGCCTTGGCACCGACTTCCTTGGCCTGCTTGGGGGCCTTCGTCTGGAGGTCTTTGACCTTGGCTTCGGCGTCTTTGAGGGCGGCCTCGGCCTTCTCACGGTAGTCCTTGAGCATGCCGGGGGCCTTCTCTTGGATCTCCTTGGCCTTCTGGATAGCGATCTCGCCGTCTTTGCGGGCCTTCTCGTAGAGGTCCATGGCGACGTCGCGGCTCTTCTGGAGGGTCTTCTCGGCCAGCGCCACGCCTTCTTGGCGCAGCTTGGTGCGGCCTTCGGAGGTCTTGGCGTCTTCCTTGACGCGGTCGGCGAGGGCCTTGGCGTCGGCCTGCAACTTCTCGGCCTTGTCCTTGGCGACCTTGAGCTCGGCGGCGACGCGCTCGGTGCTGGCCTCGTAGAGGTCCTTGAGGCTGGCGATGCCGCTCAGGGCGAGGGTCTTGACGGTCTCAGGCGTGATGCCCTTCAGGTCCTGGATAAGGGTCAGGCCGACGGCCTTGCCCTTGAACTCCTTCAGGGCGGCCTCGGAGAGGCCGGTCTTCTGGGCGACGGCGGCGATGTCGGCCTTGGCGAGGTCTTCGACGGATTCGACGCCGGCTTCCTTGAGTTTCTGTTGCTTGGCGGGGCCGATGCCCTTGATGTGCTTGAGTTCCATGGGATTCACCGTTTGGGTGTGGCTCATTGTGGGAACCACAGGCTGAGTTGCTCTAGTGCGCGCGTGTATATAAAATCGCGTCCGGGGATGCGGGCCTTCCGCGCGCTGAACGCCCCGGGCAGAAGGCCGCCCAGGGAAACCATTGGGTTCCGAATCAGCGTGACCTCGGCATGGGGGGGCGACGGCGTATTCCGGGGTGGTCGAGCGGCGTGGGGGATGCCCGGCCGTGCGCCCACCCCGGCGCGGCCGTCGGTCAGGTTGGTCGTCAAGGACACCTGACGTTGCGCCCTGGCTGACGCTGGGCCATGTAGGTGGGGTGGGTATTCGGACCGGCTAAGCGCCGAAGGATTTGCCGCAGCCGCAGCTGCTCGTGGCGTTGGGGTTGTGGATCTTGAACCCACCACCCATCATCTCGTCGACGAAATCGACGGTGATGCCGTTGAGGAGCGGGCCGTGTGCGGGGTCGATGAAGAGCTTCACACCGTTGGCCACGAGGGTCATCTCGTTGGCTTCGGGCTGCTCGCCGAACTCCATGCCGTATGTGGCGCCGGAGCAGCCGCCAGGCTGGACACTGATACGCACGCCGACGGAGTCCAGGCTCTTGTCGCCCAAGAACGCGGTCAGCTTCTCTTTGGCGATATCGGTGACAACCATGGTCAGCTTCGTCTCGAAGGTGACGGTGCCTTCACTCATGGACGACCATTGGTGCGCCCTCGTACTTCAGGCTTGCGTGGAGCGGCAAGGCGAACGTGAAGCGCGCCCCCTTCCCGATGCCCTCCGACGTGGCCCAGATGCGGCCACCGTGATGCTCGATGATGCCCTTGCAGATATACAGGCCCAGCCCCGTTCCCTCGCGCTGCCGGTCGCCGTCTTGGATCTGCATGAAGGGTTCCCACAATCCGTCCGCCCGCGCTGGATTGAAGCCAGTGCCATCGTCGTGGACCTCGACGAACACTTCGCCGTCCTGGCGGCTGGAGGTCACGGTGACCTCACTCCGCGCGTACTTGATGGCGTTGCTCAGCAGGTTGCTGAACACCTGGGCGAGGCGATGTGGGTCCGCGCGGACCTCTGCATGGACGTGGCTCTGCACCGTCAGCCGCAGTCCCCGGGCCTTGGCCATCGCTCTGTACACCTCGCACTCGCTGGTGACCATCTTGTCGACGTCCACGCTCACGGGCTTCAGATGCAGTTCATTCGCCTCCAGCTTCGACACGTCCAAGAGATCATCCAGCAGCATGGTCAGCCGCCCGATATTGCGCTTGATGGTGGCGAACGAATGCTGGGCGCGTTCATCCATCGCGCTGCCCAAGCGGCGCTCGAGAACGCCTAGTTGCAACCGCAGCGGCGTCATAGGGGTTCGCATCTCGTGGCTCGCCGTGTTGAGCAGCCGCGTCCGGAACCGGTCGATGTCCCGCAGCTTCTCCAGTTCGATGCGGTCCCGGTATGCGGCCCGTTCCCGGAGTTCGATCTGTCGTCCTTGGGTGGCGTTGCGGATCTGGGCGGCGAAACAATCGTCCGTGCCTTCGATGTGCCGCAAGTGGATCTGCAGCCAGACCGGGCCGCGCCGCCCGTGGAAGGTCATCTCCGATGAAACGCCGCCCGAGCGCATCGCCTCGCCGGCCAGAGGCGCCACCTGTGCCCAGGCCGCTGGCCCGATGATGTCTGGCACCAAGTCGCCTGGGACGGCATCGCGGTGGAAATGGGACTGCACCCAGTCTTTGGCCACACCGTTGAGTCGCAGGATCTCGCCGTCTGCCCGGATGTTCAACATGGCGTCCGGACCGTTGTCGAGCATGGCCTTGAGGTCGGACACCGTCAAGGCCAGGGCCTCCTGGCTGGCCCGGTTGGCTCTCCAATTGTACTCGCTGAACGCCGCGAAGGTCAGGCTCAGGGCAGCGAAGATGCCCACCAACACAAGGTCTTCTGTGAACGGACCTGCAGCATACTGTGGTCGCGCCGCAGCCAAGCCGAGAAGCGCCAGTACGTCTGCTCCAGCGAGCACCGCGCCGGCACGCCAAGACAGGACGAACGCGGCGATGAGGATGTTGAAGCTGATGAACGCGAAGCTGCGGATCTCGCCGATGCCGCCAGGGATCAAGATCGGGGCAAGCGAACCGATGAGCACGCCCGCCACGAGCCACCGTGATGCAGACAAGGTACGCCCCTCCCGGTTGTGCCAATACGCCACGCCGTAGGGCAGCGCCGCCAATCCGGTGGCCAGGCCGATGAGCGGGTTCCACGGAAACTCGACCATCGGCGCCAGCGCGGGCCCAATGGCCACGAACAGCGTGATGGCCAGGAGGATGGTGATCGCCGCGGCCAGGAAGCGCTGCCGCACGGCTTCGTTGGCTTCGTAGGCGACGGGCTGCCGTGCCACGACTACCGTTTGTCTCGGACCTGCCAGAAGAAAGCGTTGGCGGGGCCCGTTCGGCCTTACGCCCCCAGGGCCTTGATGATGGCCTGGAACGCGGAGCGCGTGGCGCCCTCGGCTTCGTCCAGTACGAACGGCTCGCCGCGGTCCGCTTTCCGGTTGACCGTCGGGTCCAGGGGGACCGCTCCCAGGAACGTCAACCCGAGTTGTTCGGCCATGCGGCGTCCTCCGCCGGCCTCGAAGACCGGGATGACCATCTCGAAGGCGCCGTCGGCGTCGGCGGTGGCGGTCAGCGTGTCCGCACCCGTGTCCAGGGACACGTCGGCGCCGGGCGTGGTCTTGCCTTTGACGGTGAGGCCGCTCATGTTCTCGATGACGCCAAGGATGGGCATCTCGAGCTTCTTGGCGAATCCGACGGACTTGCGGACGTCGCCCACCGCGACCTCTTGCGGGGTGGTGACCAGGATCATGCCGTCGGCGTCCGGGATGTTCTGCGCCACGGACAGGGGTTCGTCACTGCTGCCGGGGGGCAGGTCGATGATGAGGTAGTCCAGTTCGCCCCAGGCGACGTCGCCGAGGAACTGACCGATGATCTGCATCTTGATGGGGCCGCGCCAGACGATGGCCTCGTCCGCGCTGGGCAGCAAGAACTGCATGGAGATGACGGACAGGTTGTCGGTGACCTTGACGGGCTGCAGGGCGCCGTCGATCTCACGGACCTCGGCGTCGCGGATGCCGAGCATGGTCGGGATGTTGGGCCCGGTCAGGTCCATGTCCAGGAGGCCGACCTTGTGACCGGACGCCGCCAGGCTGGCGGCGAGATTGCAGGCCACTGTGGACTTGCCCACGCCGCCCTTGCCGGAGGCCACGATGAACTTGTGCTTGATGCGCTTCATGTTCTCGATGATGCGCAGGCGGCGCTTCAGGCGCTCCGCAGCACGGGGGTCGCTGGGGCCACCTTGGGGGGCACCGGCCATCGGGATGGGACGCGCGGTCTCGGACATGAGGTCGCCCACCCCTGGCTCATAGATGAGGGCGTCGGCCGTGGCGACCAAGTACCGGCGTCGGCGTCCTCCACACGTGGTCTACGAGGACGTCACCGACCAGGCGCCGTGTTTTCCGTTCTATTTCCGCCAAGTGCTGGCAGGGCCTCACGAGAACTTCCACTACGTCATCGGGGACCCGCGGACCAAGGTGGCGGCGGTCATCGACCCCGCTTTCGAGCTGGACCGCATCTTCAGCATCGTCGAGCGAGATGGGTACAGCCTCCGCCATGCGCTCTTCACCCACGGGCACTGGGACCACATCGGTGGCGCAGAAGAGGTCGTCGCGCGCGGTGTGACGCGCCTGTACGTGCACGAGGCCGGACGCGAGCTGCCCGCCGTGGATGCTGTACTGGACGCAGGCGCCGAGGTGGGTCTTGCGGAGGACGGCGACGTCATCCAGATCGGCGACATGGAGATCGAATGGCTCCACACGCCCGGGCATCAGCCGGAAGGCAGCTGCTTCATCGCGTCAGCAGGCGACGGCCCGCGCGCACTGTTCGGCGGCGACACCTTGTTCGTGGACACCTGTGGTCGCACCGATTTCAAGGGCGGCGACACCGAGGCCATGTTCGGCTCCATGCAACGCCTACGGGCATTGGCCGCCGAGGATCTGTTCGTCATGCCGGGGCACCACTACGCGGACCGGACCAACGAATCGTTGGCCCTGCAGGTGCAGAAGAATCCGGCCCTCGGCGACGACCGGGCGGCCTTCGACAAGTTGGCTTGTCTGTCCAGTTGAATCAGAACGGCGCCCAAGCGCGGTACTGGGCGATCCACAGCAGATCGTAGGCATGCATCGCCACGCAGGTGATGCCCAACGCGACGTGTGTCGCGGCCAGCAGGAACACTTCGGGCTTCTCCCG
The DNA here is from genome assembly GCA_041581335.1 of Thermoplasmatota archaeon. Taxonomy (GTDB): domain Archaea; phylum Thermoplasmatota; class E2; order JACPAO01; family JAHFTW01; genus JBFGSX01. Next base: position 8,716 of record JBFIDG010000007.1, read on the forward strand.
CCACAGGGATTTGCGGACCAGGTCCCGCAGCAGGCCCGCATGGCTCGTGATGACGGTGAAGACGATCAGCGGGATCGCGATGCTGAACGTGATGCTGGCCACGCCACGGGCGCCGACGCGCAGACTGTCCAAGTCCGGGGGCCAAGCCACGAGACTGAACGGCTGCCAGAAGGAGCGCAACAAGAAGGCGTAAGCCAGCAGGAGCCCCAGGCCGAGCCATAGCAGCGCATCGCGTTCCTGGTGACTGCGGTCTTCGCGGCTCAGGTCCTTGGGCCGCTTCGCGATGACGTGCGACGCGTAGCGGGACGTGCTGCGCAGGTATGCCGCCGCAATGAGGATCAGTGTGAACAACAGCACGTGCGTGATGCGTTGCTGGACGCTGGGGATCGTCAGCCCCGTCAGGGGGCTCAGGTGCGGCACACCAAACGCGGCGAGGAAGACGCGTGGGATCAGGAACACCATCAACAGGATGGGCCAGATCAGTGACCGCGCCAAGCGGCCGACCGCGTCGTCGTGCCGGGCCAGCGCCCGGGCGCGCTGCTGGGCGGCGACGCCTTCCCGAGGCAGCGTCGTCAACCCGATCACCAAGACCGCGAAGACCGGGGCCACGAACCAGAGACGGCTCATTTCCGGCGGCAACAGCGGCTGCGCCAGCCCCAGCACGAACAGGCCCGCGCCGCCCAACATGAGGCCGCGGGTGCCGTGGAAGGTATGGGCCAGGATGGCCAGGCCATCGAGCCCGTTGGCGACGCGCTTTCGTAGCGTCCGGCGAGGTGGCGCCTCGGTCATGGGGAGCCTCCGTACCAAGAGACGAGATCGTCTTGCTGGAGTTGAGGGAGGCGCGCTTCCCACGACAACGGGTCGATGAAGGGGTATCGGAACGCGTACTGCAGGAACGGCTTGCTGGAGGTCCCCAGGTCGCGGCTGTGGCGTGTCGGCGGCCCCCACAGCCAGCCGTAGGTCCACGCCTGTGCCTCAAAACGTTCCAATGTGTAGGACCCGGGCGGCCAATGCTCGCCGTCGCCAAGGAAGATGTCACTGTAGCCCGCCAGCGCCGGCCGGAAGCGCCGATCGTCGCCCGCTTCCGGGTACGACGCGTGGCTGCCGCGGGCCGGATAGACCAGCATGTGGGTGCTATTGTCGCCAAACGGCCCGGCCATCAGCGACGGATTGGGGATCTTGATGCCACGGTAGTGTTGGCTGTAGGCGATGCTTTCGGGGGTGCCGTTCAGCACGTCCTCGCGTGACGCGAATGTGAGTTGCACGAACTCTCGGTCGCCCTTGTGCGCCAAGGCCTCGATGCCATCACCGGATTCGTCCTCGACGAAATTGTAGATGTAGATGAACCAGTACTGCACGACGACCCGGTCGCCGGTCGTATCAAAGACGTGGGCATACACCGTGTCTGGCGCGACGCCGCCTTCGCGCAGAATATCCGTCATGGCTTGGGCGTCGTGGTGGTCGACGATGCCGTCGCCGGTGAAGTCGGCCAAGAGCAGGACGTAGCCGTCGCGCCCGTTGGTGAAGCTGCGTGTCCAAGAGCGAAGGTCGTGGTCGTCGGGGCCACGGCGACCGAAGCCGTGGAACCGGGCCAATGCCTCGCCGCTGGTCGGGAAGAAGCGCTCCTCGGCGCTGAAGCGAAGCTCCGGTGCCCAGCGTTCGGCCATGATCTGCTGCGTCGCACCGTCGATGCCACCGTGCACGCTGATCCGGAGGTCGAGTTGTGTGCCGTCCTTGCGCAGCGTGCCCGTGGCATTGTTGCCATAGCGGGCCTCGCCGTCGCGCCAATCGCCGGACGGGACCTCGACCACGATGTCCCATGCGCCGATCATGCGGTCAGGGTCTGGGCGGGCATCCATCAGTTCGATGCGGACCGTCACCTCGGGAGCGTCCTCGCGGATGTTGACGTGGAACACTTGTGGCCACTCGACACCTGCAAGGGCCTCGGGGCCGAGGGTGCCGGTCGTGGCGATGATCTTGTCTTGGCCCTCCATCGGCAATGCGTACCACCACGCGCCTGTGCGCAGGGCGTGCTTGGTCCAGCCGGGGGACCCGACGTCGTAGCCTAGGGCATCTGGGTCGACGACGTGGCGCCACTCCAGTTCGCGGCCTGCACCCATGCGCCAGTGGTCGTCTTGGGTGCCAATGACGAAATACGGCAGGATGTCCGCGGTGGCCAGGCGTTCGAGGCTGATCCGCACGTGGGCATCGCCATCGACCAAGTCGACGGCATCGGCATACGTGTCACGGTCGCGGTCGTCAGCCAATGCCGGCAAGGCGATGGGTGGCGCCGGGACGCTCGCGACGCTGGGGCCGCCTCCAGCGCTGGCACCGATGGTGGTGCCAACGATCAACGCGACCATGAGCATGGCGACGAAAGTCGCAGCAGTGTGTAGGTGCGCTGTCAGCCAGACCCGCATGGGCTATCCGCCATAGACCACCCCTTATTTGGCGGCCTCGGCACAGGTCGGGCAATCCGGGCGTCGCTCGTAGCTCACGGAGTCGACCCGGCTCTCCAGGCCGTCGATGACCCAGAGGCGCCCTCGGAGGGTCGGCAGCCCTGCGGCGAGCTTCGCGCACTCCAGGGCCATGGCGGTGCCGACGAACCCGGCCAGGGGCCCGAAGACGCCCGTCTCGGCGCACGAATGGGTTTCTCGCCCATCGGGGAAGAGGCAGTCGAGGCAGGGGCCGTCCGGGTGGAGGGTCGTCACCTGGCCGTCCCAGCCTTCCACAGTGCCCCAGACGAGTGGGATGCCGGCCGAGCGGCAAGACGCGTGCACGAGCATCCGCGTGCCCGGTTCGTCGGTGCCGTCCACGACGATGTCGACTCCCTGGAGCATCTCTGGTGAGAACGGCGCCGGGATGGCTTCGACGATGCTGTCGGGGTGCGTCTGGCCAAGTCGCGGAGCCGCGGTCTCGGCCTTGGAGATGCCTTGGTCGTAGGGCCCGAAGAGGATCTGTCGATGCAGGTCGCTGGCGCTGACCGTGTCGAAGTCGCACAGAAGCAGCCGGCCGACGCCTGCAGCGGCCAGATAGCGGGCCACCGGGGAGCCGAGGCCGCCGAGGCCGACGACCAGGGCGGTGGTCTGCTCGATGCGGTGCTGGCCATCGCGCCCTAGATGGGCGAGCACGTGGTGACGGGACCAGTCGCTCATGGCTTCCGTCCCCGTAACCAGATCGCGAGCCCGGCCAGCACGCTGACCCAGCGGGCAAGCGTGTCCAGCAGCAAGAGGGTGGGCGACAAGGGGAGGCCGAGGCTGGCCGCGCGTGCGGACTCTGCCACGGCCCCCAGTGTGGCCAGCAAGGCCACAAGGCGCTCGACCGGCCAGTCCTGGCGGCCGCGGCGCAGATCTCGGGCGATGAGCACGACGATGGCGAGCGAGACCACCGCGATGACGACGCGGGCGAACGGCTGGCCGTCCAGGGCGCCGCGGCTCACGTGGCCTTGGCCCAGCGCAAGCTCGACGATGAGCCGGTGCACCAAGAATGCTGAAGCTGAGGCAAGCGCCAACCAGAGCCGGCGGCGCCCCAGATCCATCTATTCCGGGACGCCGATGGTCCCAGCGAGGCGGGAACCGGCGGGCCAGCCGGCGGTCTCCTTCGCGTCTTCCACACCGGGCCGGATGGCGTCCGTGGGGCAGGCGTCGAAGCAGGCACCGTCAGCGATGCACAGATCGCGGTCCACGCGGGCCAGGTCCGTCGTGACGGCTGCACCCGTGGGGCAGGCTGCGTCGCAGCCGTTGCACACGATGCAGTCCGCGGCGAGCACCCAGGCCTTCTTGTCTTCGGGGACGTTGGCCTTCACCCAGGCCTTGACGGCCTCGGCATCGGTGGGGTCGCCTTCGTAGACGTCGCTGGCTTCCGCCTCAGGGGCAGGTTCCGGGGCAGGGGCAGGCGCGGGCGCGGCCTCCGTCTTGGGTTCTGCCGGAGCGCTGGGCTCGGCAGCCGGGGCAGCAGGGGCTGCGGCGGCCGGTTTCGCGGCGGGCGCCGGTGCGGCGGCAGGAGCCGCGGCAGGCGCTGCCTTCGGGGCAGCCTTGCCGGCGGCCTTGGCAGCGCGCTCGGCGGCGGCCTCACGGTCGGCGCCCAGGCTGTCCTTGACCGGGACCAGCCACTTCATGGCGGCCAGACCCTTGGCCTCGGCGGCCTTCGTGAGCGCGTCCACGTGGGCCTTCCAGTCTCCGACGAGACCGAGGTCCGCGTACTGGAAGATCTGGGCGTTGGGGTCGGTGTTGATCGCGATGACCGTACCGGCCTCCTTCATGCCCTCGATGTGCTGGATGGCGCCGCTGATACCGACGGCGATGTACAGCTTCGGGCGGACCGACAGACCGGTCTGGCCGATCTGTTGGCCGCGGGGCAGCCAGCCCTTGTCGGCGACGGGGCGCGTGCAGGCGACCTGACCGCCCAGAGCGTCGGCCAAGGCCTGGATCTGGGGCAGCGCATCCGGGCCGCCGATGCCCAAGCCGACGCCGACGAGGACGTCCTGCTTGGTGATGTCGATCTTGTTGTCGTCGATGACGAACTCGATGACCTTGGCGGCGTATTCGACGTCGCTCAGGTACGAGACATCGATGGACTCGACGGTGCCGGTGCGGCTCTCGTCCTTGTCAAGCGGAATGAAGATGCCGGGGCGGGCCGTCGCCATCTGGGGGCGGTGGCGGTCGCAGCGGATCGTGGCCAGCATCTTGCCGCCGAAGGCGGGGCGCCGGGCCAACAGTTCCGAGTTGAGGGGATCCACGTCAAGTTCCGTGCAGTCTGCGGTCATGCCGGCGTCGATCTTGACGGCGACACGGCTGCTGACGTCGCGGCCCGTGTGGGTGGCACCGATGAGCACCACGTCGGGCTTGCGGTCCTTGATGACCTTCGCCAGCACGTCCGTAGAGGGGCGGGCGAGGGGCGTCTTGAGGATGGGGTGTTCGCAGACCAGGACCGTGTCAGCCCCGGCGGCGATGAGCTGCTTGCTCATACCATCGTCGCTCTCGCACAGCAGCACGGCGGTGACCGTGGTGTTGAGTTTGGCGGCCATGGGGCGGGCGGCACCCAGCAGTTCGCGGGTGACGTCCTGGATCTTGCCTTCCCGTTGTTCGACGATCACCCAGACGCCTTGGTATTCGTCGAACGAGTCGACGGCCTTGGCTGGGCGGAGGGTGATGCTGTCGTAGCGGCTCTTCTGTTTCATGGACGAACCTCCATCACGTGGTCACGGCGGCAGCAGAGCGCTTCGCTGTGAGTCATTGCGGCACCGCCACTTTGCGGGTGATCAGTTCTTCAACGGCGGCCGCGGCGTCGCTCACGGTGGTGCAGTCGCGCTCGTCGCCGCTGCTGATGTCGACCTTGCCGACGATCGTGGGGCTTCCCTTCAGGCCGACCCAGGTGGGTTCGGCGATGTCCTCGAGAGCGGACAGGGGCCAGACGACGAGCTCGGCCGAGTGGCCGCGGAGCTTGCCGTTGAGCGTCGCGAGGCGGGGCGTGTTGATGCCCAGTTCGCAGGTGACGCATGCAGGCAGCGGCATCTGCAGGATCTCATGACCGCCGCCGATGCTGCGGTTGGCCGCGAGAAGACCCGTCTTCGGGTCGTAGTCGAGGCTGTGGATGTAGGTGGCCTGCTCGGTGTCGAGGTGGCCCGCGACGCCGGGGCCGACCTGGCCCGTGGAAGCGTCGGTGGTCTCTTCGCCGAAGAGGATCAAGTCGACGTCGCCGTGTTCGCGGCTGATCTTCTTGATGCCGGCCGCCAGCGTCAGGCTGGTCGGGTAGGTATCGGCGCCGGCAAAGGCACGGTCCGTGATCAGAACGCCGCGGTCAGCGCCGCGGGCGACGGTCTCTTTGAGCATGACGTCGAAGAACGGCGGGCCCATCGTGACGACGGTCACTTGGGCGCCGTACTTGTCCTTGAAGTCAAGGGCGAGCTCGAAGGCGTTCTCATCCGGGGGATTGATGATGTTCTTGACCTGGCTGCGGTCGAGGGTCTTCTTGACCGGGTCGATCGTCAGGTCGGTGGCGTCGGGGGTCATCTTCATGCACACCACGATGTGCATGGGGCGTCCGAGTTTGGGGTCGTTCATCCTAGATCACCCGTACTTGTAGTTGACACCGAAGTTGCCGCGGGGGTGCGTCCACTTGACGGAGCCGGGCGTGCACGCGATGTCGCAGGTGCCGCACTCGACGCAGTCTTCGTAGGTGAATTTCATCGCGCCATCGATGGTCTCGAAGCACTGCGCGGGGCAGACGTTGATACACATCTCGTGCGGGCACGTCTTGCAGATCTCCGGGTCGATGGTGATGTGCGCGAAGTGTTCTGCGTCGGTGACGTACTTCGTCGAGCCGAGGCGGGCCTTGATGTTGACTTTGGTCGATTGCATCAGAGGTTCACTCCCATCAATGCTGCGTCCTGCAACGCTTCGCGCTTGCTGACGCCCGCCTTCTGCATGGCGTCGAACATGTGGGCGCGCATCTTCTTCTTCTCGCCGTCCGAGGAGAGGATGTTGCGGAACATGTGGCTGATCATGTCGGGGTACTTGCCGAAGAGGCGGGGGTTCCAGAGGGCCTTGCCGACGTTCTTGAAACGCTGGAAGTCCTTGATGATGCCCTCTTCTTCGAGGATGTGGAGGTACTTGCGCAGCGTCACTTCGGTGAAGTCGCGCTTCTCGATGGCGTGGACCACGGCGTCGGCGGCGCAGATGCCGCTGCGGATGGCGTAGTTCATGCCTTGGATGACGATGCCGTTGCTGAAGCAGAAACCGGCTGCGTCGCCGACGACCAGGACGCCGTCGGAGTAGAGCTCGGAGAACGCTTGGTAGCCGCCTTCGGGGACCAGGTGGGCGCCGTACTCGACGAGCTCGGCGTCCTTGGTGAGGCCCTGGATGTAGGGGTGGAGGCGGAAGTCTTCGGCGATGTCGTGGCTGCTCAGGTTGTTGCCCTTGCCGAGGTTGAGGGTGGCCGTGTTGATGACGACGCCGACGCTCAGGGTGTCGTTGTTCGTGTACACGAATCCACCGGCCATGACGCCGTCGGTGCGGCCCACGACGAATTCGCCTGCCATGCCGCCGTCGGCGCCGATGCCGAACCGGTCTTCCATGGTGGCCTTGTCGAGCTTCATGACCATCTTGACGCCGAGCGCCATGTGGTGGGCATCGAGCTTCTTGCGTCCATGGCGCAGGTCGTTCTCGAGGGTGAGGCGGCTGTTGGCGCCATCAGCGATGATGACGACATCTGCCGTGGTGGCTTCCCCGCCGACGAGGACGCCCTTGACGTGCCCGTTGACGCGGTGGAGTGCTTCCACGTTGACGCCGGTGACGACGGTGGCGCCGGCCTTTTCGGCCTGGGCGAGCATCCACTTGTCGGTCTTGGCGCGAAGGACGGCGTAGCCGACGCCGTTCTCCTTGAAGGAGGGGTCGTGGTAATCGACCACGAAGGCACTGCCATCGGGGTTGAGAAGGCCGACCTTCTTGTTGGTCACAGGGCGGTCCACGGGCATCTCTGCCCGCCAGTCTGGTAGCACTTTGCTGAGGTCGTCGCCCCAGAGGATGCCTCCGGACAGGTTTTTGGCTCCGCCTTCGTCGGCGCGCTCGACGAGGAGCACGTCTACGCCCTTTTGGGCGAGGCGGATGGCAGCGGTCGCGCCGCCCATGCCGCCTCCGACGACGATACACTGGAAGTGGGTCTTGGTCAGCCTAATCCCTCCTAGTTGGGTGCGGCGACTGGCACCCCCGTTATAGGGGTGACGGGAGCGCAGCGAGCGTCAGCCTCAGCGTAGCGTTCGCTCCAGGCCGTCAGGCCTGGATGCGGGGGTGACGGGAGCGTAGCGAGCGTCAGCCTGAGCGTAGCGTTCGCTCCAGGCCGTCAGGGCTGGATGCGGGGGTGCACGGGGCTTGCCGGCTGCCAAGGCCCCCTTTGTTGGCGGACCAGCGGAGCTTGGCTGAGGCCTGGTCGGGCGCCTCAGCTACAGCGGTAGTACCCGACGGCGGGCGCGTGGCCCTCGCTTCGGGCGTTGATCTCAAGTTTGACGCTCGTAGGGAGCCCGGCCTCGATGGTCGCGACGTCGGCCGGAAATACCCCGAAGGCCAGGAGCTGGCGGGTCCCATTGTGTGTCAGATCCAACTCTAGCGATCCGCGCCCGGTCGTCTGGGTCGAAACCAACTGGCTGCCGTCGACGTTGCGGCTCCAGGCGAAGAATCGGAGGTCGATGGGCTCGGCCCAGGAGATGCGCGCCTGGCCGCCGGCCATGGTGGCGCCCTGGGACCCTATGACCACGCAGTTCGGCGCCAGGTCCCGCCCTTCATCGCCGCCGGGAGCGATGCGGATGCCGGCCGCGCCCGCCAGCCCGGCGGTGGTAAGCTCGAAGGAGCCATTGATCCAACGCCATGTCTCATCTGTGATGGGCGTGGGTCCAGGGTCAGCCGGTCCCTCTGGCTCGTCGGGTGCTGTGGCACATCCAGCGAGCAGGATGAGCAGGGCAAGTGGTAGGGTGGCTCGGCGCATGCGTGACAAGCTCTCCGTGGGAGGGGTAAAGTTACTGGTGTGGATGGCGAAGCGTCAGCAAGACGGGAGCAGGCCGGTCGGCACGTACAACGCCAGGCCGCCGCACGCGGCGCAGAAGACCTTGCGGTGCTTGGCGAGGGCGTGGTAGGCGGCCGGCTCGAACAGCAGGTGGTGGTCGTGGCGGGCGCCGCAGCCACGGCAATGGGTGGCGCGGGAGATCGGGCGCGGAGTGGGGCGGGCCTTGGGCCTGCGCATGACGCCCCATCGGGGCCCGCACCATCAATGCGCGGCAAAGATCGGTGAAACCACTTGGACGTTGGTGGGCGCGCGACCCCGCAGCGACGCGACCGGATGCGGCTCGAGTCGCTATGTTCCGGCATGGTGCTTTTTGCCCGCCATGCCCCTCGCAACGCGATGAACGCCCCGCCTCCTGACTGGCTCGACCTCGGACCCGTTAGCGACTTCCAGGCGCCGCTCCAGGAAGTCCTCCTGGGCAAGACCCGACTGGCCGTCTCCTATGTGGGTGGCGAGTTCGGGGTCGTCTCCGGCACCTGCAACCACGTCGGCGGCCCCCTTGGCAAGGGGGCGCTCGACGGCGAATACCTAGTATGCCCCTGGCATCAGTGGAAGTTCCATCGCCTCACTGGCATCGGCGAGCCGGGGTCAGAAGATGATGCCGTACCAAGCCACGCCCACGAGATCAGGGACGGCCACCTCTGGGTCGACCTTGTTCCCGCGACGCCCCGCAAAGTGAAGCCGCACAAGAAGCACCCCCTCGAACGGGGCCTCGAACGGGAGCCAGGCCCACTGCGGGTCGTGGGCATCTCGACGACCGCGATGGATGCACAGCATCCTCGCTATTCGACGTCCGATGCTTTGCTAGAGACGGCGTTGGGCGAAGCGGCCGCCGAAGGGGCGGAGACGAAACTCATCCGGCTCAATGACCTGCGCTTTCGAGCCTGCGAGGGGTTCTATTCCAAGGCGGCGCCGGCCTGCACTTGGCCATGCTCCATCACCCAGATGCACAAAGACGACGAAATGGATCAGGTCTACGAGGCGGTTGTGTTCTGGGCCGACGTCATCATCGTCGCGACACCCATCCGCTGGGGCGGCGCCAGCAGCTTGTACTACAAGATGGTCGAACGGATGAACTGCATCCAGAACCAGATCACGTTGCGGAACCGGGTCCTGATGCGCAACAAGGTGACGACCCTCATCATCACCGGAGGCCAAGATAACATCCAGGCCGTTGCAGGGCAGATGCTGACGTTCTTCTCCGAGTTGGGCTGTCAGTTCCCGCAGTTCCCGTTCATCGCACACAGCCGCGGCTGGTCCGCTGAGGACATGGAACAAAACGTGGCCTACGTGAAGAAGAGCCACGAATTGCATGCCGGTGCCAAGGCGCTTGTCCACCGAGCCATGGCTTTGGCCGATAACCTGGTGGAACACGTGCACGCGGAACCAAAGACCGAGCGCCGCGGCCGCAAGGCCTCCGGGCTGATCGAGCACCGGGCCGACGCCCGCCAACCCGCATAGCCGCGGCTGGGGCGAGCGGTCGGAGGTGGGTGATCGTAGGCCACTGGCCCGGGACCAACGGTCCGAGGCGGACGCGTATCGGGCCTATTCCTCTTCGCCGCCGTCCGGACCCGCCGGCATGCTGGGCATGGCCGGGTAGGTCTCGACGAGCTTGACGACCACCGGTTCGCCGGCGGCCATCTTGAGCTCGTTGACGACGCGGAACTTGGCCTGGGTCCAGGACTGGTCGAACAGCGCCTGCTGCGGGACATCCAGGGTCAGGGTGTCGTCGGTCAACGTGAAGGTCGCACCGCCCGAGAACAGGGTCTGCAGGACGGCGTTGACCTTCGGCTCGCGGTCCGTGATGGTCTCTTGGAGGGTGACCTCGTAGCGTAGGTCCTTGCCCGCCAGGTCGTGGTTCATGTCGAGGCGGACGCGGCCACCGGCGACGCGGGTGACGACGGCGCGCTGGTTTTCGAAGTTGACCTCCATGCCCGGCTGGGGGGTCAGTTTCTGCTTGCGGAACTGTGCCATGGGCACGTCCTTGATCTTGGCGGGGTCGCGGTCGCCGTACGCGAGGGCGGCCGGCACGTCGATGGTCTTCGTCTCGCCGACCTTCAGGCCCAGAAGCTTCGCTTCCAGCCCGGGGATGATCTGCCGGCGGCCCACGGTGATGGTGAGTGGCTGGTAGTTCTTCTGGTCGCGGTGGATGCCCGTCTTCTTGGCAACCTCTTCGACGCTCGTGTCAAGCGGCGTGTCCGTGCCGGCGATCCACAAGGTGTAGTCGAAACGGATGACGTCCCCTTCGTTCAAGGCCATGGCTCCGCCGACCCGGGGGTCCTATTTGAGCGGCGCGGCGTCAGCAACTGAAGGGCGTGGAGGACTCGGAGTCGTACAGGCAGGCGCCGCCTTCCTCGCGGTACAGCACCGTGTGGCCGCTGCGGATGCTGTACTCCGCGAACGGCTCCTTGCCGCTGGCCCGGATGCCGGCCAGGATCTTGCAGGTGTCATCGTCGAACTCGGTCATCGTGTAATCGATGCCGGGGACCGGGAACTTGGTCTGGATGGAGACGCTGCTACCAGCCTGCTGGGGCGAGGCGTCAGCCATGCCCAGGATGCTTCCGCCGCCTCCGCCGCCTCCGCCGCCCGCGCATTGGGTGTCGGTGACCACGGCGCCGACGGTCGTGTCGGCAGCATACATGATGCCGCCGGTGGCACCGATGGCCAATACCAGGCCGCCGACACCGATCAAGATCCAAGCGATGAGGCCAATGGCGTCGTCGTCCACGGGCCCCTCCAAGGCGGCCTATCGTTTGAAACCGTCGCCGGCCTTTTGGCAGGATGGCTTTAGATGGTGGCAGCCTATTGACTTCACTCAGGCCTCAAGATGGGCGCGATAGAGACTGGTGGCAGCGGCGAGCACGGCCCCCCAGCTGTCGCCATGCCGCACCATCGGCGCACGACGTTGGCGGTCTTCGACGGCGAGCGCGCGTCTGACTCGAGGTCGCAGGCGGGGCCGACCCTCGCAGCCATCGCATCCGATGCGGAGCCGTCCGACATCGCCACCGTTTCGATCGACCTCGTCGGCCGCCTTGTCCAGGCCAATCCCGCAGCAAGAGCGCTTCTGGGCCACGGCGCCGGCGAGCCCGTCGAAGGCATGGCCTTGGCGACGTTGGACGTCCACATCCCCACCTTGGAACAATGGATCGCTCGGCTGGTGGCGACGCGGCAACCGCTCCCGACGCTGGCCACATTGACGGGCCACGGCTCCCGGAGCGTACCCGTGACCGGCCTGTTCATGCCGGACCGCCAGCAGGTCCAGGTCTGGATCGCACCCGAAGTGTCACCGGCCCGGCCACCGGCAGGCTCGGAGGTCCTGACGATCCTGGAACAGATGGCAGAGGCTACCCAAGCAGGCCTCGCCGTCAATACGCGCGGACCAGACGGCACCTGGCGCCTCGCCTACGTCAACGGCCGCGGCGCCCAGATGCTAGGTGATGCACCTGCATCTCTCGTCGGGAAGTCCGCAGCCCCGGTGCGGGGCATGCCCGATGCCGGGCGCGACTCGACGACCATGACGGTGTCGACCAAGAACGGCCAACGGATATTCGACGTCGGGGCGGGACGCGGCACATATGAGGGGCAGGAAGCCGAGTATGTGCTGTTCCGCGACGTCACAGACGGCCAGCCCAGCGAAGTGGAACGGAAGCGACTCGTGCAAGAGCTGTTCAATGCGAACGTAGACCTGCGCAATTTCGCCAGGGCGACGACCCATGACCTGCGCGCCCCGTTGCGCAGCATCTCAGGCTTCGCCGCACTCCTCGAGCGCAGGATCCGTGGGCGGCTCGAAGATGATGATGTCCGACTCATCAACAACGTCATCGCAAGCACTCGGCGCATGGACCAGCTCATCGAGGCCTTGGCAGCTTTCTCGGCCGTCGGCTCCCGCGAGTTCGACAGCGCACAGGTCGAGTTGAACACGGTCCTGGGGGATGTCCTCTCCGACCTGGCTTCCGAACTGGACCAACGGGACATCCACCTTGAGTTCACCAGCCTACCCAGCGTGCAGGGCGATGCGCTGTTGCTGCGGCAGCTGTTCCAGAACCTCCTCGGCAATGCCGTGAAGTTCCGGCATCAGGTCCCCCACAAGGTCCGGATCGACGCGGAGCGGGACGGGGCTTGGTTGGTGCTGCGGTTCATAGACAACGGCGTCGGCCTAGACCTCACTCGGGCGCATGATCTGTTCCAACCATTCCGCCGCTTCCACGACCTGGCCAAGTTCCCGGGCAGCGGGCTTGGTCTCGCCACATGCAAGCGCATCGTCGAGCTCCACGGGGGGACCATCGAAGTGGACTCGAGCCCTGGCGAGGGGGCGATTTTCACCGTGCGGCTCCCCAATTGATACTTGAATCCTGTGCCATCGGACGTGGGCCTCTGGTCCGCGTTCACCATGCTTCAAGTGCTGTCGGGCCGAGTGCATGTCATGCGCTCCCTGCTCTTGGTACTCCGGGGGCTGCAGGCACCTGCCTGGTGCTCCATCGCCGGCAGTCGGCATCAGATCATCACCGTCCATGGTCCGGCCGAGGCAGAGAGGCAGGTAGCCAGCAGCCACGTGGACGTCGTCCTCCTGGAGTCGGGCACCAGTCCCGCAGCGGTGGCGAGCGCGACAAAAGCCCTGGCCCGTAGCGTCCCCGTCGTCGTGATCGGTCCGCAGGACGCGGCGTTCGTCCGCGAAGCACTCCTGGCGGGGGCGGACGACTATCTCGACGAGCGATCCATCAGCGCGTCGGGCCTCGCATTGGCCGTCGAGTGTGCGCTGGCACGTCGCGAGGTCCAGCGCAAGGAGATCGCCCTGCGGGATCGGCGCCATGCCATCGAACACGAGCATGAGCAGAGCCGCCTCCGGACCGCCCTCATCAACCATTTGGCAGACCGCCTGCTCAACCCGACGACCATCATCCGTTTGCAGGCCAGCATCCTGGCCAAGGAAGTGGAAGGCGTCGATGCTGCCCGCCTGCAGCAGATGCAGGCGGCGGCTGAGCGCCTCCGGGCCACTGTCGAGCAGATCGCCTATGCGTTCGAGGCACAGTCAGGTTCGCCCAATGTCCTGACGTCGCCCCAACGCCTCGCGGGCCTCCATGACAAGGCCGTAGCGACTGCGAACATCGGGCCTTGCCGGGTGGAAGGCGATGCCGAGGTCGAGGTGGATCCCGTGCACGTCGAGGAGATCTTGACGACGGCGCTCCGGTGGGGTGCCAGCGTCGGTCCGGGGCGCCTGACGGCGAGCATCCATGCCGACGCCCACATGGCCACGTATCGCCTATGGCTGCCTGGTGCCGTGGCGGCCGATCAGAAGGCGCTCTTCAATCCGTTCTATGGCCTCGAAGACCCCGAGGCCGGAGGCGACATGGGTCTGGGCTTGTACGCGGCCAGGCTCAACGCCCGGCGGATGGGTGGCGACCTGCGCCTGGCCAACGATCCTGAATGCTGCATCATCTTTGACATACCGCTACAGCCAGTGCCAGGGCCCCCCACGCGTCTGATCATCGACTCGACGCCAAGGCGAGGTCGCTGGATCGGTCGTGCCGGCAACGGGGACGAACGCCTCCTCGCCGCGACGTCTTGGCACGCGGCCCGCCGTCTGATCGGGAGTTCCAGCCCATCTCGCATCGTCATCGGCACCCCCGCCGACGTGGATGGTGCCGACCTGGCCCATTTGCTGCGCGAACGCTATCCGGAGGCACTGGTCGAACGACTGACCGAGGCGACGTTCTCCGAAGCTGCGGGGATGTCACGGGGCGAGCGCAGGGTCCGGCCCGGTTCGGGCCGCGCCGACCGTCGTGCGGACGCGGCACCTGACCTGCTGGAGTCGTCCGCCACCGTTGATGCCTCCGGCGACGCCGCCGGAGCTGCCGCGCATTCTTTGCCCGACCGCTCGTATTAGGCGTCTGGCGCGTAGTAATATTCGCCCGCTTCGCGCTGCGTACGATCGAGGCGGCTGCCGGGCTTGTTGATCCTGGGGCGGTGGGTCTCGTTGTCGCGCCGGAACGTCACGTCGACGCCTGCCAGGAAGCGGTTCATGCCGTCCCGCAGGTGGTGGGGGCCACTGGTCTCGCCGCGGATGCCTGGCTCGCCGCCGAACACCATCATGGAGTCGCTGACCAGGTCCAGGAAGTAGACGTCGTGGTCGACGATGAAGGCCGACTTGCCTTTCTTCTCCATGACGCGACGGATGGTCTTGGCCGCCTGGATGCGCTGATTGGAGTCTAGGTACGCCGATGGTTCGTCGAGCAAGTACAGGTCTGCTTCTCGGTAGAGGCACAAAGCGATGCTGAGCCGCTGCAGTTCTCCACCGGAGAGGCGCTTGACCTCCTTCTCATGCAGGGTCTGCAATTGCAGAGGCCTTGCGATCTCCGCCTGCGTGAAGCCGCTTGACAGGAGGTCTGGTGCTTCGGTCATCAGCAGGTCCTTGACGGTGCCGTCGAAGCTGGCCGTGATGTACTGGGGCTTGTAGCTGACCCGGGCCTCGGTCTCGACCACGCCCTCGTCAGGCGCCAGCACCCCGGCAAGCATCTTCGTGAAGCTGGTCTTGCCGGTACCGTTGGCACCGACGACGCCCACGACCTCGCCGACGTGGATCTCGCCGGGCTCCGATTCGATCGTGAAATCCCCGAGCTTCTTCTTGAGGCGGGGGAAGCTGATCAAGGTGTCCAGGTCGGCGCTGTGCTTCGGCGGCTTCAGTTCGAACTGGATGGCTTCATCACGGACACGGATGTTCTCCTCTGGATAGTACCCGTTGAGGTAGGTGTTGATGCCGTTGCGCACACCCTTGGCGGCGGTCATCACACCATACGCACCTTCCTCACCGTAGCACAGATGGATGTTCTCGCTCAGGAAATCGAGCACCGCCAGGTCGTGTTCGATCACGATGACGCGCTTGGTCTGCGCCAACTCCATGATGACCTTGCTGACCCGCAGGCGCTCATGGATGTCCAGGTACGAGCTGGGCTCGTCGAAGAAGTAGACGTCGGCTTCCTTGAGCAGGGTGGCTGCGATGGCGATGCGCTGCAGTTCGCCACCACTCACCTGGTCCAGGTTGCGGTCCATGATGTGGTCGATGTTCAGCTTCGGGACCACCTTGTCCCAGCGGCCGTCCCGGTCGACTGATTTGAGGAGCTCGACGACCTTGCCCTTGAACGCCTTGGGGATCTGGTCCACGTACTGCGGCTTGCGCGCCGTGATCAGCTTCTTGGAAGCTACCTCCTTGAGGTACTCTCCGAGCTCCGTGCCCCGGTACTTGAGCAGCACAGGGTCCCACGACGCGTCCTCTTCCCAGTCGCCCAGGTTGGGGATCAGTTCGCCGCTGAGGATCTTCATCGCGGTGGACTTGCCGATACCATTGGGCCCTAGGATACCGACGGGCGCGCCGATGCGGGGGACGGGGAGGCGGAACAGGCGGAAGCCGTTCTTGCCGAACTGATGGATCAGGTCGTCATTGAGCGCATCCGGCAGGCCGATGATGCGGATGGCGTCGAAGGGGCACTTGTTGACACAGATGCCGCAGCCGATGCACAGCTCTTCGCTGATGACGGGCTTGCCGTGGCTACCCATGAAGATGGTCTCGGTGACGCCGCTCCGGACGGGCGGGCAGAACCGGATGCACTCCTGGTTGCACTTGCGGGGCTGACAGCGGTCCTCCAAGAGGACGGCGACACGGATACTCACTGTGGCCGGCGACGCAGAGGCGCTACAAAGGGGAAACGGGTGGGTCGGGCGCAATGGCCCCGGTCGCCGGGCCGTCTGGGGGGCGGCCCGTGCCCGGGCTGCGGCGCTTGGTCGGCGACCAAGCCATCATGAAGGCGTCCGTGCATCCGCGGGGTATGACGCTCATCCGGGCCCTCGTGGTGGCCTTGGCTGCATTGATGCTGCTCCCCGCAGCGGACGCCCTCGAGGTCGCCACCCGCGGCGCCCTCCTGCAAGGTTCTGACGAGTACGGGCCCGGCGCCTGGGACCTGGGCTACTATGGCTGCGGGATCACCATCGCCATCTTCGACGAAGGGGTCGACGACAAGCACCCCTGGCTCGACGGCAAGGTCGTGGCCGGCGTGGACACCACGAACACCAACGTCCTTTGGACCCAAGCCAACGGAGGCAACCCCCAGCCCCTCGTCGGCACGCACGGCACGCCGGTCGCAGGCATGGCTGCCAGCCACTTTGGCATGCCCTTCAACCATCCTGAGGACCGCCCGGACTGGCCACAGGACGCCCGCCTCGGAAGTGCGCCCTGCGCCTGGCTGGTGGACGTACAGTTCAACGATATCCAGGGCGCGAGCGCCGCCGAGATGGTGGCCGCGTTCGACTGGGCCATCGCCAACGTCGACAACGATTGGGGTGACGACGACCCCAGCAACGACGGCATCGAGATCATCACGATGAGTTGGAGCCCTGAAGACCGCAGCGACGGCACCACCACCGTCTGCCAAGCGGCCAACCGGGCCGCCGAGGCCGGCATCATCGTCCTTGGCAGCGCCGGCAACAGCGGCTCGACGCAGGACAACACCCTAGGCTGTCCCACCGGCGCGGACGGCGCGCTGAGCGTCGCCAACACGCTCAACCAACGCACGGTGACGCGCGATGACGACGTCATCACCCCCAGCAGCAGCTTCGGGCCCCGCACCGATGACGGTGATGACAACCCGTACGAGGAACTCAAGCCCGACATCAGCGCCCCGGGCACCAACGTCATCTCCACCAACAGCGCCATCTTCGACGGCACCGAGTACCAGTATGCTTGCGTGCAGGCCGACGAAAGCCCTGCACCGGTGACCCCGCCCGGTGCTTGCTCGACCTACTTCGGCGGCACGAGCGCCGCCACGCCCTTCGTCGCAGGCACCGTGGCCGTCATGCTCGACGCGAACATCGACCTCACCCTGGCAGATATCCGGGAGATCCTCCACCAGACCGGCCAACCATTCCCTGGGCAAGAACCGAGCTTCCCCCACTTGCACGCCAAGTACCACGTGCAATTGGCGTACGGGATGCTGGATGCCAAGGCCGCCGTGAAGATGGCCCTGACCTGGCCCGGCATGGCCCTCGGTGCGGACACCGACGGGGATGGCGTCCGCGACTACCGGGACGAGGACCCCTTCAACGCCACCCGATCCGGCGTCGTGCAACCTCGGGTCGAGGCTGTGGGTGGCGCCGTGGACTCCGACGGGGACGGCGTCATGGACATGCATGATGATGCCCCCCTGGACCCCGAGCCGGTCTCCAGGAGCGAAGGCCCCCGGCCGGAGGAGGCTACGCCCCTCGCCGTGTGGGTGCCGGTGGCTGCCCTGGCAGCCATATCCCTGGCGGTCCGGCGGCGCTAGCCCCAGCCCCAACCCTTTCAACCCGCGCGGCGTGGAACGCTTGTGACCGGCCTCCCGAACCTGCCCATGGCAGGGCAGACCGCAGCCGACGAGACGTCCGCTCCCATGGGTAGCCCTGGGCTCAGCCCGAGCGGCAAGCCCCGCCTGCCGGAGTGGTTCAAGGTCAAGCCCCCCGGCGGCGAAGCCTACAAGGCCATCAGCAAGGCGCTGCGCGAACGGGGCCTCAGCACCGTCTGCGAGGAGGCTCGCTGCCCGAACCTCTCCGAATGCTGGAGCGGCGGCGAACGGGGCGCCTATGCCGGCACGGCGACACTGATGGTCATGGGGGGTACCTGCACACGCGGCTGCCGTTTCTGCTCCGTCAGCACCGGCCGCCCAGACGCTCTTGACCCCGAAGAGCCCCGCAAGTCTTCAGAGACCATCGGCATCATGGGTGTCGGCTACGTGGTCATCACCAGTGTCGACCGCGACGATCTACCGGATGGTGGCGCCGACCACTTTGGCAAGGTCATCGAGCGATGCAAGGCCGACCATCCGGATCTGCTCGTCGAGGTCCTCACACCCGACTTCCAGGGCGATGAATCGTCGCTGGAACGGATCATCCAGGCCAAGGCCGATGTCGTGGCGCACAACATCGAGACCGTTCGTCGCCTCAGCCCGATGGTCCGGGACAAGCGCGCCGACTATGATCAGAGCCTGCGGGTGCTGAAGCACTACAAGACCCTCGGCGCACGCTTCACCAAGACCAGCATCATGGTGGGTTTCGGGGAAAGCGAAGACGAGATCGTGGAGACGCTGCGCGACCTGCGCGCCCACGATGTGGACATCGTCACCTTCGGCCAGTACCTGCGCCCGACGCAGACCGCCGCGCATCTGCCGGTCGTCGAGTTTGTGCACCCGGACACGTTTCGCCGCTACAAGCAGATCGCTGAAGAGATGGGCTTCCTGTACGTCGCCAGCGGCCCCCTTGTGCGCTCCAGCTACAAGGCCGGCGAGCTGTTCATGGAAGGCCTGATCCGCAGCGAGAATCCCACGTGACACGGCTCGCCGGGTCGATGGGGAGCCTCGAACCATTGGCGCCCGAGCAAGCGGTCGAATTGTGGCCTGCTGCGGCGGACGCTGCCATTTGGCGCTTCATGCCCAATCCGCCGCCGGCGGCAGCTGCGCACTTGCTGCAATGGATCGCCTGGCGTTTGGCTGCGAGCGGGCCCGACGACGAGGTGTTCTTGGTGCGCGACGCCGACGGCCGCGCAGCAGGCAGTACGAGCCTGTTTGCCCACGACCCGGCCAACAAGCGCGCCGAGATCGGCTGGACCTGGTATGGCAAGGAATGGCACGGCACCGGCCTCAACAAGCAATGCAAATGGCTCCTGCTGACCCACGCTTTCGAGACCCTCGGCCTGAACCGCATCCAGATGAAATGCGACGCCCGTAACGAGCAGAGTTTCCACGCCATGGCTTCGCTTGGCGCCACGCACGAAGGCACCCTGCGCCAACACGACGTGCTGTGGGATGGTTTTGTGCGCGACGTGGAGATGTTCAGCATCACGCGCGACGAATGGCCTGGCGTGCGCGAGCGCTTGACGCAACGCGTCGGCTGACGTCACCAGCGGACGATGCAGTCGGTGAGGTGTGGCGACACGTCCGGCGCCGCGACGCCGTGATCGGCAGCGAACGCCGCGATGGCCGTCAAGAACGCCTCCGCCCCCACGGATTCATCGGCCGCGGCTTGCACCCTGCCGCTGGGCGACAGGTGGTATGCCACGCCGTCGTGCACGATGTCATGGCCCACCCGGTCCACTTGCACGCGCCAGTCCCCCCAGCGCAGGTAGGCGCCATTGGACTTCGCGGTGATATTCGCGGTCTCGAAGCCGCCGATGGCGTCCCACCACGATTGCAGGTCGGGCGCGACGATGGCCGTGTAGCCATAGGCGATCACCGTGGTCTTGCCGTCCGCCTGCAGGGCTTCGGCGATGCTGCGGTGCTTGGCAAGCTCCTCGAAGACCGCATCGATGTCCAGCCCGAGCGCCTCGAGCATGGGTGCGACGTGCGGCCGGTGGGCCTCGAGGGTCTCGTTGGCTGCGACGAC
>JBFIDG010000008.1:0-28609 GCA_041581335.1 Thermoplasmatota archaeon
CAGCTCACCATCGATGATCGGCGACGTTTGGCCGCCCTTGCCGAATCATACGGCATCTCGGCCTTGCAAGCGCATGAGATCGAGGCGGGCCTGGCCCGCTGACCCCGCGACGGCGACAACCTTCAAACCCAAGCCCCCGCGTGGGACAGCTGTGCGTGTCGCTGTAGCCTTCCTGTTCCTGTCCCTGGCCCTTGCGGGCTGCCTGGTCGACGACCCCGTCGATGGGCCTACCCTGCCGTCGCCCTCTTCGGCGCCGACGTTCGAAAGCGTCGCCGCCGGCCTGCCCGACATCACCGCCCTATGGGATGTCTCGGCGGACGTCGACTGGTGGGAGGACTTCGTGGACCAGAAGAAGCGGGATGCCTACCTTCCCGACACCCCGGTCACGTACAGTGCCGCCAGTCGCGAGGCCATCGAGGCCCGCCTCGAAGCCATGGGCCTCGAGGTCACGACGCACATGTACGACGCCGGCGCCCGCGGGGTCACCGTGCCTGGCGGCGTCGCGCAAGCAGCTGCCGTCGTCGGCCACCATGCAGGCACGAGCAACCGGACCATCGCTTTCATCGCCCACTACGACACCCAGGCCGGCACCATCGAGGGTGCCTACGACAATGGCAGCGGCACCGCCGCGGTCCTCAGCATGTGCAGCATCCTGAGCCAGCTCAACCTCACCCACAACATCGACTGCATCCTCTTCGACGCAGAAGAGGTCGGCGCCGTCGCCTCCGGTGCCTACGTCACGGCCAACCCCGACCTGCCCTACGACCTCGTCATGGGCTTCGACATGATCGGCCTGAACTGCCCTGGCTACGAATGGAAGATGTACCAATGGGTCGGCGCCAATGTCGCCGACTGGCTCCACCCCTTCGTCCAACGCGTCACCCACAACGTCACCGGCCTTGACCCATCCTGCGCCGAGGTCTTCGACTTCAACGACCGCAACAGCGACGAATCCCGCTTCGCCAGCGCCGGCTACCCCACGGTCCGCTTCGCCGGCGGCCGCACGGCGGGGGCCTACGACCAATACCACATGCCCGATGACACCCCCGAGCACATCTACGAGCTCACCGGCGGCCGTGCCAACTGGGAACTCGGCTACGCCCGCGTCGTCGAGAGCGCCGTCACCCTGGCCTTGATGGTGGACCCCTTCACGCTCGAAGAACTCCAGACCGGCCTCTGAGAAGGTTCAAGGGAGGCTCCCCACCTGGGGCTCCCATGCGCTTCTTCACGATCCTCCTCGTCCTTGGTGTGGCCTTGGCCGGCTGTGCGACGGACGCCCCCGCTGCTGACGCCATGCCGCCGGCGACCGACCCCGGCATCTCCGACCTTCCGGCTTTGATGGCGGCGCTGCCGCCCATGGACTTCGACGTGACGAGCGCCGTCGACTGGTGGGAGCACCTGGCGACCCAGTTCCCGAAGCACGACTCCTACACGCCCCAGAACGACGCCATCCGTGACCACCTGGTCGCCGAACTGAAGGGCCTCGGCATGCAGGTCGAAGTGCGCTCATACCAGGCCCTTCCCCGTGACCCCCTCGCACCGCCGGTCCCCACCGCCGCCACAGAGGTCGACGCCATCATCGCCACCAAGCCCGGCGTTAAGCAAGCCGACGGGGTCGACCACCGCATCGGCCTGGTCAGCCATTACGACACCCAAGCCGCCACCATCCACGGCGCCTACGACGACAAGTCCGGCGTCGCCACCAGCTTCCACATCTGCAAGGCGTTCATGGCTGTGCAGCTCAACAAGACCCTCACCTGCATCATGTTCGATGCTGAGGAACAAGGCCTGGTCGCCAGCGCGCGCTACGTAGAAGACATCGCTGACGAAACGGACGACTACGTCTACGACTTCATCGTCGGCTACGACATGACCGGCATCAACTGGCCGGGCCACGCCTGGAAGATGTACGTCATGACCGGCCCCGCAGACGATGTGCCCCTGCTGCAGCCCTTCGCCCAGGACATCATGCACGGCCACCTCGGCTACCCGCAGGACGGGGTCGAAGTGCTTCCGACGCATGACCGCAACAGCGACGAACGCCGCTTCAAGGAAGCCGGCATCCCGATCTACCGCTTCGCCGGCGGTCGCCACGCTGCCGACTACGACCAGTACCATGGCCCCGACGACACTGTCCAGCACGTCTACGACTTCGTCGGCGGCCGCAGCAACTGGGAAGCCGGCTTCACCACCATCGTCGAAGGCAGCTACCACCTCATCTGGGCCCTGGACAAGACCGACCGCGCCGGCCTCATCGCGCAGTACGCGTAGGCCGCAGCGACGGGCGTCTTGTCACCGCGCACCAGACCCCTTCTCGACAACCTGAACTTCTCGGCCGTGGCAGCCAGTGCATGGACCGCCGCGTCGCCCTAGCGGTCGCGTTGACCGCTGCGGGCCTGGCGGTGGCGATCGTCGCCGCTGATCTGCAGTTCAACGTCACGGTCTCCTTGGAGACATTCAAGGACGGTGAGTGGACCGTGGTCGCCAGCCACGACGAGGCGGGCTTCGTCAGCCCGCGCTACGACCCGCGCTTCGTCGGCTGCGCCGGCCCCGACATGCGGCTCATCATCAACAACGGCCTGCTTTGGTCGACGACGCTCGACACCAGCGTCACGGTGCTTGACTACGGCAGCGGCCGGACCGAGGTCCTGCTGGAGCGCAGCCTCGACGTCCAACGCGGCGAACGCACCACCCTCCCGTTCACCGTGCCGGCCTGGGCACAGAACGGCACGACCGCCCCCGACGGTTCACCCACCGGCCCGGCGTACCTCGAGGCCCGCGTCGGTGAGACCTACCTCAACATCTGCGTGGGAGGAGCATGAAAGAACAGACCCTACAAGGCGCACTGACGTTCCTTGGCTTCGCCATCAGCGTCATCGCCGTGTTCTACTTCGCCGTCGTCTACATCCCCCGGGTGTCCGAATGGACCCAGCTCGCCGCGCTGATCCTGCTAGGCATCGCCTTCGCGTTCTTGGGCATCTTCCTGCGGGACACCATTGTCGGCGGACCGTTCTTCGGTGACCGCATGCCTTGGTTGCGTCCGCCTTACGTGATGTACCTGTTGGCGATCTTCTCAGGCATCGTCGCCGAGATCCGCTTCCTCAACATCGACTCCGTGCCGACGCCGCTGAAGATCCTCATCAGCCTCGTCATCGGCGTCGGTCTGATCGTCTGGGTGGCGATGCGGCAGTCCAAGCTCAGCAAGGATCCTGGGCGCTGATATGGCTCAGGTGAGCAGATCCGTGACGTAGGAACCTGCACCGGCCACGAACGCCAGGACGAAGCCCGCGATCCACAGGCCCACGGCCATGGCCAGGTCTCCTGCGGCGTAGGCCCAACCGCCGAGCCCCAAGCACAACGCGGCCGCGAAGCCGGCCAGCCACTTCCATGCTGACATCATGGTGTCAGTGCTGCGCTCTTTCTTAGGGGCTTGCGTGGGTCATTCGGAGACCCTGCCGCGACTGCTGATGGTGAGCAGCAGTTTGCGTTCGAAGAGCTCGAAGCTGCGGATGCCCGATTGCACGCTGACCGAACCGAAAGCGAGCAACGCAAGCGCCGAGGCAGCCAGGCCGATCATCATGCCGTCGGCGCCGACCTCCATCCACCGGGCCAGGCCCCGCCAGAGGGCGAAGACGCCGAGTCCCGTGGCGACGATCCCCACGAGACTCAGTGAAGCGGCCGTCGCCAGACGCGGGCGCGCGAAGAACATGGCTTCGGATGCGTGCGCCAGGTGAAAGAGCGTTTCCATTCGTCTCAGAAGCGCGCTACCACGCCGAGGTGGTCACTGATGGCAGGGCCGCCGAACGTCTGCATGTCTCGGGGCTTGATGCCGAGAGTGAGGATGTGGTCGATGCGCTCCCGGGGCTCGCTGGCGCTGTACGTGTGGCCGCCGGCGTCCGGCCAATGGTCTTGGAACACGGTCATCAGTGCCGTCCACGCGGGGTCCGGTCCAGGCTCAGTATTGAGATCCCCGGCGAGGATCACTGGCAGATCACTGGCCGTGGCCAGGCCGATGATCGCCGCGGCTTGTCGTGCCCGATCGGTGGGGAAGACGTCGGTCTGGAAATGCGTCGCGATCAGGAAGATGCTCCCATGCGTCGTCGCGAGGGTCCCGGTCACCGCGAGGCGCTCGATGCTCTCTTCAGCCGGCAGCCACACGACGCGCGCGTCCTGCAACGTCATGCGAGACAGCACCGCCACGTTGTAGGATTGGCCGGACATGGGAGCTCCACCGTGATGATGCATCCCCAGGGACCAGGCCAACCAGCGTACAGCATCGCTGGCTTGGCTCGTCAAGCGGGCCCCCTCGGTCTCCTGCAACACGATGACATCGGCGTCCATGGCCCGGAGCGCGTCGCGGACCGCCTCAAGGCCCGAGGCGCCGGTCGGGCTCTCGGCGTACCACTGGTGCACGTTCAACGTCACGACGACCAAGGAATCCCCCGCCGTGGCGGACGGCTCATGTGCCACCGTGGCCCCGATGCAAAGGATCGCCAGCAGGGCCGCGACCGCTCTCATGCGCGCCTCCACGCCGCCAGCGGCAACAGCGCGAGGAGCAGGAACATGTACACGCCGGCCAAGCCTCGGCTCAGTGCCTCTGGGACGAAGCCGACGAACGCCCAATTGCCTGCGACCACGTGGAGGAACAGGAACACGACCGCGAGGGTCTGCACGACGGCGAGTCGTCCGATGCCGCCGCCCTCGCCAAGCAGGCGGACCGCCGCCACCTGGGCCAAGAAGACCGCGCCGGCAGGCCACCACGGGTTCAGCGTCATCGCCGCGGCGACCACGAACAGCGTCGGGGCCAGGGCCGGATGCCAGCGCTGGGTCCGGGTCCAGAGGCCCAATGCCAGTCCTCCGGCAGACGCGATGGCGATGCCGACCGGGGACACGTCGCTCCAACGCCACAGGCTCGGGAGCGCCGCCAACCAAGTGGCTTGGACGGCCATGAACGCCCACAACGCGGCCGGGGCCGGCGTCGTGGCAGCTTCCAGTCGCAGCCACCCTAGCAGGGGGAGTGCCAGGGCGGGCACCAGCCATGGTCCGACATGGAACGGGGAGACCCCTCCAAGCCAAGCTGTCACGGTCATCCATGCGAGGGCACCCACCACCGCGCCGTCCACGGACGCTTGCCCCATCGAGCGCCACAGAGGTGCCATCGCCAGCAAGGCCACTGCGGCACCAGCCGCCGCCACGGCCCCGGTCAAGAACGAGGCCGCCAGGATGGCGGCGAAGGCGAGTCCGGCCAGTGCTGGGCGGGCGGCGCCTGGGACGACACGCCATGCGGGGGCCGTGATCAGCAAGGCGGCCATGGCCGCCGTGGCATTGGGTCCGGCGACGTCGAAGTTCAGCACGAACACCATCGCGAACAGCCGCTGCACCATCGCGATGGTGGCGAACGCCATGGCAGCGGCTATGATGCGGCGCATCGCACCAGCATGCTGCTCTGTCCTGATAAGCCCCTTCAGATCCGTTGCTGCTTGTACATGCCAATCAGCTCCGAGACCGCCGTGGCCTGCTCCGGGGCCTTGTCGTCGCGCCAGCGACCCGTGAAGCGAGGGAAGCGGGCGGCCAGGCCGGCCCCTTCCTTGATGCTGCCCCAGCCGGCTCGGTGGGTCGGCGACAGGGTCAACTCGGCGGCCTCCACTTCCATGACGATCGCGGGATGCAGCCACACATCAGGCGTCATGTCGCTCTCGACGTCGGCGGGCCGCTCCGGGCTCTCGTGGTCCTTGAAGCGCTCCTTGAGGCCGGTCAGCGTCGCGTCGTCGAAGCCGGTGCCGAGCTTGCAGACCGACGCATAACGGCCGGTGTCCGGATCATGCGCCGCCATCAGGAGCGCGCCGTACCAGCCGGCGCGGCGACCCCGTCCATAGAAGGCGCCGATGACGACCAGGTCCATGGAATCGACCAGGTCTTCGGTGTAGTCGGTCTTGAACTTGATCCAATCGAAACCGCGGTTGCCCGCCTTGTAGGGGCCTCCCAGGTCCTTGCACATGACGCCTTCAGCGCCATCGGCCACGGCCTGCAAGAAGAACGATTCCATGGCGGCGACGTCCTCGCCGATCTCCATGGTGGATACGGCGACGTTGGGGGTGGTCTCGAACAGCACGTCGAGCCTGGCCCGTCGTTCCGCGTATGGTTCGGTCATCGTGCTGACCCCGTCGGCGGCCAGGCAGTCGAAGAGGAACACCTTCACGGGGACCTCATCCATCATGTTGGCCTGGCTGGCTCCGCCTTCGGCCAAGGCGCTCTCGCGGCGCTGGTCTTCGCCGAGTCCTGTCTTGCGGCCGCGACGACGGCTGACGTCCTGGAACGGGCGCATCCGTCCGGCCACCGGGTCCCATGCCACACCTTCACCTTCCACGATGCAGCTCTTGCCCTGCAGGGCGGCCTTGAGCGCCTGCTGGACGTCAGGGAACTGGTCGGTCAGGTCCTCCATGCGGCGGCTGAACAACCGCACAGAGTCGGGGGTGACGTGGCATTGCAGCCGCAGGCCGTCGTACTTGTATTCCATCGCGGAGCGGCCTTGGTGTTTGTCCAAGATCTCACCCAACGACTTCAGCCGCTCCGCCGCCATGGGCCGCAACGGGGTGCCGTGTTCGACCGTGAGTCCTTGGACGGCCTCGAGGCCGCCCTCGGCCAGCGTCGACGCCACGACGGCGAGGTCGCTGCGCAGGTCATAGCCGTGCTCCAGCACATGGCGCACCGCCTCGTGCTCTTCACGTTCCTCCGGCGTCATCTCGGTCACGGAGCGGACGCCTCGGCCGACGTGCCACGCCGTCAAGGCGTCCAGGAACGTCATGTCCGCCACGCCCAGGCGCAGCCGGCCGGCGATGGTGCGGACAAGGAAGCGCGCTTCGAGGGGAGTCACACCGGCAAGCAATGACTCGAAGAGGCGCTGCTTCTTCGATTGTGAATCGGCCCCCGTCGTAGTGGCGATCTCGACGAGCTTGGCGAAGGCCGCCGCGATCGGAAGCGACGTGGTGGTGTCCTCGAAACTGAACAGGCCTGCCTGGCGGCTCTTCGACTGCGTCGCAAGCAGGCTCTGGGCGGCGGCTCCTAGGTCGCCGGCGTCCTGGTAGGTCTTGGTGACCTTGTCCAGGTCCACAGCCGTCGCCCGCGCCAAGCCTTGCAAGACAAGCTTCTCTGCCAGGCCGAGCTCAAGCCCTTCCCAATCGGGGGCGACCTTGCCTTGCAACAAGCGCACCACGGGGAGCATCTCGGAAGGTTCCACTTCGGCGAGCATCTCGCACAGGATGCTGGTCATCTCCAGGCGCTTGGTGGTTGCCTCCAGCCGCTCGAAGAAGCTGGCAAGGCGCGCGTACTCCACGACGGCGGCAAAGCCCCTCGGCTAAAGGGTGCTGTCATGTGGCCCTCACCCGCCAGGGTCGTCCCAGGCCGCATAGCTTCCGGGAGCGAGGCTGTGGCTCTGGGGAGGCCGGCTCAGCCGCTGAACAACCGGAAGACCGCCTCGACGCCGCCGCGTAGCCGCGGCCCGAAGGCGCCCGGCGTGGTCAACATCCCGTACGTGGCGGGGACAAGGATGACGACGAGCAGCAGGGCGAACAGCACGGTCAGGACCCGCCGGATGACACGCATGCGCCGGGCGTAGATGTGGATGCTCAGGCTCGGTGCCTCCAGCACCGCTCCGTTGTCGGCACGCGTGCCGGGGATGTCCACGGCCGGGCTCCGACCGGTGGCCTGGTCGCCGTCCATCATGTCCTCTTTCGCCGTGGATCGATGGGCGCGGGGTGGTCGGGCAGCCAAAGGGAACGGCATCTCATGGCTCAGCCGAACATGGAAGAATCGCCGTCGACCGTCAAACCCTCCTGAAGGCGGATGCGACGCTGGACGTCGTCGACTTGGGAATCGAACGCCTCGGCCTGGCGACGTAGCCGCGTGGTCTCGATGGTCGTGCCCATGAGGCCAGCAAGCAGTTCGACGATGGCGACCGCGCTGCGGCCATCGGGCTGGC
The DNA here is from genome assembly GCA_041581335.1 of Thermoplasmatota archaeon. Classification (GTDB taxonomy): domain Archaea; phylum Thermoplasmatota; class E2; order JACPAO01; family JAHFTW01; genus JBFGSX01. The sequence goes on from JBFIDG010000008.1 coordinate 7,979, forward strand.
CCTGCTCGGCCTCACTGAGGATGCCGATGACCGGGAACTGGTCCCGCTTGCCGAGGTTCAGCAGCACGCCGGTGACGCCGGCGACGATCCCTTCCTGGAACAGGGTGGCGCCGGCGCTGACGGCGCGTCGCCGGGCGTCGAGGGTGCTGGCGGCCGCGAACACGTCGAGGCCTCCATCGAACACGGGTTCCTCCTCCATGACAAGCCCTTCCGGTGCCACCACGGCAACGCAGCCATGGGTCGTCGCCCAGTGCAGCAGGGCCTCGCTGACGGGACGGACGAGCTCGGGGCTCGGCTGGAACTCGGACAAGAACACGACGATCGGGCGACCGCCGGTCTGGCCTGCATAGATGCGCACCGGGCTCAGTGGTTCGCCGTCCTCGACGACGGAGATGGTGGGGAACCGCGGAGAGTCCATGACGCCGACCTGCTCCAACTTCAGTTCCTCCACCAGGTACGTGGCGGTGATGGTCGCTACGAGGCCGACGCTGGGGAAGGCGGCGACGACGAACGCCCCCTCGGACGTGACCTCGTCGAACATGTGGACCGTCACCTTTGGCATGCGGGGTCAGCTTGGTGGGCAGGGAAAAGGGCTTGGCGACCCTCCGGCGGTCCAAGGCGCGTTCTTTTAACCAGCGGACTGCGGTGATGCCCACGTGCACCCGGTGGAGAACATCCGGGGCAGCGCGTCGTCGCTGCTCGCGGGCCGCCGCATCGTCCTCGCTATCAGCGGAAGCATCGGCGCCGTCAAGTGCGTAGAGCTGTCGCGTGAACTGATCCGGCACGGGGCGGACGTCCATGCCGTGATGACCGGCGCGGCGCAGGGCATCATCACCGCCGAGGCCATGCATTTCGCGACAGGCAATCCTGTGGTCACCAAGATCACCGGCGCCGTCGAGCACGTCCGCCTGCTGGGCGACGTGCCCGGTCGCGCCGACCTGCTGCTCGTGGCGCCTGCCACCGCCAACACCGTCGCCAAGATGGCGCTCGGCATCGATGACACCACGATCACCACGTGTGCCACCGTGGCGTTTGGGACCCGGACGCCCGTCGTCGTGGCCCCTGCTATGCATGAGGCCATGCTCGAACATCCCATCGTCGCCGAGCACCAGAAGACCCTCGTCGAGCGCCTCGGCGTGACGTGGATCGAGCCGAAGCATGAGGAGAAGAAGGCAAAACTCGCCGACATCGACGCCATCGTCGACGGCGTCATCCGCCGACTGCATGATGCCACTCCAGTGGCCGGCAAGCGCATCCTCGTCATCGGCGGAGCCACCGGCGAGCCCGTCGATCCGGTCCGCATCGTCACCAATCGCAGCAGCGGCCGCACCGCGGTCATGCTGGCCCAGGAACTGCATCGCCTCGGTGCGGAGGTGGATCTCTGGTACGGTCTTGGCAGCGCCACGCCAGCAGCGGGCCACGAGACGACGCGCTTCCAGACCCATGCCGATCTCATGGCCATGGTGGATGGCATGGCAGCCTACGACGAGGTCTGGATGCCTGCCGCCATCAATGATTACGCGCCGGTCCCCTCTGCCAGCAAGATCGCCAGTGAGGCCGAAGACCTCAGCTTGGCCCTGCAGCCGCTGGCCAAGGTCATCGAAGCCGTGCGCAAACGCCTGCCCGAAGCGACGATCATCGCGTTCAAGGCGGAAAGCGACCATGACAAGCTGCTTGAGCGTGCCCGGAGCCGCCTCGGGCGCTACGACGCGCAATGGATCGTCGCCAACACGGACGCCTCCTTCAGTGCCGAGGAGACAGAAGCCTGGCTGCTCGGTCGGGATGGCAGTCAGAGGACGTTCGCCGGTGACAAGCGCGTCGTCCTGCGACAGATCATCCACGCCATCCACGGCGCCGGCACGGTCCAGGTGACCACGTGAAGTACGCATTCTCGCCGGCCCATGTCACCGGCGTCTTCGCCATCCACGATGGCAGCCCCAACCCCCTCAGCCGGGGCAGTCGGGGAGCCGGGTGGAGTCTCATGAAAGGTGCCTACGCCGGCGTCGAAGAGGCCGACGAGACCACCATCACGATCAACGGCGTCCCCGACGAAGCCGCGGTCACCGCCGCAGCGTTGCGCCGCCTCACCGACCGACCCCTGCGCGTCGAGATCCAACTCGAACTGCCGGTCGGCCAAGGCTTCGGGATGAGCGCCGCAGGCAGCCTCGCCGCGTGCCTTGCCGCCGCGGACCTCCTCGGTATCGAGCCCGAGAAGGCCCTCGAGGCCACACACGCAGCCGAGGTCGTGGAAGGGACCGGCCTCGGCGACGCTGTCGGGTCGTGGTTCGGAGGCGGCGAGGTCCGCATCAAACCCGGCTGCCCGCCACAGGGCTGGGCCATGCAGGTGCCGGCACCCAACGGCACAGAGTTCCTGTTCTGCACCCTGGGCGAAGGCATCAGCACGAAATCCATCATCCAGGCACACGAGTGGAAAGAGCGCAGCCGCATGCTCGGGGACCCCGCCGTGGACGTCATCCTGGAACTGGGCCGCGACCGCGCCTGGAACGAGGTGTTGCAGCAATCGGCGGCCTTCAGCGTCGCACTCGGGTTGCGCCCCGAGAAGATGATCGAGCTGGGCAAGCAGTTGCCGGAAGACCTGCACTGGGGGCAGTCCATGCTCGGCTCGACGCTTTGGGTGACCGGCGACGCGGGCGATCTGGAAAGGGCCGAAGCGTTGCTGGAAGGTCACGGGCAGATCATCAGGGCCAAGGTCGACCCCAACGGCGCGCGGCTGGTCCGCGGTATGCCACGTCCGGTTTGAGCCCACCGGCCGCCTTCCGGCCGACCACAAACACCAAGCGTCTCAACCGCCCCGCGGAGCCTGCGATGTGGACCGATATCGAGCCTGAAGCACCCGCAGCCCGGAGGCTCGCCGCCTTCGGCGCGACCTTCCTTGGCCTGCTGACGCTCAGCAACGTCGCCTTCGCCGGCGATGCGCCGTTGCTGGCCCCTCCGCTGGTCGCCGTGATCGTCCTCCTGTCTGCAGCTGGCGGCCTGCTCATCTGGATCAAGAGCCGCTACAGCCGCGCGGTGCTATGGGTGGCCGCAGGGTTCGCGCTCCTGGCGGCCGCGGGCTCGGCGCTCGTGGCCATGCCCCCGGCCTGGTTGGGGTACCTCCTTATCCTTCTGGGGCTGGCCGGCCTTGGTGGCGCCGTCCTGGTGGCGGTAGGGATCCTCCGCCCGTCCCTGCATGTGCTTGGAAGCAAGACCCGGCCCGTCGTCATCACCACCGGCTTGCTGCTCGTCCTCACTGCGGCCCCCGTGGGTCCTGGCCCGGTCCTGGCGCTCATCGCCGCAGGTGCCTTGCTGAGCATTGTCGCCCTGCTTCGGCCGGTCGAGCCGGACCAGCAGGACTAATCCTGGGCATCCTGCTCCGGATGTATGGAAAGCGCCATGAGCCGCGCCGCCCGCCGGACGCAACAGAGACGCTCATGGGCTGCGCCGTTCATGGGCTTGGCCTGCTTGGGGGCTGCGTTCTACGTGACGTGGCGAATCGAGTGGCCGCTTGGCCTGGTCGTGGCGATCCCGATGGGTTTCGTCGCGCTCTACCTGATCCTGGTGGTCAGGCTCACGCGTGGTAGCTGATCGGGAGCTTCAGCGCCTTGTGGCGTTTTTCGATGTCTGCCTCTGAAAGGCGGCGGAAACCGTTCTCATCGATGATGGCGATATCCATGCCGTTGCCGCTGGCCGAGTCCCTGCGCATGGCGGCGTTCAAGCCCCGCACCGCGAGGTCGACGGCGTCCTTGACCTTGCAGCCGGCCTCGTAGCGGTCTTCGAAAACACCGTAGACGAAGGGCGAGCCGCTGCCGGTGCACGTCCAGGTCTCTGGGATGCTGCCGCCTGCCGCGTCCACGGAGTAGATGCTGCCGCCGCGGTGGTCGTAGCCGCCGACGATGAGCTGCACCCAGAAGGGCTGGTAGCGGCTGTTGTTGAGCAGGTTGCCCAGCAGCGTCGCGGCGCCGCGGACCGGCAGAGGCGTGTCCCGCTTGAAGCGGTACAGCTGCGCTTGGGCCTGCAGGTTGCGGGCGATCATCTGGGCGTCACCCACGAGGCCCGCCGTCGTCAATGCCAGGTGGTCATCGACGGCGAACAGCTTCTGCATGTTCTTGTGGCCCACGAGGTGTCCCATGGTGGCGCGCTTCTCGGTCGCCATGACGACGCCATCTTCGCAAGCGATGGCGAGGGTGGTGGTGCCGGTCTTCAGCGCGTTCTCGGGAGCTTCGGGCATGCAACCCTTGCGACCAGCCGGCGCTTTATAGCCTGACAGGCCGGGTCCACCGAGGGAACGGTTTTTGGCCGGGGCGTCTCGCCCGCATCGTGGACGTCACCGTCGTATGCGTAGGCACCAGCCATCCTGGCAACGTGGGAGCCATTGCCCGAGGGGCCGCCAACTTCGGCGTCACCGATCTTCGTTTTGTGGCCCCCCGCTGCGATATCCGCTCCAACGATGCCTTGGCCCGCGCCGTGCACGCCCATGAGAGCCTGCAGAACGCCCGCGTCGTCGACACCCTGGAAGAGGCGATCTCCGACGTCAGCCTGACCGTCGGCACGACGGCGCGCACGACGACGGCCGACAAGCGCTACCTTCGCAAGACCTTGGATGTGCGCGACTGGGTGGACAGCGTCAAGGACCTCGACGGCAAGATCGCGTTGGTGTTCGGCCGTGAAGACACCGGCCTGACCGCCGAGGAGGTCAACCAGCTCGACCAGCTCGTGACGGTGCCGACGGCGGACTACAACTCTCTCAATTTGGCGCACGCGGTGTCCTTGCTATGCTACGAGACCTGGCGGATCCGCGCGGCCAACATCACGGCCGAGCGGACTTTAGAGCCAGGTACGTTGCACCGGATGAACAAGGCCTGGGACGACATCATCGAGGCCACCGAGAGACGTCCCTGGCGCCGCGAGGTCGCGCAGAGCATCTGGCGCAAGATCATCGGCCGCAGCCAGCCCAGCGACTACGAAGTGCACAACATCATGGGCATCCTCGGCAATGTCCTGAAGCGCTTCGACCACCCCGACTGGGCCACGCCCGGCAGCAAGGCCCTGGTCGAGCGCCAAGGCCTCCGGGCACTGCGCGTCGACGAAGAAGAATAGCCTGCACGTGCTTCGTACAGGGTCGGCGGATGTCGCCTCAGGGCGGCGGGCGATCAAGTCCTTGCATGGTGGCGCGGAGGCTCTTGGCGTTGTCATGCCTGCCGAGACCCCCGGTGAAATCGGACACAGCTTGGTGTGGCAAGCTCCATCAATGACCGCACCACTTGGCCAGCGTTGCCATCGATCCTGCCCCACATCGTGGCCCCCGTGCTCTTCGCGCTCGCCTTTATGCCGATGCAGCGCAAGCGCATCCTGCTGTGGAGCCCCATCGTGCTGGCCCCGGATCTGGACTACTTCTTCGCTCGCTCTTTCCATCGCGCAGCCCTGAGCAACATCTGGATCCCGTTGATCCTCATCGGGGTGCTCGTCGTGCTCTGGCGGCGCCGGGATGCTGCGGCGGCGTTCTGGGAATGGGCGTTCCGACCGGGCGCACCCGGCAACCTGCTTCTTGTCAACTACTACCTCATCGCCCACATCGTGATGGACTTCTTCGTCGGCGGCGTCAGTCTGCTGTGGCCGCTGACGAACCGGAATTTCTACTTCATTTTCCAGATCGTCGTGGACACGGCCACCAACAAGCCGGTCACGACCACGGAAGGTGGCACTGACCCCGATATCGTCTCCGTCTCGCCTGCCTTTGAATGGTGGAGCGTCATCGACACCGCCGTCGCCGCCTTCCTCGTCGTGGCGACGCTGGCGTACCTCGCGTACCGGCGCTGGTACCGGGCAAGGCACCCGCTGCCGCTTGTCATCAAGCGCGGAGCCATCGCCGCCCCTATCCACAAGGAATAAGCACGAGATGGGCCGTCGAAGGGACGTGCGTGCCCTCATTGCCGTCCTTCTCGTCTGCCTCACAGTCCTTGCAGGCTGCACGAACAACGACGAGAAGGACTCCGACGGCGACGGCCTGACGGATGCCGAGGAGCGCCAAGGCTGGCAGTTGTTGGTCGTCGAGACCATGGAAGGCCGCTTCTTCATCACGACGAGCAGTGACCTGAACAAGGTCGACACGGACGGCGACGGGCTCGACGATTTCGACGAGTTCTTTTTACGCACCGACCCCCGCAACCCCGATTCTGACGGCGATGGCCTCAGCGATTGCCAGGAAGAGCGCCATTCGGTCCGTAGCGAATGCGAAGACCCGGACTTCAAGGGCCCTTACGACAACGGCACGAACACCCACCCCATGAAGGCGGACAGCGATCCCGGCCCCAGCCGCTTCAAGGACCGCTTCAACTTCACGGACGAGACCGCGACCCTTAGGCCGAACGACATCCTGTTCGGGGACGGCCTCAGCGACTACGACGAATGGATGGGCATCACGATCCAGGTCAACGGCGGCACCCGCGTGGTCCGCCCAGACCCCCGCATGACCGACACCGACAACGACGGCCTCGAAGACGGCGAAGAGATCCTCGTCTTCGGCTCCGACCCCACCGTGTTCGACACAGATGGCGACGGCTGCCGGGACGGCCTCGACCCGTTGCCGACCTACGAGCAGACCTACCGCCTCCAGGGCCTCACCTTCGAGAACAAGGGTGGCGCCACGGACCTGGTCCTCGACGTCTGGGTCGAGGGCGGCAACCAGCGCATAGAACGCAACGGCGTCGCCGCCGGCGCGACCGTGACGCTCGACGAGATCGCCGTCAAGCCCTCCGGGTGCAGCCGCAGCCCGCTCCATCCGTACCTGGACCTCGTGATTTTTGCATCCGATTCAGGTGCCGGCAAGAGCCTCGATATCACCAGTGGCAGCACGCTCAATGGCCAAGCCGGGTCGAAACTCTCCTGGAACGTCCGCACTGGAGCCCTTTCGTGGGGCGTTGATGAGGCCCCCTTGGTGACGCCGCTTCGGCTGCACGGCGCCGACGGCGCCCTCGGCTTCAGCCTGGCCACGAAGTGACCTCCGTGGCACACCTCCGCTCAAGGGTGTCAACCATAACCCTTAAGGCGGTTTGATTCAGTCGAAAGGTTGTCCACAGGAGCCGGCCGCCCCGGCTCGCCTAGGACAAGGTGATCCGCATGACATCCACGAAAAAGGTCCTCTTTGCCACTATGACCGTGGCTTTGCTCCTGTTCGGCGCGTTGGCTTTTGTCCCCAACGCCGCCGCCCAGGCTACCCCCAACTTCTCGATCTCGGTCAAGACGGCCGAGACCAGGCTCCTGGTCCCTGTCCAAGACACCGGCCAGATCGTCATCGAGTACAAGTACAGCTTCCAACAGCCGGGCCAGCAGATCTTTGGCACCCAGGGCAGCGTCGTCGTCACCATTGACATGGACTGCGGCAGCAACGTCATCGTCACCGGTGACAGCAACCGCATCATCGCGATCCAACCCCAGTCGACTGCCGTGGACGTCACCGAGACGCTCACCAAGTTCGTCACCATCAACCGCCAGGCCACCGCCCTGGAATCCATCCAGTGCAACATCGACGCCGAGGCCAGCGCCATCGGCACCGGCCAAGGTGTCCCCAAGCCTCCGGCCGTCACCACCGCCACCAGCATCAAGCCTGACTACTTCGGCGCCATCGAAGCCAAGTCGGTCGGCAACAAGCTGCAACAGGGCGGCCCCCAGAAGCAGATCCCCTTCCAAGTGGAAGTCAAGAACTTCGGCAACGGCCAGACCCGTGTCAAGTTCGAAGTGGTCGAGCGCCCCGGCAACAAGGACTGGCAAGGTCTTCCCCCGGACGCCATGCTGCTTGACCAGAAGGACGGCGGCAACGCCAACGGCCTCGCCACCTTCACGGTCAGCACGCCTTACAAGAACGGCTGGAACAACGAGGAAGGCGCCTTCCTGCTCCGCCTCACCCCCGAGTACAACTTCAACTCGGAGAAGAAGGGTGGCGACGTCGACATCCAGATCCTCGCCCGCGTGCGCGGTGTCTACGTCCCCAGCCTTGAGCCCATGGTCATGGTCGGTGCCGTCATCGGCAGCGCCATGATGGCTCGCCTCCTCCGCAAAGAGGAGTAAGTCCGGGGCGGCTCCTTTCTCTTCCCCTTCCTCCTCCCCTTCCCCTCTTGAAGAACTGGTGACTGTCTTTTGATGCGGCCTCTTGTGATGGCATGTCTGCTGCTGATGCTCGTTCCGAGCGCGGCGGCCCAAGATCTTGACATCTACCAGTTCGACCTCGAAGTCGACGAGACCCGCTTCGACATGGACGCCGGCACCTCGCTGCGCGTCCCGATCACCTTCTACGACTACTCGAAGGACTCGTCCAACACGATCGCGCCGGGCACCAACCTGGCTGCGATCCCGCACCTGACGAAATTCGACGTCGAGTACGAAGGCGGCGTCCAGCCGAATGATTTCCAGGTCCGCAAACCCACCGGCACCATCTCCAGCCAAGGTGGCGAGGTCTTCGAGAAGATCATGACCATCAACGTGGGCATGCAGATCCAACAGGAGATCTTCCAGTTCAGACTCATCGCCGAGACGCAGATCCCCAACGGGACCGACGTGGTCCAGTCCATCGATTTCTCGGTCATCACGCCGGGCCCGCCGGTCTTCAGTGTCATCGCCGCCCTGACGGACAGTCTCTCGCCGGACGAATCCGCCACCTTCCCCCTTCGCATCACGAACAGCGCGGTCGTGCCCCGGGCATTCAGCATCGAATCCACGGGCAATGACTGCGGCCTGGCCTTGGCCTACGAACGCACCGCCCTGGTCGCGCCCAAGACCACCGAGATCTACGACATCAGTCTGCGGGCGCCCGCGGACAAATTCCTGTACCTTTCCGAGGTGTGCCAGCTCAGCTTCGAGGTGGCGCCCCACGACAATCCGGGCCACACCCAGAACATCGTTGTCAACGCCATCATTGACGGTGCGTACGTCGACCCCGTCTGGGCGTTCTACATCCTGGCGGCCGTCGTCGGGCTGATCCTTCTTCTGTTCTTCCTCGCCCGCCGCAAGGCCATCATCGAGGAAGAGATCCTGGGCAAGCCGCAACGCCCCTGGACGATCCCGGTCGAGCGCGTGTACCTCGAGCACCTCGAGGCCCGCGACGCCCGCGCCGCCTACGTCGTGCGCCACTTCCTCATGGAGGAAGAGTACCGATCCGCGCTGCTGTGGTACAAGTCCTACAAGTCCGCCACCCGCGGCACCCGCGCCAAGGAGACCCTGGTCGTTGGCCAGGAAAAATCCTACAACCGCTTCCAGAAGAAGTGGGAGCGCAAGGTGGCCCGCCCCATCAAGAAGGCCGACCGCGTCGAAGCTCGCTTGCAGAAGAAGCTCGATCGCCAAGCCAAGGTCATGGTCCGCAAGGACCGCCGCAAGTGGAAGAAGCAGGTCGCCAAAGCCGAAGAGCGCCACGCCAAGCGCAGCAGCAAGCTCCTCGCGGCTTGGGAGAAGGACGTCAAGAAGGCGGACAAGCGCGGCGAGGCCGCGCCCGCCAAGCCAGACGTCGGCCAGCCGGATCTCCCGGCCAAGCCCGAACTTCAGAAGATCCTGCTCGCGGACCACAAGTGGCAGAAGAAGGCAGACCGCATGCGTCGCCGCATGGTCAAGAAGCAGGGCAATCTCGAGGTACGCTTCGAGAAGAAGGATGCCCGTCGCTTGGCCAAGGTCCGCCGTAAGGTCCAGAAGATCGCTCGCAAGATCGACGACCCTGAGTTCGCCAGCGAGCACCCGTTGCTGATCGACAGCTAGGGCAGCGGCCGCCATTGGCGCCGCCCTCGGCACCGCCCCGTAGGAAGACCGCTTAGCGACAGCTGTCCCTGGCGGTCCGCTGGTCTCTCTGCGCTGCGCGCCTCGTCGGTGTCGCCAACGTGGCGGTCGCCGGACGGCCGGTGGTGCCCCTGGCTGCCGGGGCGGTCCGCCCCGCCATCAAACGTGGACCCCGAACGCGATGATGGGGTGCGCTGCGGCGCCCGGCCTACGGCGCGAACGTGACCTTCTGCAGGTCGTAATGCATCGGGCACGCCAAAGGCTCGGCCTGGCCGACCACGGCGCGGCGTTCCCCGGACTTGGGGCCCGTCGGGTGGCAGAGTCTCCAATTGGCGCATTCCGGATAGCCGCACGGGATCGGCGTCCAGGTGACGGCGGTGCCACGCAGCTTCTTCGTCTCCACCGTGCTCGTGAAGCCGATCGGCTTCACTTTGACGACCTGGACCTTCTCCTCGTCGTGCAAGCGGCACGGGTGCTTGACGTCGCGGACCTCCGTCACCTCGTAGCGCTGGCCCACGATCAGGTTGAAGCATAGCTTCTGGAAAGGGCAACCCTTGCACTCGTCGTCATTGGGGCCAGCGAACCAGAACGAAGCGCCAGGCTTCGCTTGGCCAAGAGGGACGAGGGTCAGACCTTCCACAACCGACCGAGTCGCAGGTGGTTCTTATGATTTGAGCGGTCTAGAGGACGCCGGTGGCCTTGCAGACCTTGATGGCCGCTTCGCGGGTCAGGCCGCTCTCGCCGAGGATCGTGTAGCGTTCCGGGCGCAGCGCATGGCACGTCGTGAGCGCCTCCAGGATCGCGTCTGAGGAGATCCCAAGGCCTTCTGCCGTGACGGGGGCTCCAAGGACCTCGAGGCCGTGCTTGACCTCTTGCCAGTCGCCTCCGTGCAGATGCGTCATGATGATGGTGCCGACGCCGACCTGCTCCCCGTGCATGGCCTTGCCTGGCGCGATGCGGTCCAAGGCGTGGCTGAACAAGTGCTCGGCGCCACTGGCGGGGCGGCTGCTGCCGGCCACGGCCATGCTGACACCGCTGACGATCAGGCTCTTGACGGCCAGCCACGCGGACTCCTCGAGCCCGGGGCGGATCGCGTCGACGTTCTGCAGGATCAGGTCCGCCGCGGATTCCGCGAGGACCGCGGCGAAGGTGCTGTACTCCTCGGCCTTCAGGCGGTGGGCGAGCTGCCAGTCCAGGACCGCGCTGCGGTTGCTGATGACATCGGCGCAGCCGGCCACCAGCATGCGGTGGGGGGCCTTGCTGATGATGCCGGTGTCCGCGATGATCGCGGCGGGGGGCTTGGCTTCCTTGCTGGTGCTGCCCTGCAGCTCCTTGATGCTGGCGCGACCGGAGCAGATGCCATCATGGCTGGCGCTGGTAGGCACGGAGACAAACCCTGGCCCATGCTGGAAGGCGGCGAGCTTGGCGACGTCGATGACGCTGCCACCGCCGGCACCCACGTAGAACGCGGCGCCGGCCTTCTTGCCCGCGGCCACACAGGCCTCGACGGACTCCATGGTGGGGCCGTCGCTGACATAGAACACCGTCTCGAAGCCTGAGGCGGTGAGGGATGCCTCCACGCGGTCGCCCACGAGCTCTTTGGTCATCTTGTCGACGACGACCAGTCCGGTCGTGCCGAACTCCATGTCTGCGACGATCGCGCCGAGCTCATCGAGCGCGTCGCGCCCCACGAGGACATTGCGGGGGAAGACCATGTGCTTCATCTTGGCGGCATCAGGCACAGGCCGCCCAATGAGGGGGGGTTCTTGAAAGCCGTTGCCTGGACCTGCCGCTTTGACGGTGCCTCCAAGGGGAGTCCAACGGCACGTGCCGGCGGGTTCATCAAGGTCCAGGGGCCCATCGGGGGCTATGTCTGATCGGACCGGCGATGACGCCGCGTTGCACGCACTGCTCTCGACGCCTCGACGCATCGCCGTCGTAGGTGCCTCGCCACACGAAGACCGGGCCTCACACCGCATCTTCGTCTTCCTGAAGGGTCGTGGCCACGACGTGTTGCCGATCAATCCGGTGGCGGACGAAGTGGCTGGTGTCAAGGCGATGCCAGATCTGGCGGCTGCGGCCGCCCATTGGGGTGCCGCGCCGGAGATCGTCGACGTGTTCCGAAGGCCGGAACACCTGGATCAAGTGGTGGAGGAGACGGTAGAGGTCGGGGCGCCCTGGCTCTGGACCCAACTCGGGGTCGTCGATGACGGGGCGCTGGCCAAGGCCGACGCAGCCGGACTCGATTTCGTGGCGGATCGCTGCATCCTTGTCGAGACGCAGCGCCTAGGCCTCTAGTTCGAGATGGCGCGGACCGGGACCGGCGGAGCCGCCGGACCGTCGTAATCGGCACCGAAGTTGCACGTGGGGCAGATCGGGACGACTCCGTAGCCCGCGGTCACCACGGTGCTGCAGTCAGGGCAGCGCAGGTTGCGGCCCGCCACCCAGCCGGTGCCGTGGACGCCCGTCGCACCCCAGCCGGCGCCGACCGCCGCAGCCGTGTCGGCGCGCCCGGTGCTCACGAGTCCCATGCCTGCAGCGATGGTGCTCGTGGCGATGGCCAGGACCGCCACGCTGGTCGCGATGGCGTTCCAGTCCACCTGGGCGCCGTTACCGAGCTGGTCATCGGCGTGCATGTAGGCGCCAGGCACCAGGATGACGACGCTCAGGAGGATCAAGAGCGCTCCAGGGAGTGCGACGACGCCGCCCCAGACGGAGGGGCTGGTCTTGGGGATGGCCGTCAAGAGCAGGCCCGCGAAGACCAGGACCATGGAAGCCACGAGGATCGGGCCCATGAGGCGCAGGAACGTGATGCCGCCGCGGCCATCAAGCGTCGGGTTGCTGTAGCTGATCTCGCTACCGCCGATGCCGTCCGCTTCCTCGCCCGCGGGCGTGGTCTCGCGGTACTTGCCGAACATGCTGTAGGTATCGGTCGTCCGGGTACCATCCTTCTCGTAGGCGGCATCCCCGAGCGGGATGAACGCCAACACTGAGCCGAACACTAGAGTCATCGCCAGGAGCAGAGTCCCGAACACGCGTGCTGCCTTCATGGTTACACCTTCGCCGACCTCTTGGGCCGCCACGTCTCTAGCACTGGTCATGAGGTATTTCACCGTTGGCGACCCGGGTGGAGCCGCCGCGGACCGGCTCCGTCCGGTGTCACGGGCCCACCACGTTGGTTTTGAAGGCCAAGGCCCCCTTGCAGATGTGCGCATCCTGACGGTCATGCTGCTCCTCACGCTCGTCGGCGTCTCCGCCCAGTTCCAGCCCACGAGCCAAGACTGGGCCCCCTTCGAGGCCCGGGACGACCTTGTCACCCCCGGGGACCTGGATGGTGCCCTGCGCGTCCTGCGGTTCGTCCAGGTCTCGGATGCCCACATCCTCGACGACGACGCCCCCGCCCCCATGCGCGTCGATGCGTTCGATGAGCTGTTCTTCGGCACCGGGGTCAGCGACGGGGCGGAGCGCCCCCAGGACGAGTACACCGACGAGGCCCTGGACGCGGTGATCCGCGCCATCAATGCCCTCCACGCCGAGGATCCCCTCGATTTCATCGTCACTACCGGCGACAACATCGATAACAGCCTCGAGAACGAGCTGATGCGCTTCCTCGACAATTGGGAAGGCCGCTTGACCAAGGTCGGACCGTTCTCCGGCGCGGTCTGCCTGCCCGATGGGCAAAGCACCTCCGTCGACGACGACGACCACGACGTCAGCGACGCCTGCACCCACCTCCCCGACCACGTGGCCGCCAACAACACGCCCTTGGTCGAGGGTCTGCCGTGGTTCAGTGCCTTCGGCAACCATGACGGCCTCATCCAGGGCAATGTCCCCATCGAGCCCAGCTTCCAAGAGGCCGCAGCCCAGTTCGGGCGGCGTTTCCTTCAGCAGTCGGAGTTCGTCGCCATGCACTTCGACGGCGGCGCCAGCTGTGCAGCCTCCCAGCCGGCCGGCCAACTGGCAGATGACTTCGGCCACGGCTACGGCTTCGCCGGCGAGCGCCTATGCGATGAAGACCCCGACAACGACGGATACTACAGTTTCGGCAGCCGCGGCGTCCGGTTCATCGTCCTCGACACGGTCAATGACAGCTTCGTCACGGGCAACGAGAACTACGCCGGCGGTTTCAATCCGCAGACGACGCTGGGCGGCGACATCCTCGGCGGCTATTCCGAAGGATCATTGGATCCGGTCCAATACGAATGGCTGGTCTCCGAACTCGACCGCCACAAGGACTCGTTGGTCGTGCTGCTGAGCCACCACACCGTGACGAGCATGTTCAGCAAACACGTCGAGGGCAATTGTGGCGGACCCAACGGCGAATGCTTGGACGACCTGCTCACGGCGGCCGGCTACATGACCGGCCCCAAGCTGGTCGAGACACTCACCGAATACCCGAACGTCATCGCCTGGATCGGCGGCCACGTCCACCGCAACCACATCCAGCCCATGGTGCGCGCCGGCGCGCCGAGTCCGGGCTTCTGGAACATCGAGACCAGCAGCATCATCGACATGCCGCAGGAATCCCGGATCATCGAGGTCTGGGTCACGGCGGACGGCGCCAAGGGCTTCTTCGCCATCACGCCATTCACCCACGACTTCCACAAGAGCCGGGAACTCGCCATGACCGACGACCAGTTCGACGCGGAACTGGCCCATGGGGAGGCCGGCGACCGACAGGTCATCCTTTGGTTCGACCTTCCCGCGGGCGTCACCCTGGTCCCGCAGAGCAGCCTGCCCCACGCCATGCGCGTCGAGGAGATCGCTCCTGCACGCATGAACGGGAGCCACGGCAGCGTCGGCCAGTCTCTCGACGTGGTGCTGCGCGTGACCGACCAGGTCCGCGGCGTGCCGCTCAGCGGCCTCCGCGTGGCCGCCACGGTAGAACATGCCGACCCCCAGGCCAAGAACCAGGTACTGCGCATCCTCGAGGCGAACATGACGGATCGAGGCGACGGCACCTACGGCCTCAGCTTCACGCCGGCCGAAGGCCGGGTCCACTACGTCGCCTACCGCGTGACCGACCCCGTGGGCGGCTACCCTGCGGTCAACGGCATCATGAGCCTCGACATCGCCGGCCTTGACGAGCCCGCGGCCAAAGGCAAGAGGAGCCCCGCCTCATCCATCGGCGTGCTTGTGCTGACGATGGCCCTGCTCGGTGCTGCGCGCCGCTGCTCAGAATAGGTGCTCGGTCACGATGCGGCCCGGGCCACCCGGGCGTAGCCGGAGGACCTCGCTGACGCCGTCCACGTCCGCCACGGCGGCCGCCACCTCGTCTTCGTGGTCGCTGTCCGTGTTCAGGTACGCCGTGGCACCTGTATCGATGCTGAACCACACCGGGACGCCGCGTCCACGCATGGCACGCACGCGGTGGATGACGTCCACGGTGCCGGGCCGCCACGTCAGATGGCCGTTGCTGCCCGTCATCGTGACGGCGTGTAGGCTGAGCGTGTCCTTCTCGGCGGCGGCACCGATCCCTGACAGGTCGCGTCGGCGGATCGCTTCATGGGCTTCCGCCAAGACCTGTGGCATCGCCGCGACGCGGGCCTCGAACAAGGGACTCGTGGCCACCTCGTGGTGGACGTTCTCGGTGGGCTCCTCATGGCGGATGAGCGGCACGACGATGCGCCAATCGAGGGCATCATCATCGAGGAGTCGCCGGCTGTAACTGCGTCCGCGGTCCGTGATCCATTCAGATACGCCTCCGGTCAAGGCGCGGCAAGCCGAGCCGGCCCCGAGGCGGGCGAACTCGCTGAGCTTCTCCAGATCCATGTCGAGTCCGTACGCCTTGGCCGCTGCCAGGGTCAGCGCCGCGAAGCCGCTGCTGCTGGAGCCGAGGCCCACGAACTGCGGGAAATCGTTGACGCTGACGATCTTGCAGTCCCGGTCGTCACCGGCCTTGTCACGGATGGCATCCAAGACGGCCCGCACACGATCCAGGGGGCGGCCCGAGCACGTCTGGCCATCGATGGTGACGTCCAGGTCGCCGTCGATGATCTCGACCGTGGTGTGGCTGGTCAACGGCGCCGTGCAGACGCTGATGCTGTCATGGAATGGGATGCGGCGGACCGGGTCCTTCAGTCCGTGGTACTTGATGATGCCCTGGATCGGGTGGGCCACTGCGCTGGCTTTCATTCGTCGCCCTCCTCTATGTATTTGTCTCCGATGTCCAGCCCGCGACGGAACTGGCGTTTGAGTTTCTCTTGCACCTGGAACATGAGGTCGCCCAATGTGCGGCGCACGTCGACCGCGCCTTCGACCAACGTGCCGGTGACGATGATGTCGGCGCCGGCGTGGATGGCGTCATGGGCGGCGTCCACGTCGCGGATGCCGCCACCGACGATGACGGGGATGTCCACGGCTCGCTTGACGGCACGGATCATTGCAGGGGGTACCGGCGTCTCGGCGCCGCTGCCCGCTTCCAAGTAGACGAAACGCATGCCGAAGAACTTCGCAGCCAGCGCGTAGGCGACCGCGGTGTCCAGGTCGTCCTGGGCGATCAGTTCCGCCTGGCCCACCTTGCCGACGGTGCCGCCGGGGGCCACGACCAGGTAGCCCATAGGGATGGGCTCCATGCGGATCTTGTCGATGAGCGGCGCACCGGCGACCTGCTCGCCCACAAGGAAACGGCGGCTCTTGCTGTTCAAGAGCTGCATGAACAGCACGGCGTCCGCGTGGGCGGACAACTGGCCCGAACCACCCGGGAACAACACCACTGGCAGACCGCTCAGCTTCTTGATGAGCTTGACCATCTTGTCCATGCTGCGGCCCCCTTGGCTGGTGGAGCCGCCGATCAGGATGAGGTGACTGCCGGCTTCGCTGGCGGCCTTCGCCATCAGCCCGGCCTCCTTCGGTGTCTGCTCGTCAGGATCGATGAGCGTGAAGTGGAGTGGCCCGTGCTTGAGGTGTCGGTAGATGTAGTCCTCTACGAACTCGATGCGGGGTTTGCGGCGGAAACGCAACAATGGGTCGAGCAGGATGGGGGGTATGAAGGCTGCGTGTCAAGCCGCCTGCCGCATCGCCAGCGGCGCCACCAGGAGGCCGAGCAACGCAACGAGCATCGCCCACTTGAGGGCACGTTGGCCCAGCGCCGCCCGATAGCAGCCCATGCCGCTCGCCACCAGGAACGCGCCACCGGCTCCGGCCAAGATGGTCCGTCCTGCCAGGTTCCATGACTCCACCGTCCAGACCAGGGCTGCGTCGATGCCGACGGCAAGACCGACGCTCACCGACGCGATCCAGCCGACCGCGCCCGGCCCAATCACCATCGGCAACGTCTTTCGATCCGCGTCGCCGGCCACGTCCTCCACGTCCTTCAGGAGCTCGCGGGCGAGGTTGGTCAGGAACACCATCAGCATCACGAGCGCAAGCGTCCATGCTTTGCCGGCCTCCCACGGGTGGTGGGGCAAGGCGCCGAACAAGAACGTCGAAGCGACCAACGCGCCGACGGCGACGTTGCCGGCCAGAGGCCAGCGCTTCAAGCGCAGATCATAGGCGATCAACAGCAACGCGTTGAAGCCCGCGAACGCCAGCAACAGCAACCCGCCCGCGACCCAGGCTTGCAGGAGACCGAAACCCAACAAGAACGCGGCAAAGCTCTGCGCCGAACGCAGCGCGATGCGGCCGCTTGGCAACGGGCGCGCGGGGTGGATCGTGGCGTCGATGTGGCGGTCGCTGATGTCGTTGAAGACATTCCCGAAGGCCGTGATGAAGAAGGCCGCAAGCAGCGCCGACGGGTTCGAGAACAGCACCCCTTCGACCAAGGTGGCGCCGATCAGGACGCCGAGTGCCGCCATCGTGGCATTGCCTACGCGCATCATGTCGAAGCGCGCACGCCACAACGAACCATACGAGGCCACGACTGCGCCAGTCAACGCCCCGTCAAAACGTCACAGGGTCTGATCAAGCAGCCTGCTGCAGCCTGTGCCCCGCCAGCTCCAGGCGCCGCGTCAGACCGTCAAGGAACTCCCGTGCGACCCGGTCGCCGTTGTACAATGCCAACGTCGCCACGGAATCGATGAACACCGTCGGGGCCTCCATCGTCCGGCATGCCTGGAAGACGCGCATGGACGCCTTCTCCAACTGCACGGGGGACCCAATGAACGAGACGCCCTTCGGCGCCACCAAGGCATCGTCCCCCCGCTGCGTCATGTCGACGAAATGGAAATGCATCGCATCCACGCCCTTCGTGAGGCACCGCTCCAGCAACGTCTCATGTGGGTGCTGGAACAGCAAGACCACCGCTTCCGTGCACGCTGACAGGCGCTCCGCCAAGGCGTCCACGCCGCCCGATGCCTTCGCTGCTTGGTGGCGCTCGATGGCCGTCAAGAGCGCACGGCGCAGCACATCCGTCGCCAGGTTCGCCTTCACCAAGTACTCGTCTGCCCCACCCCGGATCGCGGCCGTCACGTGTTCCTCGCTATCATCGGCGGTCAACACCACCAAGGGCATGTCCGGGATCGTGGCGCGGAACGCCGCCAGCGACTTCATCCCAGACGTCTCCGATAGACCCAGATCCAAGATGGCGACCTGATGCCCTTCGGCGACCCGGGCCGCCTTGTCGATGGATGCGCAGACAGTGATGTGCGTGCAGCCGGCCTTGCCCAAGCGCGCCTTTGTCAGGCGCTGTTCGACGGGGTCGTCTTCAATGACGAGTACATGCACGGTCAGCCACCGACTCTTGATGGGTCGGGCACTATATCAGGGCTTTGCGCGGAAAATGCAGAGATTGTCAGACCGCCGCGATGCGGCGCTCGGCATCTGCAAGCAACTCATCCACGTCGTCCCAGTCCGCTTTCGCCTTCGCTTCCTCCATGTCCCGGACCGCCAACATGTACTTGCGCACAAGGGGAGCCATCTTCGGGAAATGGGTCAGCATGAGCTTGACGAACGTCGGGAACTTCGCCTCCGTGAGCTCCAACACGACCTTGCCATCAAGGATGCTGGCCAGGCGTTCGAAGTCCTTGTCCGAAAGGTTCTCCGAGAAGTAGCGAAGACGCAGCAACTTCTCCGTCACGGCACCCTCGTCCTTCGTCCAGTATTCGTGGACGTACGGCATCAAGGCCTCCTTCTTGACCGTGCCATTGCGCAGCGCCTCGCCGCCCACGCGGGCCGCGATCATCGCAGCACGCATCGCGATGATGATGCCGCCGCCATGGATCGGATTCACGAGTTGGGCCGCATCGCCGACCAGCATCACGCCATCTGCGACCGGCTCCGGCACACGGCTGCTCACCGGGATGCCGCTGCCGTTGAGCTCTGTCACTGAAGCGTTCTGGAAGTACTGGGGATTCGCCTCGATCCAGCGGTCCAAGTAGTCCTGGGCGCGGTTGCCCCAGGAACTGTGCTTGGCCAAGATGCCGATGCCGACATTGGCGACGTTCTCGCCCTTCGGGAAGATCCACACATAGCCCTTCGGAGCGACATCGTTGCCGAAATACAAGTGCAGCCACTTCTCCTCACCAAAGCCCTCCACACCCACCATCTCGTACTGGAAACCCGAGTGATAATCGCGCACGCGGTTCAAGGTCTTCAGACCCGACCACTTGCCGATGAATGAATCGATACCATCCGCGCCGATCGTCAACTTGGCACGGATCTCGAACTCCTTGCCCATGAACTCCGCACGGATACCCTTCACGGTGCCCGCAGCGTCCTTCAGCAAACCCACGGCCTGCGTCTTGGGCATGATCTTCGCGCCAGCCATGATAGCATCCCGCGCCAGGTGCTTCTCGAAGATCTTTCGCTCAATGACCCAGCCCATCGTGTCCGGGCCCACGAGCTCCACGCGCAGACCGCTGGGAGCATACAACGCAGCACCCTCGATGCGGCCGTACGCCCAAGCCGGATCCGGCTCGACGCCACAGAACGCCAAGCCCTCATCGCTCACGCCTTCAGCGCAGCGCTTCGGCGAACCGATGTCCTGCTTACGGTCAATGCCCAAGACAGAGAACCCTTGCTTGGCAAAGTCGCGCGCCGCGATCAAGCCACCCGGGCCCAGACCCACCACGAGCACATCGACCTCACAGTCGACGGCGCGGGGGATCGTGCCGGGCTTCAGGGTCGTCAACGGCTTCGCCGTCACAGAATCATCACTCGAACCGTTCAATGCCATCAGGACACCACAAAGACACGTTGCGGCTTAGGAGCCGGAGCCTCTCCGTAGGCAGCGCCTTCCGAAAGAGCACCGACCGGACAGAACTGGATACACAAGCCGCAACTGATGCAGGGATCACTGTCCACGATCAGCGTATCACCGCGCAACGTGATGGTGTCCACAGGGCAGACACCCACGCAACCAGCGCAGGAAATGCAGCGGCCATGGTGAACGTCCACCTTCGCCATACACGCTCGCGACGCGACCCCGCATGAAAAGGGAACCGTTGCCAGTCCAGGGTCTCGTCGAAGCGGCCTTATAGGGGACCATTGTCGGCCGACTTGCGCCCCTGTGACCCCAGGGGGAGGCTAACCGGGCCCGTAGGGTAGTTTGGTATCCTTGTACATTGGGGTTGTACAGACTCCAGTTCAAATCTGGGCGGGCCCACTTCGCTCCACTTCGTTACGCGAAGTGGTCCCACCCAGAAGGACGGACGCTGCGCGTCCCCGTCGATGGCAACCGTCGCTACGCTCCTCTGCCATCGACGCAAATCTGGGCGGGCCCACTTGTTTTCACTTCGTTTGACGAAGTGATACGTTCCGAACGAAGCGGGCCTGGCTCGTCAATAGCCACGTTCTACCACACGCGGTGGCGCGCCGGCCCATCCGGCCTCAGCCATCGATGGGGATGATGGTGACGGGGCGCCCTGCCTTCTCGGACACTTCCCTGGTGATGGAGCCCATGAGGAAGCGCCGCACCCGGCCCATGCCGTGGCGGCC
>JBFIDG010000009.1:0-28240 GCA_041581335.1 Thermoplasmatota archaeon
CTGTAGTGCCTACCCGACCCGACACCGAGGTGACCGGACGGCTATGGTACCCGAGGGCACCGGCTCTACTGCTTGCAGGCCGGCCGACACGGGTCCCCTATATGAAGATGTTCCAAGCGAAACCAGGGGGTAGCGAGCCCGGATCCGGCCACGAGAGCCGACGCCCGGGCCACGCGCCCTCGGCGGACAACGACTCCGTCGCTCAAGAGACTTGAAGCGGCAGGCCACGGGAGGCCCCGGACCTGGCGGCCGCGCAAGGGGCGGCGTCCGCATGCAGCGTCCGATGAGGCCGGCCGCCGTGCCAGGCCATCGCCGTGGCCAGCGTACCGAGCCTGCGCGCGTTCGCCGGCCACGGCGGAATCAGGTTGGCCGCCATGGCCTCCGTGGGCCTGCGGGGGTGCTGGCGGCGCGGCTATTTGCGCCCGATGGGCTGGGTCCGACGAGGTCGCAGGATCAGCTCGCCTGAGCAATTGGGGCAGACCATGCCTTGGGCTTCGGCACAATCCGGGCACCACGTGCACTCGAAGGCACAGATGAAGGCCGGATCGATCCAGGTCAGGGGGTTGCTGCAGGCCTCACAGGCATCTTTGTACAGCAATGAATCCGGGTCGCGCGCGGCGCCAGGGCCCTTGCCACGCGGAGCACGCATGGCCTCCAGCTCGTCTGCGTCGAGGAAATCCTCGGCGTCCACATGAGGTCCAGGCCGAGGCTCCGCATGAAGGTGGCGCCTCGAAACGCGCATATAGGGCCCGGGGGTCGCGCGCTCTGCGAAGCTCTGCCAGCGTCGCATAACCCGGCATTGCAGCGGATTCGAAATCCGCCGTCTTCACGGACTTGCAGGTTCAAATCCTGCCGCTGGCGCTTCCATGCAAGTGCATTTGCGCTTCAGGCCCCGCCGCATCGACGACCAAGCGGTCAACGTGCCGGAGGGCGCCACCGTGATGGACGTCATGCGCGCCGCCGGCGCCGAGGTCGATACCTACGTGGCGGTCCGGGCGGGCAGGCCGATCCCCGAGGATGCCACCGTCATCGACGGGGAAGAGTTGCTCCTGTTGTCCGCCGCCAGTGGTGGCTGAATGGAGGGACGCGCCACTCCCGAAGGCACCCGGGCCTACGCCGAGGCGCACCCGGGCCACTACCGGGACGTCGGCGGCCTGCGCCTGTCGACCGTCGGCCATGGCAGCTACCTCGGCAAAGCGGACGCCGCGAGCCGCGCCGCATACCAGGAAGCCATCCTGACCTGCTTGCAAGGTGGCATCAATGTCCTGGACACGGCCAGCAATTACCGCGACCAGGCCTCGGAACGCGACGTCGGCGCAGCCCTGGCGCGCTTCGTCGAAGCTGGCGGCGCCCGCGACCAGGTGCTCGTCACCAGCAAGGCGGGCTTCTTGCATGGCGACTGTGACAGTCCCCTGCGTGGCCCCGAATGGTTCCAATCCGAATACAACGGCATCGTGCGAGGCAACGAGATGGTCGGCGGGCACTGCATGACGCCGGCCTATCTGGATCATGAGCTGCAGCGCAGCCGCACCAATCTGGGGCTCGACGCCATCGACGTCTACTTCGTGCACAACCCCGAATCCCAGGTCGATGTGGTGGGTGAGGAGGCGTTCTACGAGCGCATCCGCGCCGCCTTCGAGCTCCTGGAGCGCCGCGCCGATGACGGCCACATCAAGGTCTATGGTGTCGCGACGTGGGACGGCCTGCGGCGGCCGCCGGGCAACGGCCACATCAGCCTGTTGAAGCTCGTGCACGAGGCGGGTCAGGCGGCGATGGCGGTGGGCCGGAAGGCCAGCGAGCACCGCTTCCGTGCCGTCCAGATGCCCGTCAATTTCGCGATGACGGAAGCCTTGACGGCGGCGACGCAGCCTTGGAAGTTCGGTATGCGCCCCGCGATGGAATGCGCCACCGACGCGGGCATGCTGACGCTCGGCTCCGCCAGCCTGTTGCAGACCCGCATCGGTGAGATCCCAGACATGTGGCAGCAGGCGTTGGGCGCCGACGGCCTGGAGGCGATGCTGCAGTTCGCCCGTGACGCGCCGGGGCTCAGCACGGCCCTGGTGGGCATGGGCCAAGCGGAGCACGCCCGCGAGATCCTACAATGGGCGCAGAAGAAGCCGGCCAAGGTCGTCAAGACCATGCTCGGCTCCGGCTGGGGCCACGATTAATCCAGTCCGAGCTTGCCCAAGTGGCCAAGCAGCCAGTGCTGCACGTCCTCGAGCTGCACCGGCTGGCGTTCGCCGCGGCGCAGATCCTTGATCTCGACGACGCCGTTCTCGACGTCGCGGTCGCCGGCGATGACCAAGTAGCGCGCCTTGACGGCGTCGGCGGCCTTGGCGATCTGTGCCGGCTTGCGCCCAAGCAGGTCCATGTCCACGTCGATGCCGGCCTTGCGGAGCGCGGCGACTTGCTTGATGACCCAGTCCTGGGCGTCGCCCAAGGCACCGAAGTAGACCCCGGCACCGGTGGCGGTGGGCAGTTCGATGCCTTCTGCCTCCAGGGCGACGAGGGTGCGGTCGAAGCCGAGCCCGAAGCCCATGGTGGGCGTGGGTTGGCCGCCGAAGACGGCGCTCAGGTCGTAGCCGCCACCACCCAGGAGTTGGCTCTGGGCGCCGAGGGCTGGGCTGTGGCATTCGAAGACGATGCCGTTGTAGTAGTCGAGGCCGCGGGCGATGCCCAGATCGAGCCGTGCAGTGACGCCCATCGCTTCGACGTGTTTCATCGTCTCGGCCAGTTCTTGGACGAGGGCGAGCGCGGCGGCATCGTCGCCGACCAGCGCCGGAAGTTGATCGGTGGCGGTGACGTTCCAGATCTCCTGGAACCACGCATTGCCCGGCGCGTGTTCGTCAAGGTACGCGATGACGGGCTCGGTGCCGACCTTGTCGACCTTGTCGATCTGCCGCATCAAGGCCCCGCGTTGCCCTTCGTCGAGGCCGAGGCGGCCGACGAGGTGGCGCAGGATGCCGACATGGCCGACCTTGAAGTCGCGGCCGATGAGCCCGACGGCGTCGAACATGGCGTCGGCGAGGGCGATGAGCTCCGCGTACGCGAGGGGGGTGCCGGCGCCGATCTGTTCGCAGCCGAACTGCCAGAACTCACGGTATCGGCCGGTCTGTGGTCGGTCGTAGCGGAAACAGCTGCCGTGGTAGAACCACTTGAGCGGCTTGGGGTCGAAGGCGTGGTCCTCGAAGTACATCCGCATGACGGGGGCCGTCAGTTCGGGCCGGAGCGTCATACGGCGGTCGCCTTTGTCCGTGAAGTCGTAGAGTTCCTTGATGATGCCCTCACCGCTCTTGGCGGTGAACAGTTCGAGCTCTTCGAAGGTGGGTGTCTGGACCTCTTGGTACCCGAAGCGACCGAAGGCGGTGCGCAGTCGAGCCGCCGCCCAGCTACGGGCTGCCATCTCGTCAGGAGCGAAGTCACGGGTACCGCGGGGACGGGCCACGACCTGCCGACCCGCGCTGCCGTGAAAAGGGGCTCGCCATCCCGCGGCGGTCGCCGGCTCGCCACCATGCTCGATGTCGGTCCCCTTTTATGCGGGCCAGGGGTCAGACAGTCCAATGGTCCGCCGCGGCCTCTTTCTGGCCCTTCTATTGGCGATGCTGCTAGCTGCGCCCCTCGGGAGCGCCGGCTCCGAGTCCGACCCTGAGGTCGAGGACAAGGCCGGTGACTCGGGTACCGAGACGGGACGTAACCACGACAACATCGACATCCGCAAGGTGTGGCTCGAAGCTGAAGGCCCCGAGGCGTTCACCATCACGGCTGCGTTCACCGCGGCGCCCACCCCCGGGACGCAGCAGACAATCTCCTTCCGTCTCTTTGCCCAGTTCCAAGGCAACGAGGTCGACCTGTCCACGTCTGCGGGCACTGTGGCGGGCACCACCATGACATGGGAGGTCCCCCGTTCGACGTTCCCGGGCATCGCGCCCGGCCAAGCGCTGGAACTGGCCCTCTCCACCAGCGGTTTCTACATCAACGCCGGCACCGGCACCGGCGGCGACCGCGCCCCCGATGCCGACTTCGGCCGCATCTACACCATCGGCACCCAGGCCGAGGCCGGCATGGACCATGACGGCGACGGCATCGACGACCGCGACGAACTGGCCAACGGCACCGACCCGGCCAACCCCGACACGGACGGCGACGGCATCCATGACGGCAACGAGACACTCATCGGCACCGACCCGCTCAAGTTCGACACGGACGGCGATGGCCTGAGCGATGGTGACGAGGTCAACATCTACGGCACCGACCCGTTGAAGGCCGACACGGACGGCGACGGCATCAATGACGGCGACGAAGTGCTCGCCGGCAGCGACCCCCTCAACCCCGACAGTGACGGGGACGGGCTGAGCGACAGCGAAGAGCTCGCCGCCGGCACCGATCCCATGAACTTCGATTCCGATGGCGACGGCCTTGACGACAAGACCGAACTGGACCACGGACTCAACCCCCTCAACGCCGAAGACGCCGGCGCCGACAATGACGGCGACGGGGTCAGCAACGCCGATGAGATCCGCGCCGGCACCGACCCCAATGTCGCCGACGTGAGTGACGAGGAGGCCGCCGGCGACACGTTCCCATGGTGGATCGTCATCCTCGGGCTGGTCATCCTGGCCCTCGTCATCATCCTGCTCGTCGTCCTGCGCCGCCGCAAGGACGAGGACGCTGACCTGGCTGAACTAGAGGCGCAACTGGCAGCCCTCGAAGCGGAAGAGGCAGGACTCGACGCGGACCTACAGGCCGCCGAGGCCGCTGCTGCCGAGGTCGAGGAGCCCAAGAGCGAGTTCCGGCCCTTCGTCATCAACGAGGACTACCTCAACGAGGGGCTCAGCGACGAACAGAAGGAACGCGCGCGCCGTCTCTTCGAAGAGCGCGAACGCCGCTACCTGGACCGTACCCAACCTGGGCGCGACCGCAGCTTCGACGAACCGCTGCCTGACTCTGGCTTCGACATGCCCACCCGCGTGGCACCCAAAGCGGAGGAACCCGCCGCCGTGCGCGCGGACAAGAAGGCCATCAAAGAGGAGCGCAAGCGCCTCAAGGAACAGGCCCGGGCAGAGGCGAAGGCCGCCAAGTTGGCGCGCAAGAAACAGGACTGAGGCAGAGCGAAGTCCTGCAGGGACCCGTTTGGTGGAGGCTCGGCCATCGGCCGCCGACGCGTGGCTGGCGCGCCAGGGCTAGTCCGTGGCGGCAAAGGGCCGGCTCGGCTCCACTCGCCGTCCAAGCGCCGAGGCGGCCACCACCGCGTCGAGCCGCCGCAGCTGCGTCTCCGGTCGCTTGGCAGAGCGGACCCACCAGATCATCTGACGCCGATAACCGTCCGGCTGGTCTGCGAAGAACTGCCAAGCATCCCCGAACCGGGCCTTCTGTTCCTCGTCGAAGCCCGGCGGGTCGACGCCCTGTCCAAAGGCATAGATGCCTTCCTTGCCGGTGCGTCCGTGCCACGCGGCGAGGCCGGCAGGCCTCATGCGACCTTCGGCGGCCAGGGCGGCGACCCGTTCCATGTTGCGCTGGCTCCAGATACTGGCCGGGCGGCGCGGCGTGAACCGGATCGTGTACGCATCGTCGTCGATGCGCCGACGGATGCCATCGATCCAGCCGTAACACAGTGCCTCGTCGACCGACTGGGGCCAATCCATGCTGGCACGACCGCGGCCTTTCTTCCAAAAACCGACCAGCAGTTCGCGTTCGCTGTCGTGATGCTCGGCCAGCCAAGCGCGCCATGCAGGCGCGTCCTCGAAGAAGGTCGGTGCCGAGGTCACAGGCCGTTCGTCTCGGCCATGACCTTGTCGACGATGGCGTCGACGGGGCCGACGTAGTTCTTGGGGTCGACGCTGAAGGCGATGCCGTCTTTGCCGAGCGCGGCGACGATGGCGTCGTTGCGCAGCAAGGCCTCGTGGTAGTGGCAGCCTTCGTGGATGGCGACCATGGCGGCCTCGCGGGCCACTTCGTGGGCGTCTTGGCGGCCCATGCCCTTCTCGGTCAACGCGATCATGACCGCTTCGGCCATCATGAGACCCTGGGCGCGGTCCATGTTGCGCGTCATGTTCTCGGGGAACACGCGGAGGTTCTCGAAGACGTCTGCTTGCTTGTGCAGGCAGTGGTCGATGAGGAGGAACATGTGGGGGTGGATGAAGCGCTCGGGGGCGGAGTTGGCCAGGTCGCGTTCGTTCCACTGCACGGCGTTCTCCCACGAGGGGATCAACATGCTGCGGGCCAGGCGGGCCAGGCCACTGACCTGCTCGCTCGTGATGGGGTTCTGCTTGTGCGGCATCGTGCTGCTGCCGACCTGTTTCTTGACATCGAAGCCCTCAGCGACCTCACCGATCTCGGTCCGCTGCAGGGTGCGGACCTCGGTGCTGAACTTCTCAAGGCTGGTGGCGATGTTGGCCAGGTGGCTCAGGAGCTCGATGTAGCGGTCGCGCTGGATGATCTGGGTGCTGGCGGTCTCGGGGGCGAGGCCTAGCTTGTCGCAGACGAGCTGCTGCACCTCGATGCCCTTGCCGCGGAAGGCGGCCATGCTGCCGGTGGCGCCGCTCATCATGCCGATCTCGATGCGCTTGCGCACTTCGGCGAGGCGCTCCAGGTGGCGACCGGTCTCGCTGGCGTAGACCGCCATCTTGAGGCCGAAGGTGATGGGGACCGCGGACTGGCCGTGGGTGCGGCCGAGCATCGTCGTGTGGCGGTGCTCGTCGGCGAGCTTCAGTAGGGCGGCGAGCAGGCGGCGCAGACCGATGACGATCTGGTCCGTGGCGTCGCGGAACTGCAGCGCGTTGGCGGTATCGATGGTGTCGTACGAGGTCGCACCTTGGTGCACGTACTTGCCCGGCATCAGGTCGGGGAAGTCGGCGTCGGCGGCCTCGGTCATGGCCTTGACCACCGCCATCAGGTCGTGGCGGATCTCCGCCTCGATCTCCTTGACGCGGGCGGGGGTGACGCGGCCGGCGGTGTCTGCGACCTTCTGGAGCGCCTCGGCGGCCTCCATGGGCACGGTGCCGGTCTTGGCGTGGGCCCAGGCCAGGGCGGCCTCGACCTGCATCAGGTAGCGCAGTCGGCTCTCTTCCGAGAAGACCTGCTTCATTTCAGCACGGCCGTAGCGGTAATCGAGGGGGCACACGAGATCCATGGACAGGCCGCGCCAGGGGGGCCCGGTTGAAAGGGCTTCGACCGTCAGGGCTCGGCGGAGGACAGGACATGGCCGGGGCGGACCCTCGACTCGGCGAGGGCATATTCGACGGCCTCTACCAGATCCTCGGCGCGGGACGGCTTACCCAAGACACGGTCTATCCCTTGCCTCAGCGCTTCCCCCATCAAGGCACCGTCTTGGTAGGCGGTGAACATGACCACGCCCAATCCCGGCGTGATGGCCTTGAGGCCTGCCGTCGTGTCCAGGCCGTTCATGCGGGGCATGCGGAAGTCGACGACGACCGCATCCGCAGGGTGTCGCCGTTGTTCGGCGATCGCATCGGGCCCTGAGGGGACCTCGACGACGTCCACATCCATGAGACAGCGCAGGACATCCGCTACACTCGATCGAAGGTCTTCCTCGTCATCGATCACCATGATCCGCGGTCGGGTCGCCATGCCTCATCCTCAACGCCGGCGAGCATAAACCACCAGGCCAGTGGACCAGTGGCCCTGTGGGCCGGTCGCGCGATTTAACCGGCCGTCGCGGACAGGCCTTCCGGCCGCAACAGCTCCTCGATGCCGGCCACCAGTTCCGGAACATTGGGCGGCTTCATGAAAAAGCGCTGGATCAGGCCCTGGCGCGCCGCATCGATGGCACGGCGCCGTTCGTCGAAGGCCGTGAGCAGCACCGCATTCTGGCGCCCGTGACGCTTCATGGCCTCGTCAAGGAACTCCAGGCCGGTCAAGCCGGGCATCCGGTAGTCGCTGACGATGACGTCGGCGGTGTTCTGCGCCAGCCACTCAAGGGCCTCCTCTCCATCGGCAGCAGTGTGGATCGCGACGTCGGCGATACGACCCTCCAGAAGGCACGCCAAGGACTCGATGATGTCTGGCTCGTCATCCACAAGGAGGATTGTTTTGCCGGCCGTTGCGACCATACTCCCGAATGTGGACCTGACGACCTAAGGCTTTGTGGTGGCATCCGGCGGCGCCCGAGGACCCGACGGAACGAGGCGCCGCCGAACCGCCGTCGAGTGCTTATCAAGCAGGAGACGGCTCTTCGACCCAGTGCAGGATTGGCTCATGCGACTGTGGCTTGCCGGCGCCGGCATTCTGGCGATCATGGTCACAGTCATGGCCCAGAGCCCCCTCATGCGAGCCGCGGGGGGCGCCCTGGCACTCGGCCTCGTCGGGCTGGCGATGCTCGCCCCCTGGGCCCGCAAGGAGACGGCCGCGCGGCAGGCGGTGATCCGCCGACCACCGCGCCTCAACCAGTCCTGGGCCTATGATCTGGTCGATGAGACGTTCCGCCCTGGACCGATGGGCTGGGGCCGCGTCCCGCCACCTGACGAACTGGCCAGCGCCTGCGGAGCCACGACCCTGGACGAACTGAAGGCCCGGCTCGTGGAAGCGGCGGCTGGCCGAGGCAGCAGCATGGATGTGCCCTGGACCGATGGTGATCGCCAAAGGACACTGCGCCTGGAGCTCCTGCCAGGAGCGTACAAGAACCAGGCCGTCGGGCACACGCAGGACTTCACGGGCGTCGCCATCGCCGCGTCGACGGCCAATGCCCTCGTCGACGCGTTCCCTTCGCCGGCCTGCCTGATCGACGCGCAACGCACCATCGTCGCCTGCAACGACGCCTGGAACAGCAAGGAAGGCATCGAGCCCGGTGCTGTAGAGGGGTCCATCGTATGCGAAGCCATCACGGACAAAGACCCCGCGCGCGAACTCAAGGCACGCATCCACCGCTGCCTGACGCAGGCCCATGATGAGAGCCTCGATCTGAGGATCCACCGCCGACCCCACCATGTCATCATCCGTCACGTCGACCTGGCCGACGGCGCGGCGGCCCTGGTCGTGGCTGAGCCGAAGAGCAACGAGGAGAACCTGCAGCGGAGTGTGCGGGCCGCAGAGGGGCGCCTCGACGCCGTCATCCAGGGCGCGCCCATCCCCATCATCGAACACGACGTGGACGGTCGCGTCATGAACTGGAACAAGGCCGCAGAGGAATGCTTCGGCTGGAGCCGTGCCGAGGTCCTGGGCCAATGCTACCCGCCGGCGCCGCCCGGATACGAAGCACGGTTCTCGGACTGGAACATCGCCGCGCTGCGCACATCGCAGATGGGCAACGAGGTCATCCGGCGCCACGCCGACGGCCGCGACCACCGTTACGAAGCATACACGGCGCCGCTGCGGGACGAGACCGGCCGACCCAAGGGCTTCGTCGCCCTGTACGTCGATCCGGCTGACCGTGACCGCATCCAACGTCAGGC
Organism: Thermoplasmatota archaeon; assembly: GCA_041581335.1. GTDB lineage: Archaea > Thermoplasmatota > E2 > JACPAO01 > JAHFTW01 > JBFGSX01. The sequence goes on from JBFIDG010000009.1 coordinate 9,408, forward strand.
GGCCCAGATCGAAGAGCTGCAGTCTACGGACGCGCTCAAGTCGACGTTCCTCAGCACGGCGGCCCACGAGCTGGCGACGCCGCTGACACCGCTGAAGATCCAACTGGTCTCCCTGGTCCGCACTGCGGATGAAGCCAACAAGCCACGCTTCGAGATGCTGAGCCGGAACATCAACCGCATGGAACGGCTGGTGCGCGATATCCTCGACGCGGCCAGGTTGGAGTCCAACCGCCTCGCCATCGAGAAGGGGCGCGTCGACACGGCGCAGCTCGCCACGGGGGCCATCGCGATCTTCGCGGAGACCGCCCAGAGCAAAGGCGTGGCCATCGCCCAGGACATCGACGCCGGCATCAGCGTCGACGGCGACCCTGTGCGCCTGGATCAGGTCGTCGTCAACCTGCTCAGCAACGCCATCAAGTTCACGCCCGAAGGCGGCACCATCACCGTCTCGGTCAAGCCTCACGCCAAGGGAGTCCGGATCCAGGTCAAGGACACCGGCATGGGCCTAGAGCCGGCACAGGTCGAGGGGCTGTTCAGGCCGTTCACCCAGTTCCACCGCAAAGAGCTCGGTGCGCACATCGGGACCGGGCTCGGGCTGTACATCAGCCAGGGCATCATCCGCGCCCACGGCGGCACCATCCGGTGCGAGAGCGGCGGCAAGGGCCAAGGCACCACGTTCAGCGTCTGGTTGCCCCTGCATATCGCAGGGGTCATGCAAGGCCCGGCGCTGGACGTCCGGAAGACTAGCGCCTGAGCCCAGGCCTGATGCTCTGCTGGTCCTCGAACTCGGCGACGGCCGCATGCACCGCCCGCACGGTCTGCTCAAGATCAAGGGGCTTGTGAAGCAGGTACTTGATGCGTTCCCGGTTCACGCCGGCGGTGGCGACCTCGATCGTGGCATTGGCGCTCATGAGGATGCGCGGCACCTCAGGGCGGAGTTGCCGCGCCCGTGCCAAGAACTCCAAGCCGTCCATGCCCAACATCTGGTAATCGGTCAAGATGACGCGGACGTCGTAAAGCGTCAAGCGTTCAAGGCCGTCCATCCCGTTGTCCACGGCGACGACCTGGACGCCCGGCACGTTCTGCTGCAGGAACTCCGTGAGGCTTTCGCGCAGATCGTCGTCGTCCTCGACCAACAACACGGTCGGGACGCCAACTTGGGGATGCATGGCTCTTCATCCGCTTACCCAAGACAAGAAGATGCGGCCAGTGGCCCTTACCCCCTGAGGACAATCGGCCCTCCACCCCGGCGCTCCGCACAGGTCTTGTCCCGGCCCGACTTCGGCGACCTGTTGTCGGTCCTGGACTCGATCCCACCCGAGCTGTGCGTCCAATGCAAGGCGGCGCGCTCGCTGTGCGGCATCGATCCATGCCCGCTGCTGGCCCGGGTGCGCAGCCACCTGCCGCAGACGGCCCCGGTGGGACGCGACCTGTTCGGCTCGTCTCCGCCGACGATGTTCGTGGGACGCCACGGCTACCCTTCCGTGAGCGTCGGACCCATGCTGCCTGCGGTGCACATGGATGAGGACGCCGCACGGCGCCTCGACCAGCCGGCCCGCTGGCTCGACGAGATGACCATCCCTGACGTGGTAGGTCTGCGCAGCAGCCTCGTGCGCACAAGCCACAAGATCTCCGTCCACGCCCCCGCCCAGGGCGGCGACCGCATCCTGGACCTGAGCCAAGAACTCGCCATCGCCGCCCGACCCGTGGACGCCGAGGTCAGGCTGGACCGTGCGCCGCGGTTCAGCACCGCCAACGTGGGGGACTTCACGGCCCCCCATGGGCCCACGGGCACCATCGAGCGTGCCCGACTGACGGAGAACGTCCGCGTCGAGCGCCCGGTCGAGCGCCTGACATCCGACACGGACCTGCGGGCGACGGAGGCGTTGTCCGAGATGTACAAAGCGGGCGTCGACCCGTACCAGATGGAGCGCATCCTGAGCGCCGGCATGGTGGGCCAAGGACGGCAACGCCGACTTGTCCCGACACGCTGGGCCATCACGGCCACCGATGACACCCTCGGCAAACACCTCATCGACGGCCTTCGAGACATGCCCTCCATCGACAAACCCGTGGTCCACGCAGGCGAGCACTTCGGCAACCGCTTCCAGATCATGCTCCTGCCAGGCCCCTGGGGTTTCGAGCTCGCCGAATCGTGGCTCAAGGGCTCGTTCTGGACCGGCGATCGGCAACCCCGGGCACCTGCCGTCGACTGGGAAGACCACCGGGGCCGCACCACGTATGCCGCCAACACGACCGGCGGCTACTACGCCACCCGGCTTCCTGTGCTGGAGCACCTGCACGCGCTGCGGCGCCAAGCCACGGCCATCGTCCTGCGAGAGATCACCGACGCCTACACCACGCCCCTCGGGGTCTGGGTGGTCCGGGAAACATGCAGACGGGCCCTCGCAGGCAAGGGCCTTGTGTTCGAAGACACGGACGCGGCGCTGCGGCACATGGTCCGCCATGCACGCAGCCAGGACTGGCCACAGTCCCTCAGCCTGCTTCACCGTCTGCGCAGCCAGACGCGCCTCGAAGAGTTCTGAGGCGCGGACCCCCAGCCCCATCGCCCCAGGGCCGGTGTGGCCCTCCGGGCCCATGTCGCCCATCTTTGTCCCTGGGCGGGGAACCATAGGCATGACCCGGCCCATCGTGCTCGTCGTCGATGATGAAGAGGACATCCGAGAGAGCCTTACGACCTACCTGCGCAGGGCCCTTGAGGGGGTCGGCGTCGTCGCGGCCGAGAACGCCCACGACGCCATCCAGATGCTACGCCTCGGCCATGTCGACCTGATCCTCACGGACCAGTTCATGCCGGAGGGCAACGGCACCGAGATCCTCGAGTATGCCTGGCTGAACAATCCCAAGACCACGCGCATGCTCATGACGGCGTTCCCCGAGTCCGACGTCCTGCTCGAAGCCTGCAACAAGGCGCACGTGCAGCACATCTTCACCAAGCCATTGGAGCCCCGCGACGTCGCCGCCGCCATCTCCCTGGCCCTGGAATCCGGCGACCGCTACCCGGAGCGGCGCCGCGACCCCTTGATGAGCCCCTCCCGCTAGGCCCCAAAGCCGATAAGCCAGGCACGACGTCGACGGTCCGTGGCTGAGCACATCGACGGCATCGAACAGTTGGCCCCGGCCGAGGCTGCCGCCCGTGTCGAGGCCGGCGCCGTCATGGTCGACGTCCGCGAACCCGAAGAACGGGCCCAGGCCCGCATCCCGGGCAGCCTGTTCATCCCGCTCCGGCTCGTCCCCGACCGCATGCATGAGCTTCCCAAGGACCGGCCCTTGATCCTGCAATGCGCCGCCGGCATGCGCAGCCACCAAGCAGCGAAGTTCCTGCAAGCCCAGGGCTTCCAGGTCTCCAACCTGATGCACGGCATCCAAGGCTGGTACCGCATGGGCCAGACCGTGGACACGGGTCCAGAATGAACCCCATCAACGGCGTCGCCCTGGTGCTCTTCCTCGGCATCGCGGCGCAATGGCTTGCCTGGCGCCTGCGTATCCCGGCCATCCTGGTCCTGCTGGGCACCGGCCTCGTGTTGGGCCCTGGCCTGGGCATCCTGGACGTCGAGGCGCTGCTCGGCCACCACCTCGAGACCGTCGTCGGACTGAGCGTCGCCATCATCCTGTTCGAAGGCGGCCTGGGCCTACGCTGGAGCGAGATCCGGGCGCACGGGCCGGTGGTCGCCCGTCTGGTGACCCTGGGCGTCGTCGTCACCGGCATCATCGGCACCGTGGCGGCCGTGTTCCTGCTCGGGCTGCCGTGGGGCATCGCCCTCGTCCTCGGTACGGTGCTCACGGTCAGCGGCCCGACGGTGGTCCTGCCCCTGCTGCTCCATATCCGCCCCGACCGGCAGACCGCGGCCGTGCTGCGCTGGGAAGGCATCCTCATCGACCCCGTCGGCGCGGTCTTGGCCGTACTGGCGTTCGAAGCCCTATTGGCCGGAGGCGGCGCCAGCTCCGCCGGCGTCGCCATGCTCGGCCTCGCCAAAGCGGTCGCGTTCGGCGGCGCCATCGGGCTGGCCGCCGGAGCCCTGATCACGTTCCTTGAAGGGCGCTTCCTGGTGCCCGATGCCCTCGGCGCAGGCGCCGGACTCGCCTCGGTCTTCGCGGCCTACGCAGTGGCCAACGTCCTCCAACCCGAATCCGGTCTCGTCGCGGTCACCATCATGGGGGTCTTCCTGGCCAACCAGCGCTGGGCCGACATCCGCCACATCCTGGACTTCAAGGAGGACCTGAGCCAGATCCTGCTGGGCGTGCTGTTCATCCTTCTGGCGGCCAATGTCTCCCGGGAAGCCATCCTCGACCTCGACATGGCCGCGTTCGCCCTCGTCGGTATCCTCGTCTTCGTCGCCAGGCCGTTGGCGGTCGCGCTCAGCACCCGCGGCAGCACACTGAGTTGGCGCCAGCGGGTCTTCTTGTCCTGGATGGCGCCCCGCGGCATCGTCGCCGCGGCCGCCGCCGCGTTCTTCGCCTTGCGCCTCGAGGCGGCGGGCGTCCCAGGGGGCGAGATCCTCGTGCCCGTGACGTTCCTCACCATCGTGACGACGGTCATCCTGTACGCCCTCACGGCGCGCCCCCTCGCACGCCTGCTGGGCGTCGCCGGCCCGCCGGCCAATGGCGTGCTGATCATCGGCGCCAACAGCGTCAGCCGCGCGCTGGCGCGGCCGCTGCACGAGGCAGGCATCCGGACGTTGCTGGTCGACACCAACGTGGAAGCGGTCGGCCGGGCCAACACTGACGGGTTCACCGCGGTGCACGGCGACGCCCTCGACCCCCACTTCGAGGAGCGCCAAGGCATCGAGGGGCTCGGCAGCATGTGGGCGCTGACGCCCAACCGCACGACCAATTCGCTGGCGGCCGTCCGATTCACGGACCACTTCGGCCGCGGCCACGTCTATCAGGTGGCCGTCTCGGAGGCGGAATCCATGGAGTCCCACCTGCGCGGGCGGTTCCTGTGGGACGGCCGCGTCACATACACCGAGATGCGCGACCGCCTTCGCGACGGGTGGCGCGTCACCCGGACGCCCATCACGGAGCAGTTCGATCTGGATGATTGGCGGGCCGAACACGGCGACAAGGCCCTTGGGTTGTACCGCTTGGACAAGGAACAACAGGTCCGCGTCTTTGCAGAGGACGAACCATTCCATGCCGAAGCGGGCGACATCCTCGTCGCACTGACACCGCCCCGTGGCCGCGGAGCCGCAGTCCCTCAGTCCCTAGTTGGCGACAGTTAAGGCCCCTCAGCACCGAGCATAAAGGGATGACGAGCGCCTGGCACCCAGCCCGCTGGCCTGCCAGCGTCGCGGTCCCGATCGCGTGGGCCACCTACGTCCTGTTGTTGGTCGCAACATTGCCGTTCTCGCCCCTGGGCGTCCTGTGGATGCTCGGCCCGCTGCTGGTGACCGGATGGTACGCAAAGGACTGGATCATCCCGGCCGTCGTCGGTCTGGGGCACGGTGTGCTGCTTGCGGCGGTGACGATCTGGCTTGGCGTCTTCCCATTGGCATTGACAGACCCTGCCTTGGCGTTGGCCGCCGGCCTCATGGTCATCTTGTCCTGGTTCACCACCATCGCCGGTCGAACGATCCGTTTGGTCTCCGTGGTCCGTCAACAATACGACCACCTGTCCCGGACAGAGTTGGAGCTGGAGGAGAACGCGGCGAGCGTCGAGGCCATCTGGGAGGCCACCAGCGTCGCCTTGATCGCCCTAGATTCCCGGGCCAACATCATCAGCTGGAACCCCGGTGCCGAGGAGGTCTTCAAACGCAGCGCGGCGAGCATGCAGAACAAGTCGGTCACGTCGCTGGCCGCCGCCAACGACCCCGACGACTGCATGGCACCCATCATGTACGCGCTCGAGACCCAACGGCGCACGCCGCCGTTCGAGGGCCGTCTGCTCAACGGCCACGGGCAACTGCTCGACGTGGAGGTGCGGGCCCGCCCCGTCACCCACCCCGGCGGGGACAAGGGCCTCATCCTCACCGTGGTCGACCGGACCCGAGAGTACCTCATGGAGGATATCCTGGAGGAGCAGGCCGAGCGCCAGGACCGGTTGTTGCAGAACCTCGAAGAAGTGCTCTACTCGGTCGAGGTGCCCAGCCGCCGGACCGCCATGTTGACCAAGACCGTCGAGACCCTGACCGGCCATAGCATCGCGGCCTTCGGCGACTTCCAGGACTTCTTGGCCCTCGCCCACCCGGATGACCGGCAGGCGGTCGCGGAGCGCTGGGAGCACGCCCGCAGCGGCGAGAAGAGCACGCTCCGGTGGCGTGTCTGCACCGCGGCCGGTAACCATGTCTGGGTCGAAGACCGCGTGGTCCCGGTCCGTAACGAGGAAGGCCGCGTGGTCCGCCTGGACGGCATCGTCCGGCGCATCTTCCGCGAGATCGAACTGGAACGCCAGGCCCAGCGCATGACCCGCTGGTTGGATGCGCTGGAACCCCTTGCCGGGACCGGTGCATGGAGCGTCGACCTGCGCACGGGCGAATGGACATGGAGCCGTGGCATGGCGGAGTTCCTGCATTCCGATCAATACGAGTACGAGAACTGGGCGCGTTGCGTCACGCGGGAGGACCTACCGATCCTGGAGTCCCTGGTCGACCACCCGGATTCGTTCGCGAGTCCGCAGCGGTTGCGCATGATCGATGGCTCGGGTCGCCAGAGACCGTACATCATCGAGGCGTGGCTGCAACGCGGCAACGACGGTGAGCCCATCCACCTGTACGGCGTGCTGCGCCCTGAAGCGGCCGAGCAGCCCACCGCGAGGCCCACTGCGACAGCCCCGACGCGCCGCACGGTGCGCGGACGGCCCGTGGCGACACCGCTGCCTAGGGAGGCCGTGGAGAAGGTCTGGCGCCAGGAAGCCGACGTCGCGGCCGGACGCCCTGGGCTGGAGGAGGCTGCGGCCGCGCAGCCGTTCGCGGCCAAGGCGGAAAGCGAGGAGCTGCTGGCGCACGCACGCGACGAAGCGGCCCCGCACGAGGCCATGGTCGGCTTCGACGAAGCGCCTGAGGCCTTCGGGCCAGACGCTGCGGATTGGCCCGCCGAGGCGGCCCCGGAGGAGATCTTTGAGCCCGGCGACACCGCAGACCCCAACGAAGCTCCGGTCGAGGCGGAGGCCGAGCCATTGGATGAAGAGCCCACGACCGCGCCGTCGGAAGGCGAGCCGGAAGCCGAGGCGGCCCCCTGGGCTGATGAGTTCCCGGAGGCCGAGCCCGAGCTGGCCACCGAGGCGTTCATGGATCCACGCTTCGATGAGGGGCCCGAGGATACACCGGCATCTGACACCGGCCGCCAAGGCGCCGACGCGATGGCGCCGAAGCCTACCCAGGCCGCCCGCGCGTCATTGCATGCCATCGAGACCGAAGAGCCGACCGCCGACGTCGAAGCCGTGGAGTGGGACGATGATATCGGTTGGGTGCCGAAGATGAAGCCCAAGCCGTTGGTCCCGCAGACCGGTAAAGACGAGGCAGAAGAAGTGACGGCGAAGCAATGGCCCGCCGAGGACAAGCCGAAGCCGAAGGGGCCCTGGAGCCTCGACTGATCACCAGCCGAAGCCTTCCTGCAAAGCCCACTCGTCGACGAAGCCGGCAAACCGTGCCGGCGCCGTCTCGGCCTGGACGTCCCCATCCACCCCGTCGGCCAGCCTGCGACCCAACGCGATGCAGCGCATGATGCCGAAGCCGTTGTCGCCTGACAGCACGTGGACGTCGTCAGCCACCGGGCCACACACCGGCCGCCGGTCAGGGGTGCCGACGACGAGGCCGGCCCAGCCGCGGCGCCAGACCGCTTGGTCTGCTGCGGGGATGCGCCGGACGAGCCGCTCGGCGATGCTGTCGCGGAACTCGGTGTCGGCCGCCTCGTCGTAGTCTTCGGGGTCGTGCGGCCACAGGCGGGTGCCGTCGCCGGCGAGGATGGTGCCTGCCGATTCAGGACGGAAGTAGCAGCCGTTGGCTACGTCGTGGACGATGGGCACGCTGACCGGCATACCGATGGATGCCGCCTGCACGCGGAACGACGCCAGCGGCAACGAGATGTCGCGGCGCGCCAGTTCGGCGGGGGTCCACGCGCCCATCGCCAGCACCGTGGTGTCGGGTGCTCCGACGGCTTGGCGGACGATCTTGGCGCCTTCTTCTTCGGCGGCCCAGGCCAGGACAGTGCATAGATCACCGGCTTCGACGTAGCCGTCTTCCTGGGCGATGAGGACCTCCTCGCCTTGTTCGAAGTGCAGGTCCGGGTACTCGGCGGCAGCCTGCCTGTGATCCAGTCGGTGCGTCTCTTCGCCGAGGCGTTCGACGCGGTCCTGGATGTCGTCCATGGTGCGCAACTGAGGGCCCTTGGCGATGGTGAGGCTGTCGTGGCTGCGCCATAGACCCTCGGCGGCGGGCACATCGAACTGCGCCTCTGCGATGAGGGACCCGAGGCGTCCACGGGTCTGCTGGACAAGGTGGAAGTCGTCGTCGTTCCACGTCATCGTGGAGACGATGCCGGCGGCTTTGCTGCTGGCGCCGGTGCCGACGCCGTTCGGGTCGATGACGGTGACGTCGTGTCCGTCTTCTGCGAGCGCCAATGCGGCGCCCAGGCCGAGGCAACCGGCACCATAGACGTGGATGTCCACGGCGAGGCCAGCGGCGTGGGGTTTGTCAGGGCTTCGTCACGATGGCTGGCCGTCACGCTCGCAGCTCGTCATGCTGGCGATGAAATCTTGGGCGGCCAGCCATGTCTCCAGCTCACGGCATTCCTTGAGCCCGAACGCGCGGACCGTGAACTGCTCTGGGAAGCTCTCCATGATGGCGGTGTCCCCGCCGAGGCCGCGACCTTTGTCCACCAAGGCCTGGATGTCCTCGTCGGCACGATCCGCCGTGAACGATCCTGAGATGCGGTAGGTGTCCTCGCTGTCGACGCACCCGACCAGGGACGCAAGCAGCAATGTGGCGACGATGAAACGCACGCCATGCGGATCGGCCCAGGACCGCTTCAGGTTGCGCCTAGCCTGCGGCGTGCTGCGGCGTCTGCGCCAAGGCCGCCGGGACCGGCTGGACCTTGCGCGCCGGATCCATAAGCGGCACCACCAACAGCGTCGCCGCCAAGGCGCAGGCCAGCGCCGCGACGGTCGCCAGCGCCGCGTCATGCAGCAAGCCGTAGCGCATGCGGGTGAAGATCAGGAACGCCCCGATGTCGGTGATGGCCGAGTACAGCACCGCCCGCCCCACCGTGGCCCAGGCCCCATGGCCATCGTGGCGAGCGCCGTGGCGCAGATGCAGCGCATAGTCGCTGCCGATCGCGGAGATGACCACGACGGGCACCACCAAGGCGATGCTGAGCGGGATGTCCAGGATGGCAAGGCAAGCGAGCCACCACAGTCCCGTCGCGGCGATGACCGACGCGACGACCGCGCCGTCGCGCAGGCTCCGCCTGGCCACCCAGATGATGCCGCCGGTCAGCACAGGCCCAATGACCGCCGCGGTCGCCAGGTAGGGCAGTTCTTTGGCGGTGAACAGGTAGGAGACGGCGGTCTGGCCGGCCACGTGGATATTGATGTCGTGCCCGGGCACGGAGGCCGCGACGCGCTCGACGGTGTCCAGAAGCGTCTGCCAGTCGCGCTCCAAGACCTCAAAGTCCTGTGCTTGCCGGATCTCGACGAGCATCGTACCGAGTCGGTAGTCGGGGGCGTCGATGAAGAACGAAGCATAGGTGGCAAGCGGGGTGGCGAACATCTCGTCGATGACGGCCCGGATGCCGGCCTGCGTCGTGGGGAACGTGGAGCCCGGCTGGGCCGATTCACGGGCGATGACGACGGGGGCAGCCGCCGTGCCTTCGCGGACCATCAACCATGATTCCATGGCGAACCGGATGGAGGACACCGATTCGCTACGCACGAACGGGAGCCCCCGCATGGCATCCTGCAGGCGCGTCATCAGTTCCATGGCGGCCGGCGTCGTCAGGTCGCCTTCCAGGACCAAGACGTTGCTGACCAGATCCTCGTCGTCGACGAAGTAGCGGTCATTGGAGGCGTCGAAGTCGCGGCGCTGCGGGTCGTCAGGCCCGAAGTCCGCTGCCGGCGTGCCCAGCACGAACGTGTCCAGGCGTGATGCGGCAGGGACCGCGACGAGCAGCAAGACGACGACCGTGGTCGCGGCGGCGGTGCGATGGCGGCGCCAGAACGAAGCGAAGCGGGCCAGACCGGGCGCCGTGCCCAAGCCGCCCCGGGGCGACGTGGTCCAGCTCAGGGCCGCGGGCAAGGTCGTGAGGCTGACGGCGAGCAGCAGCGCCATGCCGACCAAGATGGCGATACCGAGTTGCGACAACATCCGGTTGGGCGCAGCCACGAGCAGTGCGATGCCGGCCAACGTGGTGAGCGTGGCCAAGGCGAGGGGGACGCCTGCGCGCTCGCCCGCCGCTGCGGCGGCCTCTGCAGGGCCAAGGCCGCGCTGCCGCGCGCCGTGGTACGCACTGGCCATGTGGATGCCGAAGTCGATGCCGTTGCCCATGACGATGGGGAACACCAGCAGGCTCACCGAATGCATCGGGATGCCCAGCCAGCCGAGCGTGCCGACGATGCCGATGCCGGCAAGCCCAAGCGGCAAGAGCACGGCGGCCACAGTGGCGGGGCGTCGGAACGCGACGAGCAGACTGGCCGCGATGAAGAGCGCCACGAGCGGCGCCAGCCGGACCAGGTCCTCCCAGGTCGTCTCACTCAGATGATGTGACGCCGCCGGCGCCCCCCGTGGGTCGACGATCACGTCGTCGTGGTCGAAGACGTTCCAGGCCAAGCTGCAGTCCGGGCCCGCGTCGCACACGATGAGGGCGGACCGATACGCCTCCACTGCGGCGTAGATCTTGGCACCCATGGCATCGAGGCTCTGGCCATCGGGCTCCATCAAGAAGACGAGCCGCGAGGATCTCCAGTCGGCGCTGACGATGGTCTTCACCGCGTCAGGGCTGCTGGCAAAGAACGTCTGCCACGCCGCCTGGTACTGGACGGCACCATCGGGCCCCGTGCCTGGCATCGTGAAGGCCGCGGGATCCGGTGCCCGCACGCCAGGGATCCCCGTGTTGGTGTAATTGACGAGCCGCACCTCCGAGGGCAACGTGATGCCCCACGTCACCTCTGGGACGCGGGCCCGGACGAACTCGTACATCTCGTCCATGCCGCGCATGTACACTTCGTCCGTGATGTTGAGGGGCCCCGGATACGCTGTGGCAGTGACCACCCCTTGGCCCCGCAGCAGCGTTTCCAGAGGCGACGCAGATCCGCTGCCCTGCGGCGCCCGGTTGGGCAGTTGTTGGTTGGCCATCGCCCATTTGTCAGGTGCCACGGAGACGAAGACCGGGGATGCATACGCATTGCCGGCGAACCCGCCGATCAAGCGCTCGGCGGCCTGGGCGTGCGGGTCACCGGTCGGCAGCGCGTCGAAAGGGTCCTCGTCGAAGACGAGTCGCGACGCGCCCGAGGCGAGCAGGGCCATCAGCAGGGCGGTCGCGATGCACAGGGCAGCGCGGTGGCGCACGGACCAGGCAGCGAGTCGTGCAAGGGCTCCGGGCGCCACACCGATGCACGGCCGGACCAGCACGTGACACTTTCCCCCAGCGATAGGTCCAGATGGCAAGGCCCCCATGCTGTGCCATGGCCTCCGTGGTCCCATACCGCCCCGTCGTCCTCGACCCTGAAGAATCACTGCGTCGGGTCCGGGCGTTCCGGCTTTGGATGGAAGGTCGGCGGACCGTCCGCCAGTTCGACCCCAGCCGCGATGTCAGCAAGGCCGTGATGGAGGAGATCCTCACCGTGGCCGGCAGCGCGCCGTCAGGGGCCCACAAACAGCCCTGGACGTTCGTCGCCGTGCGCAGCGCCGAGCTGAAGCAGAAGATCCGCGCCGCCTGTGAGGAACAAGAGAAGCGCTTCTACGAAGAATTGGCGCCCGCTGAATGGCTCGCGGACCTGAAGCCCCTCGGCACTGATTTCGTCAAGGAACACATCACTGACGCGCCCTGGGTCGTTGTCATGTTCGCCCAGAAATACGGCGTGGCGGCCGACGGCAGCAAGTCCAAGCACTACTACGTCGCCGAATCATGCGGCATCGCAGCAGGGTTCTTCCTCGCTGCGATCCGAGAGGCAGGCCTGGTCAGCCTGACCCACACGCCGAGCCCCATGAAGTTCCTAGCCGAGGTGCTCGGCCGCCCGACCAACGAAGAAGCGTTCCTTTTGTTGCCCGTCGGCTACGCGGCGCCGGACTGCGAAGTGCCAGACCTGGAGCGAAAGCCGCTGGACTCGTTCACTCAGTGGGTCTGACCAAGTCGAGCAGTTGCGCGGCGCTGAAGTGATTCTTGTCGAAGGCGGCCGTCACGCAGGGCAAGCCCCTCAACTCATCGTCGGGCATGCCGCTGAGCACGACGATCTGGCCAGCGCCTGCCGCAGCCAAAGCCTGGATGACGTCAGCCCCGTCGCCGTCCGGCAACATGAGATCCGTGACGACCATGTCAAAGGTGGCCGTGGCGAGGGCGGCCAGCGCATCGCGCACGTCCACGACCTCCACGACCTGCCAGTCGGGCGCCACCAGGCGTAGACGTTGACGGAACAGCATCCGGTCAAAATTGTCGTCGTCGATCAGCAGCAGCCTCATGGCTGTGCCCCGCGCGGTAGTTCGATGATGAACGAGGCCCCCTCACCGGGGACACCCTCGGCACGGATGGTGCCACCGTGCTGCTCGAGGGTCCGCCGCGCGATCGCCAAGCCCAGACCGACGCCCGCTTTGGATTTCTCCTGGAGGCGCTGGAACATGGCGAAGATGCGTTCGCTGTGGACCTCGTCGAACCCGACGCCATTGTCCCGGACCGTGATGCGATGCCAGATCGGCTTGGACTCGGCCGTGATCTCGAGGCGCAGAGGTCGATCCGGGCTCCGATAACGGATGCTGTTCTGCACCAGGTTCTGGAAGACCTGGAACAACCGGCCTGCGTCACCGACCACCGTCGGCAACGAGCCAACCACGACGCTCGCCCCGGCATCCTTGAGGGGTACGGCGAAGATGCCCAGGACGTCGTGGACAAGGCCATCCAGGGAGACCTCCTCGAACGAGGGTTTCCTGCTGGCGACCTTGCTGTACGTGAGGAGACTGTCGATGACCGCCTGCATCCGCACCGCGCTCTCCGAGATCGCCCGCAGACACTCCTTCCCGTCATCGTCCAGGCCCGCGGCCTGCCTGTTCAGCAGATCCGCGAAGCCGAGGACCTGACGCAGCGGCGCCTGGAGGTCGTGGCTCGCCAGCATCGCATACGCCTCAAGGTCGCGGTTGCTCTGCTGCAATTCCGCCTCCTTGGCCAGACGGGCCCCGATGTCCCTGAACACGACCACGGCGCCGGTCACCTCACCCTCGACCGTCACGGGGTTGCTCGTGAACTCAACGGGGAACGACGAACCGTCTTTGCGCCAGAAGACCTCGGCGCTGCTCGAGGCGACGCGGCCATCCTGCAGTGTCGCCGCGATCGGGCAGTCCTCCAGCGCATACGGCGACCCATCGGCGCGATGATGGTGGACGAGAGCATGAAGGGGGCGACGGAAGACCTCCGCCTCATGTGCATATCCGAGCATCCGGAGCCCTGCCGGATTGCAGAACGTCGTCAACCCGGCCTTGTCGATCCCGTAGATGCCTTCACCCGCCGCGTGCAGGATCTGCATCATCCGGTGCCGGGCCGACTCCAACTCCAGCGTCCTCGCATTGACCCTTTCCGCGACCGCCGCATGCACCTCCTCGAGTTCCTTGGTCCGCCGGAGCGCCTGTCGGCGCAGACCGATGAGTAGGATGCTCAGCGCGATGGTCAAGGCCGTCAGGACCGCCACCCCAGCCACCAGCCATGCCTCCGGCGTCCACGGCACCCCGGCCAAACCCGGACCGACCCCCAACGGGGCCCCTTGCCCCAAGGCGTTTGGGAAGGTGAGGATGGCTTGGGCAGCAGGCCCGACCATGGCTGCCTAGACGCGTCCAGGTTGATGGGGGCATCGGTCCCGCAGACAATGCCGAACGCGGCCCGGCGACCTCAGGAAGCGCCGCAAAGGCGGCCCTTAGCGTTTTATACCCCCCCTTTGTCGCACGGAATTGCCGCCATCCGGAAACGGAAGGCACCGATCCTTTGCTCCTTCGAGAGCAGGGGGGAGCTCACATGGCCAAAGAAGAATTCCCAGAAGACTTCCGCTACCTGGTCCGTATCGCAAACACGGACCTGGACGGAAAGAAAAACGTCGTCAACGCCCTTGCTGGCGTGAAAGGCGTCAACAACCGCCTCAGTCGCGTCATCGCCACCCACGCCGGAGTCAACCAACTCTCCCGCATCGGTGAGCTCAGCGACGGCGACATTGACAAGCTCATCAAGAGCCTCGAATCCGTCGAGGACTACGTCCCCGAGTGGATGGTCAACCGCCGCATGGACCCCGAGTCCGGCGAAGACATCCACCTCATCGGTAGCGAGATCACCCTGACCCTGCGCGAGGACATCAACAACCTCAAGAAAATCCGCAGCTGGAAGGGCATGCGCCACGAGAAGAACCTCCCCGTGCGCGGACAGCGCACGAAGAGCAACGGCCGAACGGGCGCCACGGTCGGCGTCCAGAGGAAGAAGTAGGTGGTTTAGATGGGTCAACCAAAATTCCCCAAGAAGAAGTACGAGACCCCGAACCACCCGTGGCAAGGTGACCGCATCAAGGCGGAACACGAGCTGCGCAAGAAGTTCGGTCTGAAGAACAAGACAGAGATCTGGAAGGCGCAGTCCAAGCTCCGCACCATCCGTGGTCAGGCCCGTGGGCTCATCAGCCGCACGCGCAACCCCGACGACGCCCAGGGTGCCATGGAAGCCAAGCGCCTCCTGGTCCGCCTTCACCGCGAAGGCTACGTCGGCCAAGACGCCACCCTCAACGAGGTCCTGGGTCTTGACGTCGAGCGCATCCTGAACCGCCGCCTCGAGAGCATCGTCTACCTGAAGGGCATGGCCCGCACGCCCAAGCAAGCGCGCCAGTTCGTCAGCCACGGCCTCATCCAGATCGGCGAACGCCGTGTCACCGTCCCCTCCTACGTGGTCCGCCGCGAGGAAGAGGAACTCATCCAGTTCGCCGAGAACGCCAGCGTCGCCGACCCGGACCACCCGGTCCGCCCGAAGGCCCCTGGTGCCGAGATCCGCGAGATGGTCGAAGCCGTGAAGCCCGCCGCCCCCGCCGAAGCTGCCCCCGAGGCCGCCGAAGCGACCCCGGAAGCCGCCGAGCCCGCTGCTGAAGCCGAAAGCAAGGAGGCCTCCGAATGAGTGGAAAGAAAGGTGTCGCGCACATCTTCGCGACCTACAACAACATCATCATCACCGTCACCGACCTCACCGGTGCCGAGACCATCTGCAAGTGCAGTGGTGGCATGGCCGTCAAGGCCCAGAAGGACCAGGGTGGTCCGTTCGCCGCCATGACCGCAGCCCAGAAGGTCGCTGATGCCCTCAAGGAGAAGGGCTTCGACACCGTCGATATCCGCGTCCGCGGCTACGGCGGCAACAAGTCCAAGAGCCCCGGCCCCGGCGCCCAGGCAGCCATCCGTGGTCTCGCCCGCAGCGGCATCATGGTCGGCCGCATCGAGGATGTCACGCCGGTCCCCCACGACGGTACCCGCAAGAAGGGCGGACGCCGCGGCCGCCGGGTGTAATCATGAAACTCGAGATCCGCAGCATCGAAGAGCGCAGCGCAGAATTCGTCATCGAAGGGGTCCACCCCTACTTTGTCAACGCGCTGCGCCGTACGTTGATGGCGGAAGTGCCCAAACTCGCCATTGAGGAAGTGACGTTCTACGACAACACTTCGGCACTCTTTGACGAGACGCTGGCCCACCGGCTTTCCCTGCTGCCCGTGCCCACCGACCCGTCCACGCTCAACCTCGTGGGCCGCGTCGATGACGAAGGCAACCCGGAATACCTGGTGCGCTACACCCTGACCAAGGAAGGTCCTTGCACGGTGTACAGCGAAGACCTGGAATGCGAGGACAAGGCGTTCGCCATCGCGGACCCAAAGATCCCCATCGTCGAACTCACGGCAGGCCAACGCCTGATCCTTGAAGCGACGGCCGTCCTAGGCCAAGGCACGCAGCACGCGAAGTGGCAGGTCGCCCACGCGGTCGGTTACAAGTACTACCCCGTGGCCAAGATCGACAACAAGAAGATCAGCAAGGAACAGGCCGAGTACGCGGTCGCCAACACGCCCCAGGGCATCCTGGGCGTCGACGGCAGCAAGCTCGTCGTCCTCAACGAGGCGAAGGTCAACCTGGCTGACGGTGTCAACCTTGGTCTGCCCGAAGGCGCCATGACCATCACCTACGATGACCGGAAGTTCCTCTTCCACTTCGAGACCGATGGCAGCCTGAAGGCAGAAGACGCATTGATGAAGGCCGTGGAGCTCCTCAAGGACCGCTTCAAGGCCTTCGGCGACGCCGTCTCCGCACTGTAAGCACGCCACTCCTCTTCCCCCTCTCTTTCCCAACCCCTAAATGTCCGACCTATGTCGGCGGACATCGGCCCCGGCAACGGAGCCACACTCGCCCCCCTCGCAAGGATGGTCAAGCGGCCCCGTGCTGCCTCTCACGAGGCCGCACGAAGCCACCGGAAGCTCCGCTTCCCGCGCCCAACGACGGCAGGTTCAACGCCTGATCCTTGCAGCAATCGCAACCCCTCGCAAGGATAGTCAAGCGGCCAACGACGGCAGGTTCAGGGCCTGCTCCTTAGTGGTTCGCAGGTTCGAATCCTGCTCCTTGCACTCACTTCGTTCGTGCTTCGCAGCAGGAACGACACTCGCAACGCTCGTTCGCTGAGAGAACGTCGGCGCTCCGCGCCTCCTTGTCTCGCACCGCGAATCCTGCTCCTTGCACTCCATCCGACCCCGCGTGGTCGATCCGGCGGCACGGGCGCCCCCAGCTACTTCCGAACAGCTTGGGCTCCGCCTCATTGGACAACGGCCCCGCCACTATCGTTAAGATGTGCTAGGGGACCTCGACCCCGATGCGCGCCCTAGCAATGGCTGCCCTGATGACGCTCACTGTCCTGGCCGGTTGTGCCACGGACACGGCCACTGAGCCTGACTCGACCGACGGACCGACCTGGACCGCGTTCCGCCCCGAGGTCAACAAGACCCGTTTGCCGGCACCGACGGAGGACTTCTCCCACGTCGTGTCGTCTGACCACGACGGCGCTGCATACCTGCACGCCGTGCCCAACATCCACGCCGGCTCGTACGGCATGGAGCTCGTCGGCTACAACCCCCTGACCCGCCCCATGGCGGGCGACGGTGCGGGTAGCGACTCCGGTTACATCGCGGTCGACACTTGGGAGAACCTGGTCTGCGTGTCCCACTTCGCAGGCAGCGGCGGCGCCTTCGGTGGCGCCACCATCGTCGACATCGAGGACCCCGCCAACCCCGTGGTCCTGAGCAGCGTCATGTCGGGCGCGGTCAATTCTGACTGCCAGTTCACCGACGACGGCAAGTACCTCATCCTCGCCACCTACACCGGCGCGGCCACCCCCATCAACACGATCCTGCCACCCCCCGTGGGCGACGTCGGCTCCAACGGCATGAACCTCTACGACGTGACGGACCCCAGCAACCCCGTGTTCCTGTTCCACGACGCCCAAGGCGCCGGCGGCAACGGCTACCACAACGTCTTCACGGCGCAGATCAACGGCACCCACTACATCTTCCAGACCTACACTGGCAACATCCTGAAGATCAAGGATGATGCCAGCGGTCTCGAGATGGTCAGCAAGCTGCCCTGGTCGAACCACGACTTCTGGGTCGGCCACCACCCCATCACGGGCGAATGGGTCGTCGTCACCGGCGCCGGCTACGGCACCGCGGTCATCAACGTGGATGACCCCGCAAACCCGATCGAGATCGGTCTTTGGGAAGGCGACCGCGACAACCGCTTCGCCGGCTGGCACCGCCAGTGGCCCCTGGAGAACACCGTCGACGGCCGCGCCTACATGGTCGTGGCCGGCGAGGAATGCGGCAACGGCGACAGCCTGCCCTACCAGGTCGTCGACTGGACCGACCCGAGCAACATCACCATGACCGGCACCTGGTGGATCCCCGGCAAGCCGGCCAACCCGGCGCAGCCTCACCTTTGTGAGATGAACAGCCACGAATTCGAGGTCTGGGACGGCTACGTCGCCACCGGCAACTACCACGCCGGCATCTGGCTCTTCGACGTGGGCTCCGCCGAGCGCGTCAAGGAACCGGTCACCATCGGATACTACATGCCGACGGAGATCCCGCAGGCCAACGGTGGCACCCTGAACACGCCGTTCGTGTGGAGCCCCAACGTGTGGGGCGCCTACTTTGACAGCCGCGGCTACGTCGTCGCCGCCGACTGGCACAGTGGCCTGTACGTGCTGAAGTTCGACGCGACGCCGGCGCCTGCATAGGCCCGCCGCATCGAACAGCCCCTCCAGCATCTCCTCCCTCTCCCTCCTTTCGTATTCCTCCAGCGCAGCAGCCGGGCGTGGCGCCGGCGACGCCGCTACGCGGCCGGCACATCCTAAGGCCGCGCCTAAACCTGCGCCATCGCTGGATACGCCATGCACCCCTCGATGCTCGGTTCGTCGCCTCGACCGCAGGCCACGGATAGCGTCGTGTCCGCCAGGACACGGCCGGTCGGCCAGGTGGCGTTCTCTGCCATCGTGATCCAGGGCCGCAGGGTGTCAGGCCCGGTCCTGGACCATCCGACGTTCAACCTGGTCCCTCGGCAAGCCATCGTCCTGCGTCACGGCACCTACGTGGCGACGGTGCGGTTTGGCGGATTGACCGCCCCGGCCAC